>NZ_OX030782.1:3601683-3918078 GCF_943733665.1 Aquimarina sp. Aq107 | reverse complement strand
GGTATCTAAAACTTCTAGTTTTAGAGAGTCTTCATTAATCGAAATTATAATTTTTGATGTAAGTTGCTCAAAAGCTTTTTTTCTAGAATCACCATTTTCTATATCCTTTATTAAATCGGGGAATTCGATCGTTTTAGATGAATCTATACAGAAGCTTGGATGATGGTCCATTCGATCTATACTATCTACAGAAAGACCTCTATATATTTTTATATCACTATGATCTAAGCCTTCAGAGAATGTATAACTCTTAAAGTCAACCTTTCCTGAATCTATTTTCTTTAAAAGGTTTGAAAAATTACTTTTCTTTAAAAAATTGCCAATGTTTGATGAGTCTGAAGAAAAACCAATAGTGTTTTTTTCTGCTAATTCGGTATAATATTGATCAACGGCATTATCTAAACTTATTTGTACTTCATTAATCAATTGTTGTTTGCTAGCTTCGTAATTCTTGAAATTCCAGTATACTTGAATACTTAATGTAACTAGAATTACAAAGGCAATAAAATACAATATACTTCTGTAACTTTTTTTTTGCATAGTTCAAAAATAGGATTCTTAATCGATATAAAAAGAACTGGTTAACACTCGTTAACATTGGTTAACGGTTTGGTTAGCATTTGGTTTTCATATTTGTAGAGTACAAATCATATAAAACTAAAACTAACATGAAAACACGGACTTTAGTAGTATCTACTCTATTTCTTCTTCTTACTTTTTTTCTTAGTCATGCGCAATCTACATATTATCGAAATCATGACGGAATCTTATTAGATGAGAAAGAGTTAAAGGAAGCAGAGAATAAAATGAAGGATAAAATCAAAAAAATTAATAAAAAAGCTGTAGTTGAGATTGAGATAAAAGACACAGATTTTAGAAAGGATTCGATAATCCATGATTTTGGTTTTCATGTGGATTTGAATGGTGCTGTAAATTCGAAAACAAAACTCAAATCATTTAAAGGAAAGAAAATGTTAGCATCTTCTTTAAAAACATTACAAGGGGATCGGATTAATATTAGTGATTTAGAAGGAAAACCAACATTACTTAATTTTTGGTTTACTAATTGTCCTCCATGTATTGACGAAATGCCAGAATTAAATAAGTTAAAAGAACATTTTGGAGAACGTGTAAATTTTGTAGCAGTGACCTATGAATCCAAGGAAAAAGTAGAAAAATTTCTAAAGAAATATAGGTTTGATTTCAGACATATTATAGATGCAAAAGAATATACAGATGCGTTAGAAATGAAATCTTTTCCTAATAATATTATACTGGACAAAAATGGTGTTGTAAAAAATATAGAAGGTGGTATACCCTACATAAGAGATAAAAATGGTGGAATGAAAATGGGAGAAGCTACAGAACTAAAACGTAAACTAGAAACCCTTTTAAAATAATAAAAAATGATAAGATTAATAATAGTAATAACATTGTGTGTTATAGGGAAAATTTCGGCACAGGATTTTCAAGGGATAGCAACTTATAGTACGGATAGAAAGTTAGAAATACAATTGGATAGTACACAGGTGAATTCTGAAATGCAGAAGCAAATTCACGAAATGATGCGTAAGCAATTCCAAAAAGAATATACACTACGATTCAATAAAGAAACATCGGTCTATAAGGAAGAAGAAAGTTTAGGAGCTCCACAACCCGCTTCAGGAATGCAAATAATGATCGCAGGATCTGGAGCCTCAGATATTCTTTTCAAAAATACAAAGGAAGAGAAGTTTGTTGCACAACGAGATATGTTAGGCAAAATGTTTTTAGTAAAAGATACTTTAACCCATTACAATTGGAAACTATCTAATGAAACTAAAAAAATAGGAAACTATAATTGTTATAAAGCGACCATGACCAGAACTCAGGAAATTATTAGGGATATACGAGTTAATGGAGAAGAAGAAAAATCCGAACCAGAAACGGAAGAGATTGAAGTAGTAGTATGGTATACGCCAGAAATACCCGTAAACAATGGTCCAGCAAATTATTGGGGTTTACCAGGACTCATTATGGAGGTTAATGATGGAGACTTGCGAGTTTTATGTAATAAAATTGTTTTAAATCCAAGTAAAAAAATAGAAATTGAGGAGCCAACAAAGGGTAAAGAAGTAACTGAAACTAGATTTGAAGAAATCATGCGTAAAAAAATGAAAGAAATGCAAGATAGAATGCCGCGCCGAGATGATGGTAATAGTATAGAAATTAGAATAGGAGGATAATCATAATCATCGATCAAAACAATCAAAAAATGAACAGGATTTTATTAGTATTATTCATACTTGTGTTTTTTAACATAAAAGCACAAGTAACCACTATACCTTTTGAAGAAGACGGCCTCGTTTTTATAAAGGTACGAGTAAATGAGCAAGAAGAATATTTAGATTTTGTGTTCGATACTGGAGCATCGATCGGGGTTTTGGAGAGTACGGTGGCCCAAAGATTGAATATAAAATCTAATTATTCGCAAAATGCACAAGGTGCAAATGGATCACAAACTTATAATATCGCTACAAATCAAACTGTCAAGATAGGAACAGTCGTATTTGATAACTCGAATTTAGTTCTTGTAGATTTACAAAAACTTTCTCAACGATCTGGTAGAAAAATTCAAGGTATCATAGGGTATGATGTTTTAAGGAAGTATCGAACAAGCTTTGATTTTAAGAAAAAGATGATCACATTATATAATGAAGGTGATTTGATTTCAGGATTGGATTTATACACTAAGATTCCAATGAAATTTGATGGAACACCTATTCCTCAAATTGATTTAACCTTTACTTTAAATGATGGTAATACGCTAACTGGAAATTTTCTATTTGATAGTGGTGCAAATATGAGTGTATTGTTTAATACACCATATGCTGTAAAAAATGATCTTAGAAATAGATCAGGAAAAACAATTAAAGGCAAGGCAAGAGGGCTGAATAAATCTACAACTTATACGAAAGGAACTATAGAAAAATTAAGATTCAGCGATTTCGAATTTACTGATTTACCAATTGATATTTCAGAAGGCAAAGAAGGAGTATCAGGCTCTCCCAATTATACCGGAATCTTAGGAGCACAAATTATTAATAGATTTGACATGGTACTAGATTATGAAAAGAAATTATTTTATTTCAAACCTAATGAAAAGTTTAATACTCCATTTGAATTTCCTACTAGCGGAATAGGTATAGAAAAGGTAGAAGGCAAAATATTAGTAAGTCATGTGGTGCAATCTAGTGAAGCGTATGAAAAAGGTATTAGAGAAGGAGATGAATTACTTAAAATAGATGGATATGGTGGAAAGGAACTAAACTTCTGGAAGAAGCATTTAAAGCATGATCAAAAAAAGGTAGAAATAGAAGTAAAAAATAAATCTGGGAAAGTACATCGAGTAGTTATTTTATTGAAACGATTAATCTAATAGAAAACTGTTGTTTTTTTAGGATATAATTAACTTTTATTGATTAAACCTAGTGCTAATCATAGAGTCTAAATATTTTAAAACTGCCTAATATGAAGACTATATGTACATGGGTTACTATTCTTGTAACCTCTTTAACAATCGCACAGGATTTTCAGGGAAAAGCCTATTATTTCAGTAAAACAGGAATGGATATGGATTTTGGTAGACGACAAATGTCGGAAGACCAGAAAAAAGCTATTGCCGATAGAATGAAATCTGTCATGGAAAAAACCTTTGTGCTTACTTTTAATAAAAGTGCCGCGACCTATAAGGAAGAAGCACAATTAGATGCATCTGGTGGAGGTGGTGGAAGATGGGGAGCTATGCTTTCTGGTTTTACATCTAATAATTATTATAAAAGTATAAAAGATGGTCAATATTATGATCAACGAGAATTTTATGGAAAAAACTTCTTGATCAAAGATTCACTAGCAAAATATAATTGGACTTTAGTTAATGAGACTAAAAAAATTGGAAATTATACCTGTTTTAAGGCAACCACTACTAAAAAAGTGAGTGAAGTGATGGACTTTAGAGCTATGAGAAGAAAGGCTAGGGAACAAAGAGATCAAAGAGAAAACGGATCTGATGATCAGGCAAATGCAGATAATGCTCCGGATATGCCAGAACCACTAGAAGAAATTGAAGTTACTGCTTGGTATACACCAGAAATTCCGGTAAATCAAGGACCAGGATCTTATTGGGGATTACCAGGTTTAATATTAGAAGTACAAGAGGGAAGAACAACACTATTGTGTAATAAAATTGTGCTAAACGCCGAAGAAAAAGAAGAAATCAAACCACCAACAAAAGGGAAAGATGTTTCACAAGCTGAGTTTGATGAAATTACAAAGAAGAAAGTGGAAGAAATGATCGAACAATTCAGTACGCAACGAAGAGGAAGAGGAGGCTTAGGCGGAGGACGCAGAAATTAAAATTCTTTAAAAAAAATTAATCAAAGAAATGAAGCAAAAAATACTATATGCCATATTGTTGGTAGGAATCACTATGTCTGCACAGAAAGTTCAGATTACGGGATTTGTTAAAGATTCAGTTGGTAATCCATTAGAAATGGCGAATGTAATAGCCTATAAAAAAAGTGATAATTCCATGACCGCTTATGGAATTACGAATAGTAAAGGAAAATATGGTTTATCAGTTCCTGCTAATGAAACCTATTTACTTAAGGTAAGTTTTATAGGGCTTTCTGCAAAAGATAAAACTAGTATTGTAAAGACTGAAGATGTAAAAGTAGATTTCCAGATGACATCAGAACAAAATAGCCTTGATGAGGTAGAAATCGTTTATGAAATACCAGTAGTGGTAAAAGGAGATACATTGGTATATAATACGGATTCGTTTACGAACGGTAATGAGAAAAAATTAGGTGATGTTTTAGATAAACTACCGGGAATAGAAGTAAATGATGACGGAGAAATAGAAGTCGAAGGGAAAACAGTTTCTAAAGTAATGGTAGAAGGAAAAGATTTTTTTGATGGAGATTCTAAATTGGCGACAAAAAATATTCCGGCAGATGCATTAGATAAGGTAGAAGTATTGAGAAATTATGAAGATGTTGGCCAAATGCGCGGCCTTCGTAATAACCAGGATCAGGTAGCTATTAACATAAAACTGAAAGAAGGTAAAAAGAATTTTTGGTTCGGAGATATAACCGTAGGAGCAGGAGTAGGAGAGACAGAACGATATTTGGTAAAACCTAAATTGTTTTATTATAATCCAAAATATAGTATTAATATTTTAACCGATTTTAATGATATAGGAGAAGTACCATTTTCTAGAAGGGACTACTTTAATTTTACAGGAGGTTTTAGAAATTTAGGTAGAGGAGGGACTTCTTTTAATATAACAAGTGATGATTTGGCATTTGCTGTGCTACAGAATGATCGAGCGAATGAAATTAACACCAAGTTTGGAGCTGCCAATTTTAGTATGTCTGCTAGTAAAACATTAGATATTAGTGGATATGGAATTGTAAGCAATACTAAAACAGATTTGATCACCAATACAAGAAGAACGTATATTGATGATACTGCTGATCCTACTGACAACACAATAGAGGAAACTTTTGATAATACAGAGCAACGTAGCACTTTAGGATTGTTAAAACTAAGTGCAAGTTATAGACCGAGTAGCAATTTTCGATTAGATTATGACGTTTTTGGGAAACTTTCTCAACAAGAAGAGGATGATACTTTTCTTTCTGTAAGAGATGATATTTCTGAAGATATTAACGAACGATTAGAAAATGACCCTTTTTCTGTACAACAAAATTTAAATGCATATTATACACTAAATTCAAAAAATATTTTCTCTTTTGAAGCACAACATTTATTCCAAGAAGAAGATCCATTTTACAATGCCATTCGGTCCGAAATACCCTTTAGAGGGGTTTTTACAGAAATCAACGATCCTAATGATCCGAATTCAGATACATTTGATCCTTTAGAAGCTTCAGAACGATATAATGTTAATCAACAAAAAAATGTAACTACCAGTAAATTAGATGCAAAATTAGATTATTACTATGTGCTGAATAAAAAGAGTAATCTGAATTTTACAATAGGATCTACTCTAAGCACGCAGAATTTTGACTCTGATATTTTTCAAATTTTAGATGATGGAAATCAAAATAATTTTGAGTCAGAAGAATTTACTAATGATGTTACTTATAATTTTAATGATTTATATGCTGGAGTACATTATAAGTTTATTACTGGAATCTTTACCTTTAATCCAGGAGTTAGTATTCATAATTATGATTTAAAAGATGAGCAATTGGGTACAACGATCAATCAGAATGAGTGGCAGGTATTACCAGATTTTTTTGCTTTAGTACAGTTTAAAAAAAGTGAGAGTCTACGATTTAATTATTCAATTACCGCCAACTATACAGATATAAATAATCTGGCAGAAGGATATGTTTTTAATAATTATAACTCATTATCTCAGGGAAATAGAAGTTTAGAGAATGCATTGTACGATAACTACTCTTTAAACTATTTTAGTTTCAATATGTTTAATTACACCAATATCTTCGCTAGATTAAGTTATACCAATAGACGTAATCCTATTAAGAATACGAGTGTTGTATCTGGTATCAATAGGGTAAATACACCGATAAATTCTAATCTTGCCGATCAGGTTTTATCCGGTAGTGGTAATTTTACGAGGACTTTTGGTAAGATCAAAGGAAACCTAAGTGCTAATGTAAGTTGGTCTAGTTTTAATAATATAGTTAACACATTGCCTAGTGAGAGTATTAGTCTTACACAAACGTATCAGACAGAATGGTCTACAAATTTTAAGAAAGGACCTAATTTTGATCTTGGTTATAGTATTACAGTGAATGATTATGATAATAATGGTGCAGAAAGTACTTTCTATACCAGTCGCCCTTTTGCCAGATTAGATTGGACTTTTGCCAAAGGCTTCCTTTTAAAATCTTCTTATAGTTACTATAATTATCGAGATACCGAAACTACCTTAAATGAATATAGTTTTTGGGATGCAGAGGTGTTTTATCAGAAACCAGATAGTAAATGGGAGTATAAATTTTCCGTTACCAATTTATTAGATACTGAAAGTATCAATAGAGATAGTTTTAATGAATTATTTAATAGTACATCTAGCTATGTAGTGCAACCAAGATATTGGATTTTAAGTGTGAAATATAATCTGTAATTTTGGTTTTAGTAGCGATACAATATTGACATAAGTAGTTCAGGTTTTATAGGTGTATCTCGTTTGATAATAGGAGATTGGTGCTAAAATTGATTGATGAGGTGTATAGTTATATCAAGTGTGGCAAGTTACATGTTCAAGCAAAAAAGATTTTAGTATTCAAAAAAAAGTAACGAAATTAGTTTTGGCTCGTCATCTTACTATGCATACAATTATTAAATTCATTATTTCCATCAGTATCTTTTTGTGTACGGTTATTTCTATAGCACAAAACGGCAACAAAACCATTACAGGGAAAGTTTTAGATAAAGAAAACAACCAACCAATACCATTTGCTTCTATTTACCTAAAAGGGCAGGCAATTGGCACAATATCTAATGAAGAAGGGAAGTTTGTTTTTCATATCTCTAATAAAGAAAATGGTGTAATCATAATATCGAGTCTAGGGTATGATTCTGTAGAGAAAAATATTGATGATTTTAATCTTGATCAGCAAATATTGCTAAGTGCAGAAGTAAATGCGCTGAGTGAAGTGGTGATTACAACGACCAAAAAGAAGAAATTATCGGCAAAACAGATAGTAAAAAAGGCATATCAGGAGATTCCTAATAACTACCCTGATCAGTCTTATATTCTAGAAGGTTTTGTTCGTGATTTGCAAAAAGAAGATAGTACATATGTAGAGTATTTAGAATGTGCAGCTAAGTTTTACAATCAACCTACAAATAAAGAAGTCGAAGCTAAAGTAGAGCTTGTAGCCATAAGGAATAGCTACATTGCAGAAAAAAATCCTTGGAACAAACAGTGGGAAAGAAAAAATTCAATTATCGACTTAATAGAAGATGATTTTATAAGATTTGATTATGGACCCATTAAAGGAAAAAATGGATGGAAATATGAGTTAGAGGATATCTTACCTTATAATCAGAAGTATGTATATAAAATAAAAGGAACAGATGCACCTTTTCAGAAAGCAACACTATACATAGATACAGAATCTTTTGCCTTTGTAAGAATGGAGCTTACGCGAACTGCTCATAAAGGAAAATCATGGAAAAGAAGATTGACACATGGAGGAGAACAAGTGTATTATAATGTAATTTTTGAGTATCAGGAATATAAGGACAAAATGTATCTAAAATATCAAAGGGAAGAAGATACCTGGAATATTTATGATACTAAAACTCCTAGTAAATTACTATTTGTAAAAGAACCAAAAAAAGAATTGTTCGTAAACAAAATCATTGTAGATAATGTAGAGAAATACCCATTTACTCGAAATATGAATTCTGATAGTAGTATAGAAAATCACTCAAGCGAATACAATGCAGAGTTTTGGTTGAACTATAATGCTCCACAACAAACTAAAGAAATAAGCAAAATTGAGCAATATTTAAAAGGAACAAGTAACTAGTAGCAGTTTTACGTTATATCATCTGATAAACATATATCGCTAAAGTCACAGCGACAGCTCCAATAAGAATGCCTATTTTATTTTTAAATGTATTGTTCTTATAAGATGCTCTATTCTCCTTTTTAGACCAATAAAAGATCACGAATGAGATAGCAGCTACAGCGCAACCTATGGCTAAATATAATTTAGTCTGTTGATCAAAATAAGAAGTGTTATTTATAAGCGAAATGCAAATAAAGAAGAATACGAAAAATAGTAACTTGCTGTTTTTTTGAATGGTTTGCATAGTGTTTTGCTTTAAATTTAGAAAATAATTCCAAAAAACTCAATTGATATAATCCTCAGTACAATTTATAAACTTTAGTTCTTTATGAGTTGATGAACTTAGAATTAAAGTATCTTGTTTTATACGATATGTGTATTCCACATTGTCAAAAGGTAATGATTCATTAATAGTATGGTAATAATTTTTTATTTCTTTACTAAGGTTCTTATCTTCTTGTTGAGCAACTGGTAATTTTGCTAAACTATCACTTAGAAAATGATAAGCTTCCTCAGAATAATGCTTCCCTTTTAGTTGGATTGTTTTGGTCACAGTATCTAACTCAATATTTCCAAAATATAGGTTTTTGGAGAAATCTTTAATTTTGATTTGATTGTGATAATCAAATGTTATCTTATACAATCGATGCGATGGATCGTGATTTCCAGAAACGATCCTCCAAATACCATGAAGTTCATTTTCGGTCATATAATTTTGTTTAAGATTATTTATGTAATCATACGCATACCAAATCATAATTGGAATAATTAAAAACTTAAGCCAGTATATTTTTTTTAACTTCTGCGGTACTATTTGTGGTATTAGTTGAACCGTTTCAAAAGCTTTTAGGAAATAGGTTTTAAATCCTTTCCAATCTGAAAATAGTAAAAAGAAACCTAGAGCCGTAAGTTTTGCCGCATGCCATAATGCGCCATCAATTTCATAAAAAATATCTACAAATAAGATATTTACCATAAAACTTAGAAATAATACGATCCCTAATCGTTCTGTTTTTCTAAACAATAATAGCAATCCTGCGATGATCTGCGTAGTGGCTATGACCAACCCATAACTTCTAGAGTATCCATAATAAAGCCAAGTAAACATAAAACCATTAAAATTATCAAGTCCCGTATCAGTGAGATAACTAAGCCCCATATTAAACTGAGTTTTAAGTATCTTACCAAAAGCATATGAGAACATATTATAGGCGATATAATATCTACAGGCTACTCTTATTAAATATAAAATATTGGTTTTGATAAATTGAGTGATGTTTTGCAATTGACTCATAAGAGATTTTAAATTACTGATCGATATTTTTCTTTACTTCTATTTTTTTCTGCTCTTTTTCTTCAGGAATTCTTTTTATCATCATTAGCATTTGCCCTAAGTGACTGGACTGATGTTCCATTACATGAAACCAAGCGTAGTGATTATTCATAATAGACCCAGGCCTCATATCATTTAACCAAGAATCATTACGTTTTTTAAACTCTTCTATAGTTTTAGTACGCACTTCTTTATAAATATTTAGATAATAATCTATTGGTTTCCCTTTATAAAGATCCCTTGCTTTTTCTCCTAGGTCTAAAGCCGTCATCCATTTTTCTTTCTCTTCTTCGTTAAAACCTCTTTTCTCAAAAGTATAAACTTGGTAATAAACCTCTGCTGCAGCAAGATGCATAATTAAGGCACCGATGCGATTGGCTTTTTCATCCATTAGATGATCGGTTTGTCGGATGTCTAAATCCTGCACTCGTCTTTCTACACGGGTACTTAGGTTATTGAGCATTGATATCATAACTCCTATCTGTGGAGAAAATTCTTCATCTGTTTTAATGACATAACTGTTTACGATATTTTTCCCTTCGATCAATAAACTTTTTGATGTATTGTCATCATTTTTTATAGATTGCGCTGTGAATTCTTTGATGAGAACTACTTTTTCTCTGCCAACACCCTGATTCCATCCAGGAATAAGTTCGTTTTTTACAGGATCTTCAAAGGACGCATTGGTAAGTGATATTGGTTCATAATCCCCTTTCTTGTTTTGTATGGATAACTGTATGTCATCAAAATAAAATTTACCATTATTTAAGCATAATCCTCCGAAGTTAATGGTTTTAGCATTCTTGTCAATTTCACCTTCAATAGTGTATGTATTCCATTCATTTTTGGTAGCAGGCCGATCCATCATATTGTCAAAAAAACCACTCTCTCCATTTGTGTTATCTACTCTTGCCCATAATGCAGCTACTCCTGTAGTGTCTGTTCTATCTACTTTAATCAGCCCTTGTAATTTAAATTTTGTTTTTTTGTCTGTTTTTACTTCTATTGTTTGTGTAAAAGAAGTCCAATCTCTAGATACTTTTTTGGTTTGTGATGATACATCATATTGATGAAAGACAGCCAATACAATCAGTAGTTTTATTATTTTATTCATTTTGCAAATTGATGTTTTTAATAATAGTACATTAATAAGTGTACTAAGATGGAATAATGTTACCTTTAGGAGGTTGGATTTTTAGTAATTGAATTCGAATAAGCAAAATTAATCCTTGTTTTTAGCCATCTTTTCTGCTAATAACATTGCATTGTAAGCATTTACAATCTTACCTGATTTAGATAGGGAAGAAAAAGGGATTGCATTTTTTTGATCATCTAACATAACATTGACTTGATAGAGATTACCAGAATTCAGAATAATCTTTTTCAATTCACTAGCCTTTAAATTAGGGTAATATGACCAAATTAGTGCAGCTAAACCAGAAACAATTGGAGCAGCAAAAGATGTTCCTCCATTGGTTTCATATTCGTTATTTGGACTAGCCACATATATATCATCACCTGGAGCAAAAACATCGACATTACTTTTACCGTAATTAGAAAATGAAGCCAAAATTTTATCATCCATGTGATAAGTATTAGCCCCCACATTAATATAACAATCAGAAATTTCTTTGTTATTTTTTATATCGTTTGGAAAATAGTAATTCTTATCGACATTAATATTATCATTGCCACTAGCGGTAATTAATAAAACATTTTTCTTCGTAGCATATTGAATAGCTTGAGTTACTATTTTTTTATTCATAGAAAACTCTTTACCAAAGCTCATATTAATAACCCTAGCACCATTATCTACCGCATACCTAATTCCATTTGCAACATCATTATCATATTCATCTCCCTTAGGAACAACGCGAATAGGCATTATTTTTACCATATTTGTGATTCCCTTTAATTTAGAGTTATTCTTCCTGTTTGAAGCTATAATGCTCGCCACGTTTGTACCGTGTGACTCTACTTTCAAATCACCTCTTATATCATTGTTTCCATAAAAACGGCTATAATTGGCATCAACATCATTTCCTCTTCCTTGATAATTCAGATTAAGTTTGTAGTTTTTTACAATTTTGTTGTCTTCTTGATAATCAGCTATCCATTTATCATCCATGTTATAATATAAGGATGTAATTCTGTTCATCAAATGTTGTTTTAAAACTTCATCGCCCTTAGAATCAATCTTATAAATATCATCTATGGTATAATTTTCATCAGGAAAATATTTTTTCAAAACTTCGTTTGCTTTTTCTTGATCACTAGCAAATTTTGCTACATATCTTATGTCTTCTTCTAACGTAGCTAAAGCTAATTTATAACTTCGTTTTGCTCTTTTATATTCCGCAAAATATTGTTGATCTTTTAAATCCAGATTTATAGTGTCTTTATCTTTAAAATATCCTTGATACTTTTTTAAAATTCTGACAAGTTCCCAATTCTCATAAATAATATTTTCATTCTTTCTATTGGTTAAAAAGTTCCAACCATTAACGTCATCCACATAACCATTTTTATCATCATCTAAACCATTATTAGGAATTTCATTTTTGTTAACCCAAATAAAATCTTTTATCTCGCTATGATTGATATCTATTCCAGTATCTATGACAGCTACAATCACAGTATCACCCTTTTTGTACTTAAGCATATCATTGTACGCTTTATCCAAACTAATACCTGGTATTGTATCATTAATAATATCCTTATGTTGCCAATGTATGAGTTCCTGTTTTGTTATTGACTTTTTACTATTAATAATAACAAAAGAATTTGTACTAGATTCGATATGCACAGATTTACAACTTATGATCAGTAATAAAAAGATAAATTTAATAGCCTTTGAAAGCATAAGATTTTAATTTTAAAGTCAGTAAATATTGTAAAAATCCCACTATTTCTAGTGGGAAGTATTAATTAATTTTAATTGTCATCCTGTGGTGGAGGTGGAGGTGGAGGTGGAGGGCAAAAAGGTCCACTTGGCGGAGGTGGTGGTGGACAGTTTTTACTCTTTTCATCTATTTTTTCGAATGGTTTGCATAGTGTTTAATTCTTTAATAAAATAGGAAGGATATATACCTGTTTTTTTATAGAAAGCTTTAGAAAACGCTTCAGAATTATTGAAACCTATTTCTTTAGCAATTGCCTTAATTGTGTATTTTCGAAAAATTGAATCTTCTTTTAACTTATTTATTGCAAAATCTACACGAAGATCATTTATATAATTAGTGAAATTTTTTTCTTTAACTGTGTTTATGACTTTCGAAAGATATGACGAATTTGAATTGAAGCTTTTGGCTAAATCTTTTGAATTTAAATTGTTTTTTAAATATCCTTTTTCTTTTTCAAATTGGTCTAATTTATCTAATAAGTCGGCTAGGGTTTCTTTGTTAATAGCGGAAGAACCCGATTGATTATTAGATTCTTTATCATCATCTTGTTCTTTTGTGTTGTCGAGTAATTGCGAAAATCTTTTTTTAAATATTTTTTGACGATAATAGTAATAACCAACACCAAGTAAACTTATGAAGAATAAAAAAGTTATAATAGTATTATAAAAAGATGTTTTCTTTTTTTCTTTCTCTAAATCAGTAATAATTTTTTCTTTTTCTTCAAGTAATAGTGGGGTATCATACTCCTTAGTGATTTTATTCTTTAAGTCGCCAAAGCTTTTGTCTGAAATACTATCCAGATGAATTAGCTTATTGATATAGTGAAGTTGTTGCTTCTTATTTCCCGTATTTTTGTAATGATTTACTAAAGAAGTATATGCATTCCTTGATTCAGGTATCAAATAGTTGTCGAGTTCTGCAATAGAGTCTACTTTTTTATAATACGCTATATATTTTTCTTTATTCGAAGTTGCTTCATAAGATTTTCCTAAATGGAGGTATGCATCAATTAAATTGTAATTCTCAAAAAACCAATTTTTATCCGATTTTTCATAAGTGTTCAAAACGTTATTTATATTAATAATAGAAGAATCATAATCCTTTGTATAATATTGAATTACTCCTTTATGCAATAGAAAAAGATTCTGAATATCTTTACCTTCCGCCATTTTTATTCCTTTTTTGTTAAAAGTTAATGCAGAATCTATTTCTTTATTTTTTCTGAAAGTAATTATTAAATCGGAAAGTGTTACCAAATAACTTAAAGAGTCGTTTTGATCTTTTGAAATTCTTACAGCTTCGTAAGCCAGTGCTTCTTTAAATAGCGTTATGGATTCTTCATAGTTGCCGGTTTTTCTTTTTAGTAGAGCGATGTTATGCTGTATTATTGCTTTGTAATCAAGATCATTTCTTTTTTCAGCCCATTCCAATCCCTTTAAGTAATTATCTAATGTCAGATCAAACATGCCTTTACCACTATAAAAAGTGCCTTTGTTTACATAAAAAGAGGTAGGGTAATATTTGTAATTTGACTGTTTGCCAAATACTATTGCACTGTCTAAATAAGTAATGTATTTTTCAAAATCCTTGGTTTTATAATAGTAAAAAGCCATTTCACGATATCCACTCGTAATGGGGGTTATCTTTTGGTTGGCTTTAGCTTTTTTGAGAAGAGCTTGTACGTAGGGTTTAGCTTTTATCAAGTCAGTCTTAATTAAATTTTTGTAGGTTTTAATAAGAACTTCGTAAGGAAGTTTGGACAATGAATCACTTGATTGTCCAAAACTAAATATTGGGATTAAAACAAAAAGATTAAATATTAAAAGCCTCAAGTATTTCATTGTTTATTCTTTAGATGAGATCAAAAGTATTTAAATCTTTCAGTAGAAAGCAAAATATTGTTAACTATAGACTGAAAAGCTTCTCGTTTTTTATCAATTACGACTTCTGTTTAAAAAAATTACTTGAAGCTATGGGTGATCTTACATATATACAAGGGTGTGACCGATATAAAAACACTTGGGAAGATTGGGATAAAAATCCATTAAAAAAACAGGCTATAGATTATTATGGGTTAAAGGGTTTAGAATCTACTTAGAAAATTGTTAAAGGTTGAAAACCAAGTTTTGTAAATATTAAATAGTATGCTTCTCTGTTACTATTTTTACTATATCAAAATTTTGAATAATACAGTCATAATTAAGAACATAATAAAGGTTGAAAAATCCCTTCTGGGAACAAATATACATATGCTAAATTAGAATTTGTTTTGCTTTTCGACTATCTTTAGAGTAAAAAGTAATTGGATGGTTAGAAATATAACGATGCTCTTCATAGTAGTTTTATGGAGTTCTTGTAATATTGGAAAACAACAAAAAAATGCTACCAATGAGATCAAAGGATGGCAAGAAATCTACAGAAATGATAGCGAAGGAAATCCTTTATCTGGAGATATAAGTGATTTAAAAAAAGCAGTTCGTCAAGGTTGTAACATTAGAGTAGGTTGGGGGATCTATAATGAGTACAAAAAAGATGGACTAAAACAAGTTATCACCGTAGAGCATACTGCACAAGCTCAATTTATGACCATTAGTAAAGGTCATGTTTTTGCTCAATTATCAGAAATTATGGGCCAAGCACCCTCTAGAGAACTACCTCATTTAAACTTAATAAAAACACATTCTTGGTATTCTATTTTAGGAACAACAGGAGAAATGACACAAGTATACCTTGATAACAAAGATGTAAATCAAAGTGATGAGTTTTCTGATAACGTAAAAATGATCTGGTATGTTAATGTCAATGATTGTGATTACAGTAAAAATGATGACCAACCACTATATTAAACCAAACTCACGATGAAAAGAATAGTTTTTTGCTTTGTTTTTTATACACTTTTGTTTTCTTGTAATCAAGTTGAAAAGGATACGTCTAATAGTGCGCAACCTGAATTAGAAAAACAAATGGAAATTACACCGAAACAAGGAATTATAACAAAACAAAGTACTAACAGTTTTGATGATACCTATAATAAATTGGTAACAATTATTGAAGATAATCCGAATCTAAAAATCATAGCACAATTAGATCATCAGGCAAATGCGGCATCTGTTGGACTAGAGTTAAATCCAACTAGAATTATAATGTTTGGAAATCCTAAATTAGGAACTCCATTGATGCAAAGTGCTCAAACTACGGGATTAGATCTTCCGCAGAAAATTTTGGTTTTTCAGGATGATGCTGAGATAGTGAAGATTTCATATAATGATCCTAAATACATACAACAACGTCATGGTATAGATGATATCGAAGAGGTACTAAATAAGATAAGTGGAGCATTGGATAAAATTACTTCGGCTGCAGCAGGATTATAGTAAGATCAAGTTTTTTTAATATTTTGAGAATGAAATTTAGATGTATCTATTACTAATTCTGGATTTTTACTTTGATAGGACCACCACTAGAAACATAGCTTCCGCCGATTTCATCAATGTTAATGTTTAATTCATTGCTGGTACTGATTTCATTAATGTCAATCTTGAGTTTGTCGTAGGTGCTAATACTTTTAATATTTACATCAAGTTCTTCATTAGTTGCTAGTTTAACTGTAATCGTTCCATCTTCGTTAATAGGAATCAATCCATAATTAGGTAATAAAGAACTATCATTAGCATAAGTTTTTGGTATAATATCAATATCTTTTATTGCAATAATGCTTAATGCAATTGCAATAATTGTTAGGATAGATTTTGTATATGTATCAGTTTTCATAATATGATGTTTTATTGATATTATATCAAAAACTACACCGATATGTTATATAATAAATTAACGAAGTAATTTTTTATCCAACGACTCTGTTTGTTCTTTAAAATACCATCCTTCTGTTAGTTTTTGTAAATCAATCTCTAACAATGGATTTACATGGTAATTGATATTCTTTAATGAATAATGCAAAGCAGTTGAAGCATTGTTTATTGAATTGTTTAAAAGTGGTAGATTAAATTTATCAATTCGCATTTCAGTGATAATATCTGTGTAATTATTCTCTAGGGAGATGCGTTTATTTTCTGGATTCAGGTTTCCATCAATATCATTAGGCATTTTTACTTTATTAGAAAGTGATAACCCAAGTCGTTGTATAAATTGAGAATTTATTTTTAAAGAATCTGCATTTTGCGATATGGTATCTGCGTGAATGGAATTCTCTTGTTTTATATATTCTAAAAGTGAAACCTGAAAATAATACTGATATCTAATTTTATTGTCCGATGTTTCTACTATATGTTCTATGGAATTTCGTTTTTTTATAGAATTATCAGAGCACCTTATTAATAGTTTTTTGTTGAGCCGTGTATCACTTAAAATTGAAATCGTTACGGCTTCTAATGGCATATAATTGATCGAATCTACACTTTTACTGATGATATCTTTCAAAATATTTGAACCACGCCAAGGAGATTTCTTAAAAATAGAGGATGCTAATAATCCAATAGATACGAATGGCATAGCGATAGTTCCTAATAGTGATGTTGCCACAAAAGGGACTTTTAATAATATAAACTTTAAGTATTTATTACTTAATAAAACTCCTTTTATACGCGCAATTGATGGATTAAAAAGATTCTTTTCTAGTTCATCAGCATATTGATTTTTATTATTAAAGAAATCGATGCTTTTAATTTTATTGGTAAGTTGATTTTCTAGAGTAGAAAAGCCTTCATTAGCGATGAAAGGGCATTCTGGTCTAAACCCACCAGTAGTTTCTTTTAGAGATAATAAAGTGCTTAAACGGGCGAATTCAAAAGCATATTTTCTAGCTTTTAGAGATGCGAATCCACCAAAAGCCTCAATTTCACTTCCTGGTAATTCTATGGTGTTTAGATTTTTATTAATTGGTAGTATTGCTGCGCGATATGCATTTTCATTTTTCCCATCCGTATTTAATGCAAAATCTGCGATTACTTTAAATACTGTCTGTGCAAAAATATTTTTATCCTCTTTCTTAGTTAGTTGTAGTTTTTCATATACTTTATCAATCTTAAGAGGTTCTGATTTTCGGATTTTTTCATCAATAAGATCTTTAAGAGTTAGTAAATCTTCTTGATGTATTTTAATACAAGTATTTAGATCACCATTTTTGTTATCGCAGTTCTTTTTAATTTCTGCTAAAAAATACATCATAGGATCTCTGGTACCTAAAGATATGATTCCGTTTTTGAGATTTTTAGCAATCTTATTGAAAGCAGTAGCAATAATTTCAATATTTAGATTACTACTCATATCACTATTAGCGTCTAGATAATTGAAGATAGTGTTTCGCAGTTCGAAATTTTCTTTTATGTCAATGATTTTATGTTCTTCTTTGATGCTTCCTTGGTTTGTTAAAACACCTAAAATACTAGAAGTGTTCCCCAGAAGTTTACCTAATTCTTTTTTGAAAGTTACTTCATGGTTGGACATTTTAATAGGAGAGAAGGCCGATACTTTAAATGAATGATATTGTTCTTTTCTAACAATTGGATCTACAAATAGAATGAGTCTTTCTTCGTTTTCGGTAATTCGTCCAAAATCTTGAAAAGTTCCTATTTTAAATGCTTCACGAATCGGTTCATTATTGAAAGTTCCTCCATCAATATATGGGAAATTGAAGCTGTTATAGTCTAGTGTATTTTCTCCTTCTTCTGCAAAAAAACTATTTTGTTTAAAGATGGTATTATCCTTCGATGTATGAGTGTCGATTTCGTTTTGTATTTTGATGAAAGAAGATGGCCAGTTTGTGTTATTATCATTATCACCAAACTCTTGTTTAAACCTTTTTAAGACTACGGGTTCAAAAGCAATAGGAAATGCTCCGCAGCCAAGTGCAGAAGCCGAAATTGTCGCCCAGGCAGATTGATCAGTCATCTTAAAATGTGTTGGGATATTTGGATCGGGAGTATTACAAAATTTTAACCATCTAGAATCTGTTTCTTTTTGCGCTTTTTGCACTTCGTTTTCATCAAACACAAAATCTATAACACGTAATTCTGAATGATTTTCTGACCCTACAGATTTCAAAAAGTTTTGCTGTAATCGATCCTTGTTGGAATTACCGTTTTTAAAAAAATCTATCTCAATTGGTAATAAATTGGTTAAGGAACAAGCAAAAATGACTCGTTTTGGATCTAAAAGCTGTCTTCTCGAAATATCTACTCCATCAGAGGCCATCAAATATTTTTTGGTAAGATCTTCTAGAAGTTTTCTGTCTAGTAAAGAAAAAGATTCATTAGGTTTTGGCTCATAGTCATCCTGAGCTTTGGAACCGTATAGTTTTAAGGAGTTCACTTCGTCTACCCATAATTTATATTGGATCTTTTGAGCAAGTTGTAATGCTTTTAATGTTTCAAACTTATCTTTGTATTCTTCCGCTTTCGAAATATCTCCGTTAAAGTAGTCTCTTATAATTTCATCAAGTAATTCTTTCTGGGTAAGTTGTTCACTAAATAGTGGCATCATTGCTTGGTAATCAATAAGGCATTTAAGCATTATAGTCAAAGCAATTGCACCGGCGCTAGCTCCACTCATTCCATCAACGATTACCTTATCATAATCATTTTTGTTTTTGTCTTTACCATAAAGCACTAATAATTTTAATGCCTCGGTTAATGCCGAACCAGAAAAAGAACCTAAAGAGACTCCTCCTCCCATTGCCAGACAGACACGAAGTGTTTTTCCCATGATTTATTATTTTATGTTGTTTTTATAAAATCTATCTCCGTTTTATTTATCATAAAGTGGAGTTGCAATCTTCAACGTGTAAAATAGGTGTTCTTAATCTCGATTTATATATCTCGATTTTCCCATTTTTTGCTGAGCTTGAGGGATCGATGGGGATGCTTGGGGATTAGATGGAGATGTTGTGTTTTGAGTAGGTTTTTCTGAATTTGGATTAGTATTGTCACTATCCGAATCAGCAGCGGGATTTGGATTACTTGGATCGGGTTCTTCGGTAATACTCTTTGGTTTTTCCAAAGTCTGAGCAGGAGAAATACCAAATAATGTTCCTGCTGCAGCTTTTAATCGCTCTGTAAATTCTTGTGATGCAAAACCCGAAATAATAGCAAGACTCATAAAAGAAACCATTCCTCTAAAAGATATATACTCATTGTCATAGGTAGGATTTGCAGTCGAAGAAATAATTAAGTGTGATATGAAAAATATTAATAATCCAGATATTGCTGCGGTTAATGGTCTTATTAAATAGGGAATAAATAAGTGATCCGGGAACATTTTTTCTTCACGATAAAACTCAAAAATTCCACGCAGATTTGCTAGTACTCCTCCTAACATGCCTGCTAAAAACATAACGACCAACATATCTAAGAAATTTACGGGTTCAACTTCTTTTTCTTTTTCCTTTAATGATGAATCTTTTTTCTCAAGATCTGTTGAAACTGATAAGTTTACTTTTGTTTTAGATAGGGTAGTTTTAGAGGTATCTCTTATAATCGTATCTATTTTTATGGG
Source organism: Aquimarina sp. Aq107 (assembly GCF_943733665.1). Classification (NCBI taxonomy): domain Bacteria; kingdom Pseudomonadati; phylum Bacteroidota; class Flavobacteriia; order Flavobacteriales; family Flavobacteriaceae; genus Aquimarina; species Aquimarina sp. Aq107. Next base: position 3,897,715 of record NZ_OX030782.1, on the reverse strand, counting down.
ACTAGCGGGCATCGGTTGTATGTTAACCGAAGAAGAATCTTCAACTGTTTTGGCATTTTCACTTAATCTATTATGTGTATGTTCTTCAGTGAAAAAGTCCTTATCATATACCAGAACATAAAAATAACTGTATAACAATAATACTGAAGTTATTGCTAGAATAACATTGTAAATGATTGTAACAGTTGGTTTCATGATTAAAAACTTTTATTTTTTAGCTTGACTAAAGTTCCATTTAATTCCCGGTTTTAATATAACATCCTCATCACCAGTGATAGCATTTGTTTCTTTTTTGAGTGATACGAATAGTGTAATACTTGGTATAAGATAAGCTTCTGCATATCCACCGAAATCAATACTTTCTTTCATACTATCATGGTAAATCTCGGCAGATAGAATTAATTTCTGTCCATATTTTCTTAATGCAATCCCGCTAATCAAACCATCATTATCCGTGGTCTGTGGTGTTTGATCATATCGATACATGATCATTCCGTTAATACTCATCCCACTTTTACCTAAATCATATTGTCCCACCAACCAAGCTTGATGTCTATAGGTAACAATGCTATCTGTTTTAAAAGAATTGTCTCTAGCTCTTCCGGCAATCGCATAACCAAGAGCAAGTGAACCTCCAGCTTTTTCCATATAGCGTGTTTTAGCATTGATGTATGCTTGTTTTAATGCTGGATTGTCTACTACAGTTCCTTGGTCGTCAGAGTTCATAGGTCCTGGTTCATCAGAGTCGTTTGGAAGAAGAGCATTGTCAATATCTTGTCCTAGTTGTTGATCAAATATGAGATCTTTGCTATCAAAAAGAGTTGCTCTTATCCCTCCAGAAAATAATAGGTCATCCGGAAAGTCCATTGAATTTATGGTTGCAAATGAGAGTTGAAGATTTGCTAGAAATCTCTTTCCATAATTATTTCGATATTCTTTTACGTTTTTTAACCTCCCTCCAAATGTGAAATATGGGTTGAAATCAAAAGCTAATCCTGGACTAACTTCATTTCCACTAAGAAAATTACTGGCCAATTGTGTAATGATTTCTTGAGGAGTACTAGCACGCATAATAGTAGTTGGATTAGCATCCAATACAGCAAAAGCAGGGCTTTCTGGAACGTTATAGTCTAGTTTAAAAGAATATGCTTCCTGATTATCACCGGGCTGTTCAGAATCTTGTGAATACCCTGTGATCAGCATTAACAAGAATATACAAATTGAGCAACTTATTCTGTATCTTTCCATAAGTCAGATGTTGAGAAATTATCATTAATAAGATGCTTAAAGATAACATGACTACCAAATTTTAATTGTTTTCCATCAGAACATTTAGGTACAAGACGTGAAGAGTCTTTTGCCCAGCGTTTTTTCTCGTCTTGAATTACTGTAATACTAAATTCTCCTCGTTCTACATTATTGATCATAGAACAAGCATTTATAGACCAAGCAAGAGAATCATTTTCAATATCACTTGGCTTTTCTAGAAGAATAAATTCATCTACTCCATCATCTCCAGTAATTACATTAAATTTTTCTTTCTTTTCCCACTTTCCATTCTGCAATTCCCAAAGAATAAATATGGAACCAGATCTAATCCCATTATTAGCGGTTACCTTAACCTTTAAGGCACCTCCATCAGGGTCAATTAGACAATAATTTGATTTTGGCATGACGGGTATGGTTTTAAGTTATTGATACTTTTTGGTTTATTAAATTCAAATATAGATATGGACCTATTATATATTTATGACCTTAGTATACTATGAACACCAAGACTCATTGTATAATTAAATATGGTATGAAACTACAAATTAAATCCGAATCTAAATTACATTAAAACCGTAATGTTTTTCTCAGGTAAATACCCCTATTTTTATTCAAAATAAATAGGTAAATACCCTTTTAACAAGTGACCCTTGTATGCAATAAGTTGATGTTACCAATTAGTAATTTGAGAATTGTTTTTAGAGACTTTTATTTCTAAGTATATAGTATCTACTTTTTTGTAACTATGAATTCCGTTTTTACTATTTGTAATCCTTTTCTTATTTCTTCGAATTTGTCTTTTTATTTTCTTCCATTCCTTATCATTATATACTAAGTCACTATTTTTATTAGTAGTTACATTAGTATCATTAGGGGTGTCTTCTACTATGTTATTATTTTCTGTGCTAACTTGCCCAAATGTATTTTGACCAAACCAGATTAAAACCACTATCATTACCATTTTAAATCTCATAACTTTTCTTTTTTATATAATTGGTTGATTTTCAGATGCTAATTTACATTATATATAAAGTTGTTTCCAGAGGGAAAACACCCCTTTTTTTAATAGTGTATATTCCCTTACCCTAAAAAAGGTTCTGATTTATAGCGAATTATAAAAAAAAAGATCGCCTGAAAAGGCGATCTTTTTTTAATTTATAATAATGTGGTATTTAATTTACCAGCCAGATAATTGTGATTCTTTGCTACTTAAAGTCGGTATAGTAACAAAAATAGTATCAACTACCTTAGAAGCAAAAATCTCTCCTCCATTATTGATTCTTTTTTTAGTATCTAATATTTGTTTTTTTATATCAGCCCATTCTTCATCACTGTAACTTGCGGAAGAAGTAAAACCTTGTTGTTCTGATGCTCCTTGTTCAGAAGTTTTAATAATAAGTCTATCCGCAGAAACTGAATTATCTTGATTATAAGATCCTTCTTCAATTTTTACATCAACCTCTTTTATAGATTTTGTATTGGTTTTATAGTCTTGTCCAAAGGATAAGCTAAAAACACAAAACATAATGAAAGTAATTCCAATTTTTAATCTCATTTTAGTACTTTTTGATAATTTGATCATTGCGCCTTAAATATATCTTTTATTAATAACAGGCAATTCAATTATTTAGTATTCGTAGGTCATGTTATAGTATCCGACTACATTAGAAAAATGACTAATTTTTAAAAGTTAGATATATAAAGTATTGGAGATTATAAAGTTACATTAAATAAATTATATTTTAAAAGCTTTTTTTACTTGATCAACATAATCTAGTTTTTCCCAAGTAAATAATTCTACTTCTTTTTCTACTTTTCCAGAATACGGGCTTTCAAAAACTTTGGTAACTAGTTTTGGTTCTTTTCCCATATGTCCATATGCTGCAGTTTCTTTATATATCGGGTTACGTAGTTTTAAACGTTCTTCTATTGCAGCTGGTCTCATGTCAAATATTTCAGCTACTTTTTCTGCGATTTCTCCATCAGTAATACCTAACGTGCTTGTGCCATAAGTATCTACGAAAATAGAAGTAGGTTCTACTACTCCAATGGCATAAGAAACTTGAACTAATGCTTCATTTGCAACACCAGCAGCAACTAAATTTTTAGCTATATGCCTAGATGCATAAGCTGCAGAACGGTCAACTTTACTAGGATCTTTTCCAGAAAAAGCACCTCCACCATGAGCACCTTTACCTCCATAAGTGTCAACAATAATCTTACGTCCAGTAAGACCAGTGTCTCCATGCGGTCCTCCGATTACAAATTTGCCGGTAGGATTTATATGATATGTTATTTGATCATTAAATAAATCCTGAATATATTTTGGTAATTGAGAGACAACTCTAGGAATCAAAATAGAAACGATATCATTTTTTATTTTTGCAAGCATAACATCATCGTCTATATCAAAATCATCATGTTGAGTAGATACAACAATTGCAACAATACGTTGTGGTACATTGTCATCACTATACTCTATAGTAACTTGACTTTTAGAATCAGGACGCAAATATGGAATTTCCGTACCTTCTCTTCTTAGTTTAGCAAGTTCAATAAGGATTTTATGAGAAATATCTAATGCTAATGGCATGTAGTTTTCAGTTTCCTTGGTTGCATACCCAAACATCATTCCTTGGTCACCTGCTCCTTGCTCTTCTTTAGTTTCTCTATCAACACCTTGATTGATATCCTGTGATTGCTCGTGTATAAGAGAAATTACACCACAAGAATCCCCACTGAATTGGTAGGCTCCTTTGGTATACCCAATTTCATTAATTACTTCTCTTGCAATTTGCTGTACATCTAAATATGTTTTTGATTTAACCTCTCCAGCAAGAACAACTTGACCAGTAGTTACTAAAGTCTCACAAGCTACCTTCGAATCTTTATCAAAGGCTAAAAAGTTATCTAGTAAAGCATCACTAATTTGATCTGCCACTTTATCCGGATGTCCTTCAGATACACTTTCTGAAGTAAATAAATACGCCATTTTTTGTTGTTTTTATAGAATAAACTATAATAAATTATGACAAGATTGCAATAAAGAAGCTTTCGATAATTATAGTATTGTACCGAACTGCTTTAGCATTTATTTTCTGAATTGATTCTATCAGTTTTGATATGAATACTATGATTTCAGCTCTTTAGGGTTGCAATCAGTCAAATCTATCCCTTTTTAATAATGCGGCAAAGGTAAAAAAAATGATAATATTGGAAAGGATTTAACGTATCATTAATTTTCTTCCAATAAAAAAAACCTTTTGAGGTTGATTTTTTCGATCAAAACAATTTTTATGGAAATTGTTTTTAGTTTAAAAATAATTACTAGCTTTGCCTTGAAGTTTCTTATACATATTAGTAAGTTATTAAGAAAGGTGGAGGGAATAGACCCTATGAAACCTTAGCAACCCTTTAGTTATAAAGAAGGTGCTAAATTCTATTCGTCATAGACGAAAAAGATAACTCGATACAAATTACAGTACTTGTAATTGTCGTTTCCTTTCTTTTTAATTTTCTATACCATACACTTTAAGAGTGTTTGATGTATTTGAATTTTATCAATTATTTAAAATTTAAAATAGAAAATTATGAGTGCACAAAAATTTGCAACAGAAGCTTTACACGCGGGACATGATGTGAAAAACAATGGAGGAACAAGAGCGGTTCCTATTTATCAGACTACTTCTTACGTTTTTAATGATGCGGATCATGCGGCTAATCTTTTTAATCTATCCGAACCAGGTTTTATTTATACTCGATTAAATAATCCGACAAACGATATTTTAGAACAACGATTGGCTACAATAGAAGGCGGTATTGCTGCTGTAGTTACGGCATCTGGAACAGCAGCTATTAATACTACGTTGCTAACATTACTAAAATCAGGAGATCATATTGTAGCTTCTAGTAGTTTATACGGAGGAACTTATAATCTTTTAAACGTTACATTACCTAGGTTTGGAATAACAACTACGTTTGTTGATCCTTCGGATTCTGAGAATTTTAAGAATGCTGTACAAGAAAATACAAGGGTTTTCTTTGTAGAATCATTAGGTAATCCAAAATTAGATGTATTAGATCTTAAAGCAATTTCCAAAGAAGCAAAAGCATATAAAGTTCCACTTATTGTCGATAACACAGTGGCTACTCCAGCTTTATTAAACCCAATAGAGTATGGTGCTAATATTGTTATTCATTCATTAACAAAATACATAAGTGGAAATGGAACTTCTTTAGGAGGGGTTGTTATAGACGCAGGAACTTTTGATTGGTCAAGTGGCAAATTTCCTGAGTTTACTGAACCTTCTCCAGGATATCATGGATTAGTATATCACGATGCATTAGGTGCTGCTGCTTTTATTGCTAAGGTAAGAATAGAAGGATTAAGAGATTACGGAGCCGCACTAAGTCCTTTTAATGCATTTCAGATTTTACAAGGGTTAGAAACTTTGGAGATTAGAATTAAAAAACATAGTGAAAATGCCTTGTCATTAGCAAAATGGTTAAAAGAGCAAGATGAGGTTACTTGGGTAAAATATCCAGGATTAGAAAGTGATACGTATCATCAACTTGCAAAAGAATACCTTCCAAAGGGGCAGAGTGGTATTGTTACTTTTGGAATAAAGGGTGGTTTCGATTCAGCAAAAACAGTTGCAAATGAAACCGAGATATTTTCTTTATTAGCAAATATAGGAGATTCAAAATCTTTAATTATTCATCCTGCAAGTACTACACATCAACAATTAAACGAGGAACAACAAGAATCAACGGGAGTAACACAGGATTTAATACGACTTTCTGTTGGTTTAGAAAATATAGAAGATTTAAAAACAGATCTAAAAAGCGCATTTTCTAAAGTAGCTGAAAAAGTAAAGTAATTAAGATTGACAAGCATTGAGATACTAACCCTTTGTTTTCAGATTAGAAGAAGGGTTAGTAACACTCTTTATAAATAGTAATATGCTCCAAAAAATTGAAATATTAGATTTTATAACTACCAAAGGGCAAAAAATAGAGCGAGTTCCATTGTTTTATGAAGTGTTTGGTAAACCTTTATTAGAGGGCCCAGTAGTTTTGGTTAATCATGCGTTAACAGGTAATTCTGATGTTTGTGGACCGAATGGTTGGTGGAATGGATTGATTGGACAAGGTAAATGTATTGATACAGATAAGTATACAGTGCTTTCATTTAATATTCCAGGTAATGGATATGATGGTGAAGAAAAAAATTTAATCACCGATTATAGACTTTTTAGAGCTAGGGATATCGCAGCGATTTTTGAAAAAGCTTTAAAAAAACTTAATGTTCGAAAACTATATGCTGCTATCGGAGGATCTGTTGGAGGAGGTGTTGCTTGGGAACTTGCAGCGTTAGCACCAGAATTGATTGATCATTTAATTCCAGTTGCTACAGACTGGAAATCTACGGATTGGTTAAAAGCTAATTGTTTAATACAAGAGCAGATTTTACTAAACTCTAAGAATCCTGTTCATGATGCAAGATTACATGCAATGCTTATTTATAGATCACCAGAGTCATTTAAAGAAAAGTTTAATAGGACTTTTAATGATGAAAAGGGAATTTATAATGTGGAAAGTTGGTTGTTTCATCATGGAAAAAAGTTAAATGAAAGATTTACTCTTTCCGCATATAAAGAGCTGAACTATATACTTGCCAATATTGATATAACGGAAGGGAGAGGATGTTTTAAGGATTTGGCGGCTAATATCAAATCCAATATTCATATCGTGAGTGTTAATTCTGATGGCTTTTTTACGGCAAAAGAAGATGAGATTACTTTTCAGGAGTTAAAGGAAGTAAAACAAAATGTTTGGCATCATACAATTGATTCGGTTCATGGACATGATGCGTTTCTTATAGAATTTGACCAACTGAGTAGGTTGTTGTCAGATGTATTTTAAAATAAGACAAAATGAAGATTTTAAAGTTTGGAGGGAAATCACTTGCTAATGGTGAAGGTATCCATAAAGTGGTTGATATAATAGAAGATAAGGTTAATAATGGTGAGTTAATTACTGTTGTGCTTTCTGCTAGAGGGAAATCTACTGATCAATTAGAAGAAATATTGAATAAGGCTGTTAAAAATGAAAGTTATCAAGAACAACTACAGGCTTTTAAACAATATCAAATAAATGATTACGGTAGTTTTAAAGTTGATGAGGAGTTTGAAACATTGGATAAACTTTTTGAAGGAGTTTCTTTGTTAGGTGATTACAGCAAAAGAATTAAAGATCAAGTATTATCTCAAGGAGAAGTAATCTCTGCTAAGTTACTTACTCACATACTTAAAGAAAAAGGAATAAAAGCCAATTTCACAGATAGCAGAGAGTTAATAAAAACCGATGGTAAGTTTGGAGAAGCGCAACCGTTAGATAAGCTATCTAAAGCAAATGTTATTAAACATTTTAAAAAATATAATGGTTCAACGGTTAATATTGTAACTGGTTTTATTGCTTCTAATACTAATAATGAAACAACAACTTTAGGAAGAAATGGAAGTAATTATACTGCTGCGCTGTTAGCCAATTACTTAGATGCAGAAGAGTTACAGAATTTCACCCATGTAAGTGGAATTTACACAGCGAATCCAGATTTAGTAAGTGATGCAAAAAAGATTGAAAAATTATCTTTTACTGAGGCAAATGAGTTGGCGTATTTTGGAGCTAATATTCTCCATGCTAAAACTATAATACCATTAATTGAAAAAAATATTCCTCTTCGTATTCTAAATACATTTGACGGTCATAATGATGGAACATTAATTACTGCAGAGAATAGTAATAAAGGAATAAAATCTCTTTCTGTTTTAGAGAATGTTTCTTTAATCAATTTAGAAGGGAGAGGACTTTTAGGAAAAGTAGGAGTGGATGCTAGAATATTTAAGGCGTTAGCTTATAAAGATATCAGTGTAAGCATTATTTCACAAGGTTCGTCCGAGAGAGGAATAGGTCTTGTTGTAACTTCAGAAAAAGCAATAGAAGCTAAAAAAGTTTTGGAACAAGAGTTCGAAGTGGATTTTCATAAGCAAGATGTAAATAGAATTACGATAATAAATGAAGTTTCTGTAATTTCTATTATAGGACAAGATTTAAGTACATTTCATAAACCTTATAATTCCTTAATTAAAAACCAGGTAACCCCATTACTTTTCAACAATACAGTTACAGGTAAGAATGTAAGTTTAGTTGTATATAAAAGTCAACTTCATAAAGCTCTAAATGTTATTCATGGGGAGATTTTTGGAGTAGCAAAGAAAATAAATATTGCTGTGTTTGGACATGGACTTGTTGGTGGAACTTTGATAGATCAAATTTTAAAATCTGCAGATGATATTGAAAAGAGAAAAAAGATTGATCTTAATATTTTTGCGGTTGCAAATTCTAAAAAAGTACTTTTTAATAAAAATGGAGTTGATACTAATTGGAAAACTGATCTGAAAGTAGGAAACTCTTATGGTATTGAAGATGTTATAAAATTTGCTGATGAGCATCATTTAGAAAATCTGATCGCTGTAGATAATACTGCTAGTAAAGAATTTACTGAAAATTACAGTATTTTGATTGAGAATGGATTTGATTTGGTGTCTTCTAATAAAGTGGCAAATACGCTAAGTTTTGATTTTTATAAAGAACTTAGAAGAAAGTTAGAAGAATTTCAAAAACAATATCTGTACGAAACTAATGTTGGTGCTGGATTGCCCTTAATAGATACTATTAAGTTGTTACATTTATCTGGAGAAAACATTACTAGAATCAAAGGAGTATTCTCCGGTTCATTAAGTTATTTATTTAATACTTTTTCTAAAGAACAAAGACTGTTTAGTAAAGTGCTGCAAGAGGCTATTGATAAAGGATTTACAGAACCTGATCCTCGAGAGGATTTATGTGGTAATGATGTAGGAAGAAAATTATTGATTTTGGCTAGAGAACTTGACTTGAGTAATGAATTTGTAGATGTCAATATTCATAATTTAATTCCTGATGGTTTAAGAGAAGGAGAAGCTGATTCGTTTTTGGGAAGGTTGAAAGAGTTAGACCCGGTATATCAAAAAATAAAAGAAGAACAGAAACCCGATCATGTTTTGCGATATATTGGGGACTTGCACGGTGATTTATTTGAAGAAAAAGGAATTTTGGATGTTAAATTAGTATCTGTTCCCGAAAGCAGTGCGTTAGGACAAGTAAAAGGTTCCGACTCTATATTCGAGATTTATACAGAGTCATATGGAGATCAACCTATAGTGATACAAGGAGCGGGAGCGGGAGCTGCGGTTACTGCCAGAGGAGTTTTTGGAGATATATTGAGGTTAACTGAAAAAAGATAAATTATAATAACTACGAATTAAAGTTATTTCTAGTTTATGAAAGATATTTGAATTTTTAAAAAAAGAGAACGTAGTTACTGAGCGTGATCTCAATTTTTAATGTATTTATAAGTGATTAAAAATATTTGAACATATGAAAATAGAATTGAAAAGAATAGATGATGATTATCATTTTGAACTAAAAAATGAAAGAGGTCATATCACCTATATTGATAGCAAAGCAGAAGTTGGAGGTCATGATTTGGCACCAAGTCCTATGGAATATGTATTGATGGGGGTAGCCGGTTGTAGCGCTATTGATGTGATTTCAATACTTAAGAAGCAGCGTCAAGAAATTACAGATTATAGAGCAGAAGTTGATGGCTCAAGAGTGGAAGTTGATGGAGCAAAACCATTTAAAGAGATTTCCGTTACGGTTTATTTAGAAGGAGAAATAGCCCCAGAAAAAGCTAAAAGAGCAGCACAATTATCATTCGAAAAATATTGTTCCGTGTCTAAAACATTGGAGCCTACAGCTACTGTAACTTATAAGGTTGTAGTTAATAATGAAGAAGTATGAGCTTAAAAAGCCAAAATTTTGAAACGCAAGCGGTAAGGACTCAAACTGAGAAAACTCAGTTTTTAGAACACTCTACACCGATGTATTTAACATCTGGATTTGTTTTTGAAGATTCTGAAGAAATGAGAGCTGCCTTTGCAGAAGAGAAAGATCGTAATTTATATAGTCGTTTTAGTAATCCCAATACCACAGAGTTTGTTGATAAAATCTGCAAATTAGAAGGAGCAGAGGATGGTTATGCATTTGCAACAGGAATGGCTGCGGTGTTTTCTACATTTGCTGCATTATTAAATGCAGGAGATCACATCGTTTCTGCTAGGTCAGTATTTGGATCAACACATTCTTTATTTACGAAGTATTTTCCTAAATGGAATATAGAAACAAGTTATTTTCCAGTTAATGAAGTTGATACAATAGAAAGTTTAATCCAGCCTAATACAAAAATCATTTATGCAGAATCTCCAACAAATCCAGGAGTAGATGTATTGGATCTGGAATTGTTAGGTAAGATTGCAAAAAAGCATGAATTGTTATTGGTTATTGATAATTGTTTTGCAACACCATATTTGCAAAATCCGATAAAGTTTGGAGCTGATCTTGTGATCCATTCAGCTACAAAATTAATTGATGGGCAAGGACGCGTATTAGGAGGAGTAACTGTTGGTAAAAAGGAATTGATAAGAGATATTTATTTGTTTTCTCGCAATACCGGGCCTGCATTATCACCATTTAATGCATGGGTGTTATCCAAAAGTTTAGAAACTTTGGCTGTTAGGGTAGATAGACATTGCGAGAATGCTTTGAGACTGGCAGAGTTTTTAGAATCACATCCTAAGGTAAATTGGGTGAAATATCCTTTTCTTAAATCTCATCCGCAATATGAGGTAGCAAAACGACAAATGAAATTAGGAGGAAATATTGTTGCTTTTGAAGTTACGAATGGAGTACAAGGAGGGAAAACTTTTTTTGATAGTATTAAAATGTGCTCACTTTCTGCAAATCTGGGTGATACTAGAACGATTGTTACGCATCCTGCTTCTACAACACATAGTAAATTAGCAGTTGAAGATAAATTAGCTGTTGGTATTACAGACGGAATGGTAAGATGTTCTGTAGGTTTGGAACATATTGATGATATTATTGGAGATATTACACAAGCACTAGAAGAAATATAATTTTTCTTACAAGTGTAATCTCATTTATAATTAAATAGAAAGAACTTTCAAATCATTACTAATATGATTTCTTTATAGATAACAATGGAACAATTCGTGAGATATAAAATGTATATTTATTTTATCATTTTATTTTTATGAAAAGAAGTGTTTTATTATGTTTTGTCGTTTTATTGAGTGCTTCGCTTTATGGAAATCAAGTACAACAAATTCCTAAAAAAAGAACGAGCACAACTAAGCAAGTTGTAAAAAAAATCCCCATGTCTAATTCTGTGTTAGCAAAAGGGGGTTGGTACAAGTTTTATATTGAAAAATCGGGAATATATAAAATTACTCCTGAGTTTTTATCTGATTTAGGGATCGATGTTACTACAATAGATCCTACGACAATAAAAATTTACGGTAATGGAGGGCAAATGCTTCCTCTTAAAAACAGCGAAAATAAGGAGTTTGATTTAAAGGAAAATTCTATAAAAGTAGTTGGGGGAGAAAATGGTTTTTTGGCTAAAAATGACTACATCCTCTTTTATGGTCAAAGTACCAAAGGGTACAATACCGATAGTAAAACTCATATCAATGCATATGATAATAAATCTTATTATTTTATTACCACATCTGGAAAAAAAGGAAATAGAATATTCAATTCAGAATCTGTAAACAAAAAAGTTGATACAGTTATTACTACATTTAGAGAAGGTCAGTTTTATGAAATAGATCAATATAATCTTGGGTTGATGGGGCGCAGATGGTTAGGGGATCAAATTAGAAATAATGAAGAAAAGCAGTTTTCGTTTTATTTTCCTAACAAGGTAGATTTTATGCCGGTTTATTATACTATTGTTGCAGCTGCTCAATCCGATAAGCCTTCTAAATTCAGTATCAAAATAAACCAAAAAGAAACAGAAGAGATTAAGTTTCAGAAGCTATCAAAGGGGAGTATTGCCAAAGAAGGTTGGGTAGAAAAGATGATAACGAATAATTCAGATTCTATCCATATTAACATTAAATATGAAACAGAAAATCAGGTATTAGGAAAGAGTTATTTAGATTACATAAAGATTTCGGCAGAAAGATCATTGGTTTTATCTGATAAGCAATTGAAGTTTGAAATTCCTACTTTTAATTCCGTTAAAAAAATAGGGGAGATACAATTAAAGAATACCAAAGAAATTAGCGAAATATGGGATGTGACTAATACAGATTCAATAGCCGTTTTTAGGAATATTCCTTTTTCAGAAAAGTTTTCTTTTAGGACAAACCTTAATCAAACAAGAAGGTTTATTGCTGTTCCTAAGAATGATTTTTATCATCCATTAAGGCTAAATAATTGCAAAGTAGAAAATCAAGATTTGAAAGGAACTGTTTTCTTAGATAAAGAGAATAATTTTAGAGACGTAGATTATATAATAATTACATCAAAAGATAAACTTTTAGCAGCAAATCGATTGGCAAATTTTCATAGAAAATATAATAATATGAATGTCAAAGTAGTATCGGTGCATGAAATTTATAATGAATTTAGTAGTGGTAAACAAGATATAGGAGCGATTAGAAATTTTATAAGATATGTCTACGAAAATGCTTCATCTGATGCTAAAAAACTGGCATATGTATGTTTCTTAGGAAATGCTACATTCGATTATAAACATAAAATGATGGATATAGAAAGGAATCAGATATATAAAAAGAATGATGTTCCAAGTTTTATGAGTTATAATAGTTTTTCAAACATTAGATCGTATGTGTCAGATGATTTTTTTGCAATGATGGATCCAGAAGAAGGAGAAATGAAATTGAAAGATAATCTAGATATTACTCTTGGACGAATATTGGTTGATACTGATATAGCTGCTAATGATGTAGTTAATAAAATTATAAGATATCATCAGAAAAATTCTTTTGGGGATTGGAAAAATAACATACTCTTACTGTCGGATGATGTGGATAAAGTTTGGGAGCAAGGTATCCAAGGAAACTTAGATAATTTGGGGAACTCTCTGATTAAAAAATATCCTTTTTTAAATATCTCTAAAGTGTATAGTGATGCATTTATTCAAAAATCAACATCCAGCGGTGAACGATATCCTGATGTGACAAAGGCACTAATAAAGAAAATCGAGGAAGGTGTTGCTGTTTTAGATTATTTTGGACACGCAGAAGAGGAAGGTTTTGGTACGGAGTTTTTCTTTACTAAAAAAGAAGCAATCAAACTTAAAAATAAAGATAAGCTACCGTTGTTTGTTACTGTTACCTGTCTGGCTACTCGGTTTGATAATCCTTTCGAAGTTTCTGTTGGAGAGTATATTTTTAAAAACCCAAATGGAGGTGCAATAGCAATGATTGCAACTACTAGAGAAATTTTTATGAGCGCAGGGGTTAGAATAAATAATAAAATAATTAATTCTCTTTTTTCTGAAAGAGGTTCTCGTTTGAAACCATCAAAAGCAGTATTAAAGTTAAAAAATGAATTAGGGTATCAAGATAAAAGAAGCGTGTTTTTTATTGGAGACCCAGTAATGTCTCTTCAAATGCCTTTACCTACCACCCGTATTACTAAAATTAATGAAATACCAATTAAAAAGTTTAATGATACAATTAGAGCCCTAGACAAGATTAGAATATCTGGAGAACTATTGGATGCGTCCCAAGATGTAATGAAAAAATATGATGGGGAGATTTCTGTTAAGATATTTGACAAAGAACTTAGTAAAAAGACATTAGGTAATAATAGAATTAAAAATGGAAAAGGAGATCTTATACAGTTAAAATACAAAGATCAAGACGTTGTAATATATCATGGAAGTTTCGAAATTAAAAAGGGATTATTTGATTTCGACTTTGTGGTTCCAAAAGATATAAACCTATCTGTAGGAAAGTGTAAAATAATCTTATATGCTAAAGTCGAAAATACTTTAGAAGATGCTGTTGGGGTGCAAGAAGATATATTGTTGGGTGGATTATCAAAGGTAGAATCTCCAAATATCAATGGACCAGAGATCAGAGTTTTTATGGGAGGGAAAAAAACAAAGGAAATTAATGTTGTTAAGGCTAATGCAGAACTAAAAATAGAGATCGCTGATGAGGACGGAATCAATGTTTCTAGAATGGGAATTGGACATCAAATGACAATGATTATTGATGGAAATACAAGAGAAAAGAAAATATTAAATGATTATTTTTCCAATTATGACAATGATTATAAGAAAGGATTTATTTCTTATCCATTACATACATTATCTAAAGGGTATCATACTTTAGAAATTAAAGTTTGGGATGTTTTCAATAATAGTAGTAGCCAAAAAATCGAAATTATTGTGCTGGATTCCTTATAAGATGACTTGACTAAATAATAATCTACTAATTCACTAGGCTTTTTATTAATAATATCATAATTCTTTCATTTCTAGTAATTTTTTAAAGTTTTTAAGACTAAGAAATAGATTTTTATATATACATTTGTTTAATAACCTACTATTCCGATAGGGTAATAGGTTTTAGAGTAAAAAATGATTGTAGATCAAATGATATTAGATAAAGTAGCTACGAAGAAAACATCGTATGAGACTGATAGGACTTCGGAGAAACCGTTACGAAGTATCGCCAAGGCTATAAGTTGGAGAGTAGTTGGCACGTTGGACACATTAATCGTTTCTTATGTGTTAACTGGCGAAATAGCATTGGCTACATCTATCGCATCAATTGATTTTGTAACAAAAATGATCCTTTACTTTTTTCACGAAAGAATTTGGAACCGTATTAAATGGGGAAGATAATTGCTGGTTTACTTCTGGTTAAATAGGAAGTAATAGAAAAAGAATTTAGAAAATGAAATTTACAGAAAAAGAAATACAGAACTTGAATAACACTTTAAAGGATAAAACTCCTTTAGAGATTACGCGGTGGGCTGTTTTAAATGCGAAAACCCCAGTGGTAACTACTAATTTTAGACCGTATGAAGCTGCTATTCTTAATGTGAGTTCTAAAGCATTATCTGATATTCCTGTTATCTGGTGTGACTCTGGATACAATACACCTAATACATATAAGCATGCCGAAGAAGTGATTAATTTACTTAAACTTAATGTACAATTGTACGTTCCAAAACAAACAGCTGCGCATAGGGATGTAGTGATGGGTATTCCTGATATTGATGATCCTAAACATAAAATTTTCACACAACAAGTAAAGCTAGAACCTTTTAAACGAGCTATGAATGATTTTAAACCGGATGTATGGTTTACCAATCTTCGAAAAGGACAAACGGCATTAAGAGATTCATTAGATATTTTGAGTTTGGGTAATGATGGAGTTTTAAAAGTAAGCCCTTTTTATTACTATAGTGATGCAGAGTTAGATGTGTATTTGGAACAACATAATTTACCAAATGAATTTAAGTATTTCGATCCAACAAAAGTTCTAGATAATAGAGAATGCGGGATTCATACTAATTAGGTCAAGATATATAAAAAAAAGATTAAATTACATGGAAGTAATTGAACATATAAAAGAACAAATTGTGGATGCAAAAGTGCTAAAAGTGAATCCTTTAGAAAGTGAGGCGATTTATATTTTTAGAGAAGTCGTGGCCCAATTTGAAAAGCCTGTATTACTTTTTTCAGGAGGTAAAGATTCTATTACCCTAGTAAGATTAGCGCAAAAAGCATTTTATCCAGGTAAGATTCCCTTTCCACTTTTACATATTGATACAGGGCATAACTTTCCTGAAACCATTGAGTTTAGAGATCGTTTGGTAAAAGAACTTGGAGTAGAATTAATAGTTCGTAATGTTCAGGATTCTATTGATCAAGGTAAAGTAATAGAGGAGAAAGGTAAGTATGCTAGTCGTAATAGTTTGCAAACGACTACACTTCTTGATGCGTTGGAAGAATTTAAATTTGATGCAGCAATTGGCGGAGCAAGAAGGGATGAAGAAAAAGCGAGAGCAAAAGAACGTATATTTTCTGTGAGAGATGATTTTGGTCAGTGGGATGAAAAAAACCAACGACCAGAGCTTTTTGATCATCTTAATGGTAAAATTGATTTAGGTCAGAATGTTCGTGTATTTCCGATTAGTAATTGGACAGAACTTGATGTTTGGAGTTATATCCAAAAAGAAGGAATCGAAATCCCTTCTATATATTTTGCACATAAACGAAAAACATTTATAAGAGACGGTATGATCTGGTCGGCAGAAGATGATGTCGTGCATAGAGAAGATGATGAATTAGTAGAGGAACGATTAGTTAGATTTCGTACTGTAGGCGATATGTCATGTACAGCGGCAGTGCTTTCAGATGCAATTACTATTGATAAGGTGGTTTTAGAGATTCGAGAATCAACAATTTCCGAAAGAGGAGCTCGTATTGATGATAAAAGATCTGAAGCAGCGATGGAAAAAAGAAAACAACAAGGGTACTTTTAATTTTTTTGTCATTCCAGTGTGTCATATTGAGCTTGTCTAAATATATGCTGGAATCCAAAACTTAAAAGATATTTTGAATTAGAATAAAATAATCAGGATAGTTTTAAATTGGTTATGGCCAATTAATAAATATCAACCACCAACCAAAATAAAAGGGATGGACGTATTAAAAATAGCAACAGCAGGAAGTGTAGATGACGGTAAGAGTACCTTGATTGGGCGTATTTTATACGATACAAAGTCATTAACAACAGATAAACTAGAAGCAATCGAAACTAGAAGCAAAGCTAATGGCTTTGATTACTTAGATTTTTCGTTAGCTACTGATGGATTAGTTGCAGAAAGGGAACAAGGTATTACTATTGATGTAGCGCATATTTATTTTTCTACAAAAACGAAAAGTTACATTATAGCTGATACTCCTGGTCATATAGAATATACCAGAAATATGGTTACTGGAGCTTCGACTTCTCAGGCATCGATTATTCTGGTTGATGCTAGAAAAGGGGTAATTGAACAAACATATCGTCACTTTTTTATTAATAATTTATTGAGAGTAAAAGATGTGATTGTGGCGGTAAACAAAATGGATTTGGTTGATTTTTCTCAGGATAAATATGAGGCGATCAAAGAAGATTTTGAAAAGTTGATAGCTAAAAGTGATTACAAAGAACAAAACATCACTTTTATTCCGGTTAGTGCTTTGCAAGGTGATAATGTTGTAGATAAATCAAAGAATACTCCTTGGTATAATGGTCAAACATTACTAGAACATTTAGAAGAATTGGATGCGCAAGATGTGTATGAAAAAGCAGAAGTTCGTTTCCCAATACAAACAGTAATTCGACCTAAAAAAGATGAATTTCATGATTTTAGAGGATATGCTGGTAAATTATATGGAGGAGATATTTCTGTAGGTGATGAGGTAACAATTTTACCTTCTTTAACAACATCCAAAGTGAAAGAGATTTTCTTTTTTGATCAAAAATTTGATACAGCAGGTAGAGGTAGTTCTTGTACGATTACATTAGAAGATGATGTAAATGTAAGTCGTGGTGATATGATTGTAAAATCGTCGGAGAAGCCTAAGGTAGAAAAGCAATTAACCGCAACAATTTGTTGGATGGATAATAAAGACCTAAATCCTGGAACAAATTATTTCATCCAAAGTGGAAGTAGTAGAGTTTTAGCAAAAGTGAAGAATATTAGTGGAACAGTTGCTACTGATTTTTCTGGAGAAGATACCGCTAAGAATTCACTAAGTCTAAATGAAATAGGAAAAGTTCAAATACAATTAAGTAAACCTTTGGCTATCGATTCTTATAGTAAGAATAAAGCTTCAGGGTCATTTATATTAATAGATTCTCAAACCAATAATACTTCAGGAGTAGGTTTTATTCAATAGATAAAAATCTTTTACTGATAAGAAAAAACAAGAATTTTTAGAATTAAAAAACCTTTATACAAAAGTCATAAGTATGTCCTTTTTTAAAGGTTGTAATACGAAAGAAAATGCAAAGTTTTAGAACAGAAATAGAAAACCCAATTGTCGAAAAGGACATTATCGAATTAGCGAATAAAATAGAGCAATTCCATAAAGGGAAGATTGATGAAGAGAAGTTTCGTAGCCTACGTCTAGCTCGTGGAGTATACGGACAAAGACAAGAAGGTGTGCAGATGATTCGTATTAAATTACCTTATGGTAAGGTGTTGAGCAATCAATTACGAAGAATTTGTGACGTTTCAGATGAATATTCTAGAGGTAGATTGCATATAACAACAAGACAAGATATTCAGATCCATTATGTGGATTTAAATAGAACTCCTGAGCTTTGGGCAGAGTTAGAAAGAGATGATGTAACACTTAGAGAAGCTTGCGGTAATACGGTTCGTAACGTTACTGCTTCAGAAACTGCGGGAGTTGACCCAAAGGAACCGTTTGATGTGTCTCCATATGCAGATGCGTTGTTTCATTTCTTTTTAAGAAATCCAATATGTCAGGAAATGGGACGTAAATTCAAGGTGTCTTTTTCAGGAACAGAAGAAGATACTGGATTATCTTATATGCATGATCTTGGTTTTATTGCCAAAATAGAAAATGGGGTAAGAGGGTTTAAAGTGATGCTTGCAGGAGGATTAGGTTCGCAACCGAGACATGCAGATGAATTATATAGCTTCTTGCCGACCGATAAGATTATTCCTTTAATGGAAGGAGTTTTGAGGATTTTTGATCGTCATGGAGAACGTAAGAGTAGAGCAAAAGCAAGAATGAAGTTCTTGGTAAAGGATATTGGTGTAGAAGCTTTTAAAGAATTAGTAGAAGCAGAACAACAAGCAATTGCGCAGAAAACAGTTTCCATTGATGCAGAAGCTTATGTAGCATCAATTCCGGTATCGGTTAAAATTCCTGAGGTAGAGGTTAAGAACCAAAAAGCTTTTGATTTATGGAAATCTACTAACGTAATCCAACAAAAACAAGAAGGATATGTAGCAATTGGGGTTAAAGTTTTATTGGGTGATTTTTACACAGATAAAGCCAGGTTATTAGCTGATTTAGTAGAGAAATATGCTGCAGGAGAAATAAGATTATCTCTTCGTCAGAATATTTTAATTCCTTTTGTAAAAGAAGGATTGCTTCCATTTTTCTATCAAGAATTAGAAAAATTAGGATTTGTAGAAGCAGGATATAATAAAGCGGTTGATATTACTGCTTGTCCAGGAACTGATACCTGTAACCTAGGTATTGCTAGTAGTACTGGTATTGCCGAAGAATTAGAAAGAGTTATAAAAACTGAATACCCTCAATATTTACAAAAAGAGGATCTGGTAATTAAGATTAGTGGATGTATGAACGCCTGTGGTCAACATAATATGGCTAATATTGGTTTTCAGGGAATGTCAGTAAGAACAAAAGATAAATTAGTAGCTCCAGCATTACAAGTATTGCTTGGAGGAGGAAACTTGGGTGATGGAAAAGGTCGTTTTGCAGATAAAGTAGTAAAAATTCCTAGTAGAAGGGGCCCAGAAGCATTACGTAGAATTTTAGATGATTATGAAGAAAATGCAAATGGTAAGACCTTTGTAGCATATTATGAAGACAAAGGAGAAAAGTATTTTTATAACTTACTTACGGATTTGTCCAATGTGGAAAATTTAACTCAAGAAGATTTTATAGACTGGGGGACTGAACAAGAGTATGTAAAAGCAATAGGGATTGGAGAATGTGCTGGTGTAGTAATTGATTTAATAGCAACATTATTTTTAGAAAGTGAAGAAAAGATAGAAAATGCAAAAGTATCTTTTGAGAATGAAGTATATTCTGATGCTATATATCATGCATATAGTTCTTTAGTTAATTCCGCTAAAGCATTATTGCTTGCAGAGAACAAGAAAACAAATACACATGCGAGTATTATAAGTCAATTTGATACAGAATTTGTGGTAAGTGGGAAGATCAATCTTGATGGAACGTTCGCGGATTTGATATATCAGATTCAAAAAAATGCACCGAGCAAGGATTTTGCAGTGGATTATATTAAAAAAGCAGGGCAATTTTTGCAAAAAGTGCAAGCATTTAGAGCACTCGAAGTAGAAAATGTATAATATCTTTACAGGGTTGTAAAATATTTAAAATAAAGACAATAAGTAAATAAAAAATGAGTACTAAAACACCAAAACTCACAGTAGTCGGGGCAGGACCAGGAGATCCAGATTTGATTACATTAAAAGCTATTAAAGCATTGGAGTCTGCTGATGTGGTGTTGTATGATGCACTTATCAATGAATCCTTATTAGAATATGCGCCTAAAGCTGAAAAGATATTTGTAGGAAAAAGAAAAGGATGTTATGCATATCAACAGGAACAGATTAATGAGTTAATTGTTAGCAGAGCCAAAAGCCATGGACACGTAATACGATTAAAAGGAGGAGATCCATTTATTTTTGGAAGAGGAGCTGAAGAAATTGACTATGTTCAAAAATTTGGTATCGACACTAATATGGTGCCAGGGATATCATCGTCTTTAGCAGTTCCGGCATATCAAGGAATTCCATTAACAAAAAGAGGATCTTCCGAGAGCTTTTGGGTAATTACAGGAACTACTAAATCCCATAAATTATCGCAGGATGTTTGCCTGGCAGCTAAATCAAATGCAACTGTGGTAATTTTAATGGGGATGAGCAAGTTAAGCGAAATAGTTAGTATCTTTGCAGCCGAAAATAAAGAGGATGTTCCAGTTGCTATTATTCAGAATGGAACTACTGAAAATGAGCAATTTGGATTTGGTTCAATAAAGACAATAGAACAGGTTGTATCGGATAAAAAACTATCATCACCTGCGATTATTGTAATTGGAGAAGTAGTAGAGCAAAGAGCAAAATTAGCTTCGATTTATAGAGAAGTAAAAGAAGAAATCGTATCTTGATAGTTCAGGATAGGTGTAGAAATGGAAGAAAGAAATAATTTATATCCGGTTTTTCTGAAAGTTAAAAACCTTGAGATCCTAATTGTAGGAGGAGGAAATGTAGCCGAAGAAAAACTTACGTTCTTACTAAAATCTAGTCCAGATGCTAAAGTAACAATGGTGTCTCCAATGTATAGAGGCGATACAATTACTTTAGCCAATAAGTTTGGAGTAGAAATGATTAAAAAGAAATATCACAGACGTTTTCTTAAAGGGAAACATATTGTGATTGCTACTACAGATGTTCCAGAAGTTAATGTGCAAGTTTATAAAGACTGTAGGAAAAGAAGTAAATTGGTGAATGTAGCGGACAATCCTCCATATTGTGATTTTTATATGGGAGGTATTGTAACCAAAGGAAATGTAAAAGTGGCTATTTCTACAAATGGAAAGTCACCAACAACAGCAAAACGACTACGTCAGTTTTTCGAAGAAGTAATTCCAGAAAATATAGATGATTTAGTTAAGAATTTAAACGAATATAGAAAAACAATAAAAGGTGATTTCGAAGAAAAAGTGGAAACACTTAATGAATTTACCAAAGGATTAATAGGAAAAAAAGAAGTTGAACATGATCAAGACTGATATTCTAATCATTGGAGCTGGACCAACAGGTTTATTTACTGTTTTTGAAGCTGGATTACTGAAGTTAAAAACACATCTTATAGATGCATTGCCTCAACCAGGAGGACAGTGTTCTGAAATATACCCTAAAAAGCCAATATATGATATTCCAGGTTTTCCTGAGATTTTAGCTGGTGATTTAGTGAATAATTTGATGGAACAAATAAAGCCTTTTGAGCCAGGTTTTACATTGGGAGAAAGAGCAGAAACTATTGAAAAGTTGGAAGATGATACCTTTTTGGTAACCACCAATAAAGGTACAAAACATAATGCTCCTGTAGTAGCAATTGCAGGTGGATTAGGTTCGTTTGAACCTCGAAAACCACCTATTCCAAATATTACGGATTTTGAAGATAAAGGAGTTGCTTACATTATTAGAGATCCAGAAGTATATAGAGATAAAAGAGTTGTGATTGCTGGAGGAGGAGATTCTGCATTGGATTGGACTATTTTCTTAGCAGATGTAGCTAGTGAAGTAACACTAGTACATAGAAGAAATGAGTTTAGAGGAGCTTTAGATTCTGTAGAAAGAGTTGCTGAATTAACCAAGTTAGGAAAAGTAAACTTAATCACTCAAGCAGAAGTTAAAGAACTAAAAGGAGATGATCATATTACAGCTGTTGGGATCAAACATAAAACAGAGGGAGACATCAATGTTGATACAGATTATTTTATTCCTTTATTTGGACTTTCACCAAAACTAGGACCAATAGGTGATTGGGGATTAGAAATTGAAAAAAATGCAATAAAAGTAGATAACTCCTACGATTACCAAACAAACATTCCTGGTATTTATGCAATAGGAGATGTTAACACGTATAAAGGAAAGCTAAAACTAATTCTTTCAGGATTTCATGAAGCTGCCATTATGTGTCAAAGTGCTTACCAAAGAATATTTCCAGACAAGAAATATGTAATGAAATATACTACCGTTGGAGGAGTCGAAGGATTTGATGGGTCTAAAAAAGAAGCTAAAAAAGAAGTAGTAAAAGCAATAGTATAAAATTTTTATATCATAATCCTCGCAATTAATACTGATCATTTTTCGGTATATTTGCGAGGATTTTATATACGATTAAGACGATAATATGTCAGACGTTACCATAAAGATAAAAGATAGAGAAGGAGAAATTCATGAAGTACAGGCTCCTACTGATATGGCAATGAACCTTATGGAAGTATGTAAAGCCTATGAACTTCCGGTAGAAGGGACTTGTGGTGGTATGGCCATGTGTGCATCTTGTCAATGTTATGTTTTATCAGATCATGAGCTTCCAGAAATGAGTCAAGATGAAGATTTAATGCTTGCAGAAGCCTTTTATGTAGAAGATAATAGTAGACTTGGATGTCAGATTCCAATTACGCCGCAATTAGATGGTTTAGAAGTTGAATTAGCTCCTGAATCTTAAAAGTGTAGAATAAACTTGCAAAACAAAAGGCTATGCCTTTAATTTGTAATCACAACAGTTATAAAACTGTTTAGTTCATATAATTTTAAATGTTATCAAGAAAGGTGGAGGGAATAGACCCTATGATACCTTAGCAACCCTTTATCTCTTAAAGAAGGTGCTACGTTCTATTCGTATATTAAACGAAATAGATAACAATGACCATAGCTTTTGCTATTTCCATTTATTTTTCTTGATATATTTTAAAAGAATCCTTTCATAAAGGAAACTTAATATTATTTGATAATGTTACACAAAGCTTGGCTTAGTGTTTTCATTGTTACTTAAAAATTGGCTTAAGGAGTATTAGCCTTAAGATTGATAAATGAAAGACATAAAAAAAATATTAGAGGAAAGAATTCTTGTGCTTGATGGTGCTATGGGTACTATGCTGCAACGTCATAAGTTTACAGAAGAAGATTTTAGAGGAGAACGATTTAAAGATTGGCCGATTCCGGTTCAAGGTAATAATGATTTATTAAGTATTACGCAACCCGAAGCTATAAAAGAAGTACATCGATTGTATTTCGAAGCTGGAGCTGATATCATAGAAACCAATACTTTTTCTGGGACTACAATTGCTATGGCTGATTATGAGATGGAAGAGTTGGTCTATGAATTAAATTATCAATCTGCTAAAATAGCAAAAGAGGTAGCAGATGATTTTACAGAGAAAGAACCTCATAAGCCCAGATTTGTAGCAGGCTCGATTGGCCCGACAAATAGAACTGCTAGTATGTCTCCTGATGTAAATGATCCTGGATTTAGAGCGGTTACTTTTGATGAACTAAGAGTGGCTTATAAACAACAAGTAGAAGCTTTACTTGATGGCGGTTCTGATATTCTTTTAGTTGAAACCATTTTTGATACTTTAAACGCAAAAGCAGCACTCTTCGCAATTGAAGAAGTGAAAGATGAAAGGAACATAGAAGTACCAATTATGATAAGTGGTACGATAACCGATGCAAGTGGTCGTACATTATCCGGACAGACTGCAGAAGCGTTTTTAATTTCGGTATCTCATATCCCAATGCTATCAGTTGGCTTTAATTGTGCTTTGGGGGCAAGTCAATTAACTCCCCATTTAGAAGTGTTAGCTCAGAAAGCAAACTTTGGAGTTTCTGCGCACCCTAATGCGGGATTGCCAAATGCTTTTGGAGAATACGATGAAACTCCAGAACAAATGGCATCTCAAATTAAGGAATATATGGATAAAAGTTTAGTGAACATTATTGGAGGATGCTGTGGAACAACACCTGAACATATAAAAGCGATTGCGGATTTAGCTAAAAATTATGAACCAAGATCAGTAGAAGTTGTAGCATAGATTATGAGTACGGAGCAAAAAAGAAAATACCTGAAATTGTCTGGACTGGAACCTATGATTGTTTCAGCAGAAACGAATTTTATTAATGTAGGAGAACGAACAAATGTTGCTGGATCACGTAAGTTTTTACGTTTGGTAAAAGAGGAAAAGTTTGATGAAGCGTTGGATATTGCAAGACATCAGGTAGAAGGTGGCGCGCAGGTGATAGATATCAATATGGATGATGGTCTAATTGATGGAAAAGAAGCAATGGTTAGGTTTTTAAATTTAATTATGGCAGAACCTGATATCGCAAGAGTTCCTATCATGATTGATAGTTCTAAATGGGATATTATCGAAGCTGGTTTACAGGTGGTACAAGGAAAATGTGTAGTAAATTCTATTAGTCTTAAGGAAGGTGAAGAAGAGTTTATTACTCATGCCAAAAAAATTAAACGGTATGGAGCTGCCGTAATAATTATGGCTTTTGATGAGGTTGGCCAAGCAGATAATTATGAACGCCGAATTGAGATTTCAAAAAGATCTTATGATATTTTAGTAAATCAGGTGAATTTTCCTCCTGAGGATATCATATTTGATCTAAATATATTTCCTGTTGCAACCGGAATGGAAGAGCATCGGAAAAATGCTATTGATTTTATTGAAGCTACAAGATGGGTTCGAGAAAACCTACCACATTGCAGTGTGAGTGGAGGTGTTAGTAATGTTTCTTTTTCTTTTAGAGGAAACAACCCTGTTCGGGAAGCAATGCATTCAGTGTTTTTATATCATGCCATAAAAGCTGGTATGAATATGGGAATCGTAAACCCTGCAATGTTAGAGGTGTATGATGATATTCCTAAGGACCTCCTTGAACATGTAGAAGATGTGATCTTAGACCGAAGAGATGATGCTACAGAAAGATTATTGGACTTTGCAGAAACTGTTGTAGGGACTAGTAAGGAAAAAACTGTTGACCTCTCTTGGAGAGAAGAATCTCTACAAAATAGAATTACCAGAGCACTCGTTAAAGGGATTGATCAATATATCGTTGAAGATGTAGAAGAAGCAAGACAAGCAGCTGATAAGCCTATAGAAGTGATAGAAGGGAATCTGATGACAGGTATGAACGTCGTTGGAGATTTATTTGGGTCTGGTAAAATGTTCTTGCCGCAAGTAGTGAAATCCGCCAGAGTCATGAAAAAGGCAGTGGCTCATTTATTGCCCTATATTGAAGAAGAAAAAAAGAAAAATCCTCAGTTAGCACAAGGAAATGGATCAGCAGGCAAAGTTCTTATGGCTACAGTAAAAGGCGATGTTCATGATATTGGAAAAAATATAGTCTCTGTAGTGCTTGGGTGTAATAATTACGAAATTGTGGATATGGGAGTGATGGTTCCCCCAGAAAAGATTATTCAAACAGCTATTGATGAACAAGTAGATATCATTGGATTAAGCGGTTTAATTACTCCATCATTAGACGAAATGGTGTTTTTAGCTAAAGAAATGGAACGTAGAAATTTTAAAGTTCCTTTACTAATAGGAGGAGCTACTACATCAAAAGCACATACTGCTGTTAAGATTGATCCTCAATATAAAAATGCAGTAGTTCATGTAAATGATGCGTCCAGAGCAGTTACTGTTGTGGGGGATTTACTCAATAAAAGAAGTAATCAAAAATATGTAGGTGATCTCAAAGATGATTATGAAAAATTTAGAGAAGGGTTTCTTAAAAGGACAAAACAAAAAGAATATTTGTCTATTGAAGATGCACGAAAAAATAAATATAAGATTGACTGGTCTTCTTCATGTATTATAAAACCAAACAAATTAGGAGTTCAGGTTATTGAAGATTTTGATTTAAAAAAACTAGAACCTTTTATCGATTGGACACCTTTCTTCAGATCCTGGGATTTGCACGGTAAATACCCAGCAATTTTAACTGATGAAGTCGTCGGTGAACAAGCTGCTTCATTGTATAAAGATGCACAAGAATTATTACAAAAAGTATTTAATGAAAAATTGCTTGGAGCAAAAGCCGTGTATGGTTTGTTCGAAGCTAATACTGTGAATAACGATGATGTTTTAATTAAATCAGGATCCAAAAACTTTAAGTTCAGGACATTAAGACAGCAATTAAAGAAACATGCAGGCAAACCTAATTTTGCATTGGCTGATTTTGTTGCTCCGAAAGAAAGTGAGATACAAGATTATATGGGGTGTTTTTGTGTTACTACTGGTTTTGGAACCAAAGAACTTGCAGAAGCTTTTGAAGCAGATCTGGATGATTATAATTCAATAATGATTAAAGCTTTAGCAGATCGTCTTGCCGAAGCTTTTGCAGAATGTTTACATCAGAAAATACGAAAAGAAGATTGGGGATACGCTAAAGAAGAAAAATTATCAAATGAAGAATTAATTAAAGAATCGTATAAAGGTATTAGACCAGCACCAGGATATCCAGCTTGCCCAGATCATTTAGAAAAATTAACAATTTGGGAAGTATTACAAGTCAAAGATAGAATTGGAGTTGAACTTACAGAAGGACTTGCTATGTGGCCTGCTGCATCGGTTTCGGGATATTATTTTGCAAACCCAGAAGCTAGATATTTTGGATTAGGGAAAATAAAAGAAGATCAGGTGAAGGATTTTGCCGATAGAAAAAATATTGATTTCGAATATGCGCAAAAATGGTTAAGTCCTAATATCATTGACTAAATTAAAAGATTACCAACTAAGAACTATAAACTAGATGAAGGTTACAGATCATATAAAAAATGCAAAAGGAAAAACATTATTTTCTTTTGAACTAATACCACCACAAAAAGGGAAAAGTATTCAAGAGTTATATAACAATATTGATCCATTAATGGAGTTTAAACCTCCATTTATTGATGTAACTACTTCCAGAGAAGAATTTATTTATATTGATAGAGATGGGTTGCTAGATAAAAAGCTTACACGTATGCGTCCTGGAACAGTTGGGATTTGTGCTTCAATAACTCATAAGTATAATGTTGACACTATTCCCCATGTATTATGTGGGGGCTTCACAAAAGAAGAAACAGAATATCTTTTAGTTGATTGTCATTATTTAGGGATAGATAATGTTATGGCGCTACGTGGAGATGCAATGAAGGAGGAAAAGTATTTTAATCCTACAAAAGGAGGTCATTGTTATGCAAATGAATTGGTAGAACAAATTGTAAACATGAATAATGGAAGGTTTTTACATGAGGTTATAGAGAGTGATAACCAATCTGATTTTTGTGTTGGAGTAGCGGGGTATCCTGAAAAACATTTAGAAGCTCCTTCTATGGATTCGGATATAAGAAGGTTGAAGGATAAAGTTGATGCAGGTGCAGACTACGTTGTAACCCAAATGTTTTTTGATAATAAAAGATATTTTGAATTTGTGGAAAGAGCAAGAGAAGCAGGGATTAATGTTCCAATCATTCCAGGGATTAAACCAGTCGCTGTAAAAAGACATTTGCAATTACTTCCCCAAGTATTTAAGTTAGATATGCCAGATGAACTTGTTAAGGAAGTTGAGAGCTGTAAAACTAATAAAGAAGTAAGAGAAGTTGGTGTTGAATTTGCAATACAACAATCTAAGGAGTTAATGGAATATGGAGTACCTGTTTTACATTATTATTCAATGGGTAAATCTGATAATATAAAAAAAATTGCAGCAAATGTATTTTAAAAAGTAGTAAGGTTTTGGAAACCTACTGATGCTATCTTACATTTGTCGGAATGATAAAACGTCTTTGTTTAGTACTTTTTCTTCTAGGGTATTTGGTACAATCTCAAGAAGATAAACCATATTATAGTTTTGATGTCAATAATTTTTATGGAACAATCCTGAAACACAATCCGGATATTTCTCATTTAATTACTGGGCATCCTTCTGGAGTTCTTTTTTCAATAAACCGAAAAACTTTTGGAAATAAAGACTGGCAGCGTTTGTATAATTCTCCCGATTATGGAGTGTCATTTATTTATCAAGATATGGATAATGAGTTTTTAGGAGAAAACTTCGGACTCTACGCTCATTATAATTTTTATTTTTTTAGACGAGTTTTAATGCTTAGGCTTGGACAAGGATTAGCATATAATACAAATCCATATGATGAGGATGATAATTTTAGAAATGTAGCCTATGGGTCTCATTTTATGAGTTCTACCTTCGCAATGTTAAACCTAAAAAAAGAAAACTTAATAGGAGGACTTGGAGTACAATTAGGGTTTGGGGTAATTCATTATTCTAATGCTAATTTTAAAGCACCTAATAAAAGCACAAATACGTTAGTTTTTAATGCGGGATTTAATTATGTCTTGGATAGTACGTATCCAGAATATATTAAAAAAGAAAAAGGAGATGTTAAAGGTTCAGAACCTATTTCTTACGGTTTTATGTTCCGTAGTGGAATTAATGAAAGTGATGTTGTGGGATCTGGTCAGCATCCATTTTATACAATTGCAGCATTTGCGGATAAGAGATTGAATAAAAAGAGTAGTGTTCAGTTAGGAGCAGAATTATTCTTTTCAGAAGCTTTAAAAAAGTTTATAGATTTTAGGTCAACTGGCGATTTTGAAGACGGAACTACAGGAGATGAAGATTCGAAAAGAGTTGGTGTTTTTTTAGGACATGAATTACGAATTAATAGGATATCGATTTTGACACAGTTAGGATATTATGTGTATTATCCATATGATTTCGAAGGACAAGTATATAATCGTTTTGGTGCGAGATATTATTTTAATAAAAATATATTTGGATCAATTACTGTCAGATCTCATGCGGCTAAAGCAGAAGCAGTAGAATTTTCAATAGGATATAGATTGTGAAAAGAGTAATCATAATAATATTAGGTTTGTGTTTGGTTTCCTGTGATTCTGAAAATGCGTTGGACTGTTTTCAAAGAACAGGAGATATAATAAGACAAGAGGTTGAGGTTTCTGATTTTACAAGAATCTTAGTAAACCCCAATGTAGAGTTGATCCTAAAAGAAGGAGAGGTAGCTTCTGTTGTAATCGAGACAGGTGATAATTTGTTGGATGAAGTATCCGCGGTGGTTGAAGGAGATCGTTTAGTGTTAAGTAATAGTAATGATTGTAACTTTGTAAGAGATTTTAATCAAACTAAAGTTTTTGTTACTTCTCCAAATATTACTGAAATTCGTAGTGAAACGCAATTTGATATTTCTTCTGATGGGGTACTAAGGTATCCTTCATTGGTTTTGTTTGCTGAAGATTTTTTTGAAAATGAGGGTGGAAATATAACAGGAACTTTTACCATGGAGATCGATAACGAAGTTTTAACAGTTGTCGGTAATAATATTGCTTCTTTTTTTATTAAAGGTAATGTCGAGACTTTGAATGTTACTTTTGCTTCCGGAACAGGTCGATTTGAAGGAGGTGAACTTATTTCTCAAGACGTGAACATAAAACATAGAGGAACAAATAAGATCATTGTAAATCCTCAACAATCCATAAAAGGTGAAATAAGAAGTACAGGTGATGTGATTTCTGTAAATACACCTCCAATAATAGAGGTTGATGAATTTTTTACTGGCCGACTTATTTTTAATTAATTTCCTGATTTTATTTAAATCGTAATCGATATTAGGGATTTTTCCCTTTTTAAAAAAACGTGTTTTTGTTGGTTTTTTTATACTTCGTTTGTTTTTCAATTGTAATTAATTGATTATTTTTTTTAACATAAATAATTGTTAATGAGTTATTTGTATTTTATGATTAAAAGTAAAACACTCATTTTTGCGTGTATTTTTGTTGTGGTTTTAACTTTTAAAATAAAAGGTTTTTCTGTAATGAAAAGTTAATGATATTGCGTAAATTTAAGTACCCCGCTGATCAAACATTTTAATCTTAACAAAATTGTATGGCCTATAGCGAGGAAACTACGTCTAGAGATTTTATTCCCCTAAACGAAAATTTTTTAAAAGAAAAACTCTATCAACTTTTTAAGAAGGAAGATAAAATTTTTGACTTTATTCAAGATTCAGTATTGGATGGTCTCTGGTTTTGGGATATAGAAAAACCTAGTAATGAGTGGGTTAGCAAAAGTTTTTGGAATACTTTAGGATATGATCCAAAACACATGCCTAATAAAATAACCTCTTGGCGGGATGTTATTAATAGTGATGATCTTAAAAAAGTATTAGAAAACCTCGAAAAAAAATCACAAAATCTTTCTCAGTCTTATGAACAAGTTCTACGCTATACGCATAAATTGGGTCACATTGTTTGGTTTCGATTTAAGGGTTTGCTCATAAGAGATCATAATGGAAAACCAATTCAAATGTTAGGGACCCATACAGATCTTACCAAATTGAAAAGAACTGAAGGAAAATTACAAGAATTAGTTGAAAAATATGAGGATGTTCTTGAAGGGCCAAATCAAGGTTCTTGGGAATGGAATTTAAGGACAGGAGAGGTTTTGTTTGACGAAAAATGGGCTAATATTATTGGATATTCACTTGCAGAATTACAGCCTATTTCCCTAGATACTTGGGTTAGCTTTATGCATCCTTCAGATCATATTAAAACAACCAAAATATTGCAGGAACATTATGAAAAACGAATTCCATATTATGAATGTGAAATTCGCCTAAAACATAAAAATGGAGAATGGATATGGGTTTTGGTTAAAGGTAAAATAATTAGCTGGGATAAAGAAGATAATCCAGAATGGTTGGTAGGATCCCAGGTTGATATTACGGATAATAAAAAAGCATTAGAGAAAAATAGATTGTTTGTAAGTCAAGCTCCAAGTGCGATGGCAATGTTTGATACAAATATGAGATACTTGGCAGCATCTAGAAGATGGTTTGAAGATTATAATATTGTAGGTCAAAATATAATTGGAAAAACACAGTATGAAGTTTTTCCAGAAATGGAAGAAAAATGGAACGAATATTATAAAGAATGTCTCACTGGAAATGTTCTTAGAAAAGAAGAAGATTGCCTTAAAGGGAATGAAGGTTGTATACAATGGATTTCCTGGGAACTCAGACCTTGGTATAATAGAGAAGGAAAAATTGCAGGAGTTTTAATGCATACTTCTGATATTTCTAAACTAAAAAAAGCAGAAGCTATTAATGAAGAACGTAAGGTTTTTTTAGAAGCTATTCTAGATAGTGTTAATGTTGGGATAGTATCCTGTGATCGAAACGGTAAATTGACATTATTTAATAAAGCAACGAAAAAATGGCATGGTTTACCAGCAAGATCTATTCCAGTTACGGAATTATCCCAATATTATGGTCTTTACAAGAAAGATGGTGTAACGCAATTAAAAGAAGAAGAAATACCACTACTAAAAGCTTTAAAAGGAGAAGATGTAAAAGATCAAGAACTAACTATAATTCCTAAAATTGGTCCTACAAGAAAAGTAGTGACTAATGGTTCGCAGTTAATAGGAGCAGATGGAGAAATAAAAGGTGCAGTTATAGCAATGCATGATGTTACTGAAAGAAAAATGGCTGAAGAGAAACTTAAAGTAAGTGAAGAAGCATTTAGAGGTAATTTTGAAAATGCTGCAATAGGAATGGCTATAATCGGTTTAGATGGAAGATGGATTGAAGTGAATAATGCAGTTTGTAATATGATTGGATATTCTAAGGAAAAACTTACTAAGATGACTTTTCAGGATATTACCCATCCTGATGATCTGAAAAAAGATCTAGGATTATTGAATAAACTTTTAAAAAATGAAATACCTTATTATCATTTAGAAAAGAGATATATTCATAAAAATGGTCAGGAAGTCCATACATTGTTATCGGTCTCTTTGGTGAAGGATAAAAACCAAAAACCACTTTATTTCATTTCCCAAATAACTGATACTACTCAAAATATAAAAACCAGGAGAAAACTGCATAAGGCCCTTGCAAAATTAGAAGGAGTCTTAGAGTCGAGTACTAGAGTTGCTATTATCGGTACAAATACATCAGGTATCATCAATATATTTAATAAAGGAGCAGAAAATTTATTGGGATATTCTAGAGATGAACTTTTATTGAAAGAAAGTCCAATTATTATTCATCTAAAAGATGAGATAAAGATGGCTGAAGTTGAGTTGTCAACAGAATTAGGTGAATATAAAGAAGGGTTTAAGGTTTTTATTGAATTAGCAAATAAAGAAAAATATTATACTAGAGAATGGACGTATGTTAGAAAAGATGGGACTCAATTTCCAGTACAGCTTACAATTACAGCAATAAAAGAAGAAGGAAACATAATAGGTTATTTAGGTGTTGCCACCGATATTAGTGATATAAAAAAAGCAGAGAGAGAGCTTAAGTCAATTTTAAAAGTAACTGAAGATCAAAACATACGTTTAAAAGATTTTGCTCATATCGTATCTCATAAATTGCAATTACATTCGGGTAATTTCGAAAGACTCTTAGAGAAGTTTTTACAGGAAAATCCTGAAGCAAAAGAATCTGAAATCATTAAGATGTTCGAAATTACATCATCTAAACTTTCGCATACAATCAAGAATTTAAATGATGTAGTTAAAATCAATAATTCTATCACAACTAATTTAGATTAACTTTTTAAAGTTTTAGTTTATATCGGATAATCTAAAGATGTATTTATAAAGTTGAGCCCATAATTTTATTGAGGTTTATTAACATATTTTTTAAGGGAATTTTCCTTAATTTTAAGTAAATTCCTACTTACATACCCCTTCTGTTATAATAAAATGAATAAGACAATGAAACTTGAAAAAAAGATAGATGTAGATCCAATTTTGGATAGCGGGGAACACTATTTGCAAAAAGAATTATACGATCTGGTTAAAAAAGAAAGTTCAATATTCGATTTTTTACAAGTCGGAGCGCTGGATGGGTTATGGTTTTGGGATTTATTAGATCCAGAAAACGTATGGATGAACTCCAGTTATTGGACTACATTTGGATATGATCCCAAGAAAATGCCTCATAAAGTAGATTCTTGGCAGGATATTGTATTTAAAGAAGATTTAAAAAATGTATATGCCAATTTTGCAAGCCATGCAGAAGATCCTACCTTCCCATATGATCAAATAGTTAGATTTAGGCACAAGTTAGGACATACTATATGGGTTCGGTGTAGAGGTATGATGTTACGGGATAAGAAAGGGAAGCCTGTTAAGATGTTAGGAGCGCATACTGATATTACAGATATTAAAATAAAAGAAGAAGAACTTAAACTTCAATCAGCTTTTTTCGAACATATAATTGATGGAACCGGCCTAGGGACTTGGAAATGGAATGTTAAAACAGGAGAAACAATTCTTAATAAACGTTGGGCAGAAATGATTGGATACTCACTTTCAGAATTAGAACCAATTTCTTTGAGTACTTGGTTAGAACATTCAACTAAAGAAGATCAAGATAGATCAAATAAACTTTTAAAAGATCATTTTCTAAAAAAAACACCTTTTTACGAGTGTGAGTTTAGAATGAGACACAAAAATGGTGAATGGATTTGGGTTTTAGATAGAGGGAAAGTTGTAAGTTGGGATGAAAATGGGGATCCTGAATGGATGGTTGGATCTCATCAAGAGATTACTAAAAAGAAGAAGGATTTTGAGAGGAATAGACTTTTTATAGAGCAAACTCCTAGTGCAATTGCAATGCTAGATGATAAAATGAATTATTTAGCAGCTTCTCAAAAATGGTTAGAAGTGTATGAGATAGAAGATATTGAAATTATTGGTAAATCATATTATGAGATTTTTTCTAAAATCAGTGAAGCAAGGAAAACGAATATTGTCAACTGTTTAAAAGGAAATGTTGTTAAAAATTATGAAGAGAAAATAGAAACTAAAAGTGGCAAATCTAAGTGGTTGTCTTGGGAGTTACGCCCTTGGTACTCAGATGATATTGAAATAGGTGGTTTGATAATTCATGTTTCTGATATTACTAGGATAAAAAAAGAAGAGGAATTAAAATCTTTGTTAAAAGTAGCAGAAGAGCAGAACAGAAGACTAAAAAACTTTGCTCATATTGTTTCTCATAATCTTAAATCTCATTCAGGAAATTTTGAAATGTTACTGGATCTATTTTTACAGGAAAACCCGGAAATAGAAGACAATGAAATTATTAAACTTTTTAAAACTGCTTCAAGTAATCTTTCTGATACTATTGCCCATTTAAATGAGGTAGTTTTAATAAATACTTCGCTTGATAAAAGTTTGGTGCCAATACAGCTTAAAGATGTTATTGATGAGGTCGTAAGAGGTGTTTCTGCAATAGCATTAGAGTCCAAAGTAGAAATTAATAATTTAGTTGATGATGACATTGATGTATTAGCCATACCGGCTTATTTAGATAGTATATTACTCAACTTTATTACAAATGGTATTAAATATAGATCAAGGGAACGAAAAAGTCATATAACCCTCAGTGCAGTTAAAAACAGGAAGTATGTAGTTTTATCTATAGCGGATAATGGATTGGGAATCGATTTGGTTAAGCATCGATCTAAGCTGTTTGGAATGTATAAAACCTTTCATCCTAATATTAAAAACTCAAGAGGGATAGGATTGTTTATTACTAAAAATCAAGTAGAAGCAATTGGAGGAAAGATAGAAGTAATTAGTACGGTTAATCAAGGAACAACTTTTAAAATTTATATGAAATATGAGAAGAATTGATATTGCTTGTGTTATAGACGACGACCCTATTTTTGTTTTTGGGATTAAAAAGGTTATGCAACTCATTGACTTTTGTGAAGGAATATTGGTTTTTAAAAATGGCCAAGAGGCATTAAATAATTTAAGAGCGATTATTTCGGCAAAGGAAAAGCTACCAGATATTATTTTGTTGGATTTAAATATGCCAGTATTGGATGGATGGCAATTTTTGGATGAGTTCATTAAGATACCTTGCGAGAAAGAAATACTTATCTATGTTGTTTCTTCATCAGTTGATCCAGAGGATGTTCTTAAAGCTACATCTTACGAAGGAGTAAGTGATTATATAGTAAAACCTATATCAGTTGCAAAATTGAAGGAGGTTTTGAATGATTTTGAAAGTGCTTTTTAATACTATTATTAAAAAATACTATTTAGTTAATTCTCTAAATAGACTTTCTAAATCTTTATTTTTTCTTGAAAGTTGAAGAATTTTCAATTCATTATCGTGAGCAAAATCAAAAACTGCTGATCTCATATCTGTAGTAGTGTCAAATGTAAGTTGATATACAAATCCATGGATGTTTTGTACATCTTTTATATGTTCAAATTTTAATAAAAAAGCTTCTTCTACTCTATAATCAAATTCAACTTCTATGAGTTGATCCATTTGATCAGTCATTTCATTTAAGTTTTTATCAGCGACAACTTCACCTTGATTAATTATAATCACTCTGTCGCACATTGCTTCCACCTCCTGCATAATGTGTGTAGATAAAAAAACTGTTTTTTCCTTGCCGACTGACTTAATAAGTTCTCTGATCTCTACTAACTGATTGGGATCAAGACCTGTTGTTGGTTCATCTAGTATTAAAACTTTTGGATCATGTAGCAAAGCACACGCTAGCCCTACACGTTGTCGATATCCTTTAGATAATTGACTAATTTTTTTATTTGACTCTGGTAGTAGGCCAGTTAATGTAATTACTTCTTCTATTCTAGATTTTGTGATTTTATACACCTGTGCATTGAATAATAAATATTCTCTAACGTACATTTCCAAATACAAAGGATTGTGTTCAGGAAGATATCCAACACTTTTTTGTACTTCTATGGGCTGCGTATGTATATCAAAACCATTGACTAAAGCTTCTCCTTCAGTTGGGTCTAAATAGGTAGTTAAGATTTTCATCATGGTAGATTTTCCAGCACCATTGGGCCCTAAAAAACCAACAATTTCTCCCTGATTTACTTTAAAAGAAACTTCTTTTAAAGCATTTTGATTATCATATATCTTCGTAATATTTGAAACTGAAATTGACATAAATATATATTATAACTACCCGTTATGTTCAAAAGTACATAAAACGATATTTATTGTATCGATAACCAATAAAAAATTAAAAAACTGATTATAACATTTAGATAATATTTAGGTAAACATATGTTGAATCTGTTTTATTAACTTTAAATATCAAAACCAGTATATATGTTACTTAATAGGATAAATAATAATATAGTTCGTTTTTTTACCAAAGTGATTTATAATATTCAAAAGGTAATTTTCTTTATTATATACCCATATATTAAGAAGAGCCTGTTTAAGCATTAGTAACTATTCTTTCCTTGAATTTTATTTATCAGTGAGTAATATTGACCATCTTATTTGGGGAGTTACAACCGCAGCTGCCCAAACTGAAGGAGCTTTTAATACGGATGGTAGAGGTCCTTCTATATGGGATACATTTACTAACAAATCAAAAAGTATTAAGGATAAATCAAACAATCAAATTGCAACAAATTTTTATGAGCGATATAAGGAAGATATAGATTTATCAGTTGAAATCGGTTTAAAAATATTTCGTTTTTCAATTTCTTGGTCAAGAGTTTTGCCTAATGGATCAGGAGCAATCAATGAAAAGGGAATTGCATTTTATAATAAAGTAATTGATTATTGTATAGAAGTTGGTATAGAACCATGGATTACTACATATCATTGGGATTTACCGCAGAAATTACAAGATAAAGGTGGTTGGAAAAATCGAGATATAATTACTGATTATGAAAACTACATTAAAGTACTTAAGCTTTATTTTGTCGACCGAGTAAAAAATTGGATACTTATTAACGAAGCTATTGTGTGTATTGGAGCAGGATATTTTTTAGGAATACACGCTCCTGGCAAGCGAGGGATTAAAAGTTTTAGTGCTAGTATTCATCATATTTTATTAGCTCAGGCTAAAGGTTATAGAGTTTTAAAAGGTCAGAAAGATATAAAAGTTGGCACCGCTATTAGTTGCACAAAAATTGAATCACATTCCAATAGAAAAAAAGATTTGAGTGCTGCGAGCCGAATTGATGCCTTAATGAATCGTTTATGTATTGAACCTTATTTAGGTTTAGGGTATCCTGAGAAGGAACTTCCTCTTGTAAAAAGAATTAAGCGATTTGTACAACAAGGTGATATGGAAGAGATGAAAGTTGATTTTGACTTTTGGGGAATTCAGACATACGCTCGAGAAGTGGTTAAAAGTGCTTGGTATATTCCTTATTTAGGTAGTATTCCTATTAAACCAAGTAAAAGGGAAGTGCCTGTTTCTGTTATGGGATGGGAAACTTATCCAGAGGGAGCCCAATATTTTCTGGAAAGATTTTCGATGTATGATTCAGAAAAACCATTGTGGCTTACAGAATGTGGAATGGCATTATCAACAAAAGAAGATGACGCTAAACGCATAGAATACTACATGCATATTATAGAGGGTATGAAAAAGATTTCTGATCTAGGAATCAACTTAAAAGGAATATTGCTTTGGACGCTTGTCGATAATTTTGAATGGGCCGAAGGGTATATTCCAAAATTCGGAATAATCGGTATGGATAAAATTACACTCAATAGAAAAATGAAAAAAACAGCATTTTGGCTTAAAGATTATTTGTCCAATCGTTCAGGTTAAATATAGAACTCTGATGAATGTTTGATTTCTTTTAAAACAAATGTGCTATTTAAAACTCCAATGTTTTCAATTTTAGAAAGTTTGGTCTTTACAAAATCGTGGTATTCTTCTAAACTTTTGGTGTGAATTTTTAGAATAAAATCTACTTGCCCCGCCATATGATAACATTCTTGTACTTCCTCTAAATTTTGAATTTGTTCTTCGAATTTTTCAATAAATGCTTCATTGTGATATCTCATAGACACTTGACAAATAGTAGTTATGGATCTGTCTATTAGTTTTTTATCTAAAATAGCTACGTACTTTTTTATAATCCCTTGTTTTTCTAACCTTCGAACTCTTTCATAAACAGGAGATGGTGTTAAATTAAGAATAGCAGCAATTTCTTTAGCTGTTTTTTTAGAATCTTTTTGAAGAATTCTAAGAATTGTTATATCAGTTTGATCTAAATGGTCCATAGTATGTTAATTAAAAATCACTTTAAAACAGAGAGTTATATCTCTTTAAAAGTAATTAAAACTAAATAACATTTAATATAAAGGAATAATTACTTAAATATTGATAAATATCGGATATAAAAGTTGTATTTGCTAATTTAGTAAGTGAATAATGCTTGTTGTGTGTTAAAATTTTAAGAGGAATATGGATACAAAAGTTTTAGTAATTGGGGCAAATGGACAGTTAGGGTCCGTATTGACAAAAGAACTTCAAAAAAAGTATACAATAGAGAATGTAATAGCTTCAGACCTTAGACAAAATGAGGATTTTAAAGGTATATTTGAAATTGTTGATGCTACAAATAGGAATAGGATTCAAGAAGTTGTAGAAAGATATAAAATTACCCAAATTTATCATTTAGCGGCAATTTTATCGGCTAAAGGAGAAGAAACACCATTGGTTACCTGGGATATAAATATGAAGACTTTGTTTAATGTGCTAGAGGTGTCAAGAAAGAATGATATTGATAAAGTATTTTTCCCAAGTTCAATTGCTGTATTTGGAGAAGGTGCACCTTTAGAAAACACACCTGATGATGCGTACCTTAACCCTGCTACAGTATATGGTATAAGCAAAGCTGCAGGAGAAAACTGGGCACAATATTATTTTCTTAGATATGGTTTAGATGTTAGGTCTATAAGATATCCTGGTGTGATTGGTTATCAATCGTTACCTGGTGGAGGAACAACTGATTATGCAGTAGATATATATCATAAAGCGGTACTAGGAGAAGAGTTTAATTGCTTTTTAAAAGAAGATGCAATGCTTCCAATGATTTTTATGGAGGATGCCATTAGAGCTACAATAGAATTAATGGAAGCTCCAAAAGAAAATATAAAAGTAAGAACATCTTATAATATTTCAGGAATTAGTTTTTCTCCAGAAGATGTAGTCTCTGAGATTCGTAAATTATACCCTAATTTTAAAGCAAATTACAAGCCTGATTTCCGACAAGAAATAGCTTCTAGATGGCCAAAATCAATTGATGATGTTTCTGCTAAAAAAGATTGGGGATGGCAACCTCGCTATGATCTTAAAGATATTACCGAAATTATGATCGAAAAACTACAACAGAAATATAAGACAGGTTCAAAAAGTAAAGAACTTCTAATATTTTAGAAATTTTGTTTGATAGACTTGTAATTTGAGTTTAATTAGTAAATTATAAAATAAAGAATACCATAATGTTTTCAAATATTAAAGACGATTTACAAAAAGAGTTAGATGATATAAAATCAGCTGGCCTGTATAAATCAGAAAGAGTAATAACTACTCCACAAGGAGCAGAAATAGATACTACAAACACAAAACATGTTTTAAATTTTTGTGCAAATAATTATTTAGGACTTTCTTCTCATCCAGATGTTATAAAAGCGGGTAAGGATGCTATAGATTCTCATGGATATGGATTATCTTCTGTAAGGTTTATTTGTGGTACTCAGGATATCCATAAAGAATTAGAACGAAAAACTGCAGAATTCCTAGGAATGGAAGATTGTATTCTATATGCAGCAGCATTTGATGCAAATGGAGGAGTGTTTGAACCTATTCTTACAGCGGAGGATGCTATTATTTCAGACTCGTTGAATCATGCTTCAATAATTGATGGGATCAGATTGTGTAAGGCAAAGCGTTTTAGGTACGAACACAATAATATGGTGGATCTAGAAAAACAATTACAAGCGGCAAAAGGATCCAGAAGGGTATTGATTGTAACAGATGGTTCTTTTTCTATGGATGGAACTATCGCGCAATTGGATAAAATTTGTGATTTGGCTGATACATATGAAGCCATGGTAATGATCGATGAGTGTCACTCTACAGGTTTTTTAGGTAAAACAGGACGTGGAACTCATGAGTATCGAGATGTAATGGGAAGGATTGATATTATAACAGGTACTTATGGTAAGGCACTTGGTGGAGCTTCTGGTGGTTTTACAGCAGCAAGAAAAGAAATTGTAGATATGCTAAGACAACGGTCTAGGCCTTATTTGTTCTCTAATACAGTAGCACCATCAATTGTAGGGGCTTCGATTAAAGTACTTGATTTATTGAGTTCTTCAACTGTACTTAGAGATAAATTGGAGGAGAATACTAAATATTTTAGATCAGAAATGACTGCTGCAGGATTTGATATAGTATCTGGAGATCACCCCATAGTTCCGGTAATGCTCTATGAAGCTACCCTGGCACAAGAGTTTGCTGCAAAATTATTAGATGAGGGAATTTATGTTATTGGATTTTTCTATCCAGTGGTGCCAAAAGGTAAAGCTCGTATTAGAGTGCAATTATCTGCTGGACATGATCGACAACACTTAGAAAAAGCAGTAAAAGCATTTACTAAAGTAGGTAAAGAGCTGGGAGTAATATAATTACTAACGTTTGTTAGTGTGTGAAAACTTAAAAGATTCTTATTGTACAGGTTGGTTTATTTAAAATATTTCATTGATTCTTATTAAAAATTTGATATTTGATGATAATAGGTTTGAATCAATGAAAAAAATGAAAAAATATTTTGTATGGTAATAGTTTTAGCTAATTTAGCAACGTATTAAAGAAACAACAATGAGCAATTTGTTTACTTGGAACCGATTTTATTTTTTCTTCTTTTATTTTAAAAGCAAGATCGGGATCGCTATGTAAATGAATAAGCAAAATTTATAAAATTAGAATCCCGATGAAAAATCGGGATTTTTTTTTGAAATCAAAATTTAAAACGTTTGAGAAAGAAAGTTGCTATACAAGGAATAAAAGGATCATATCATCATGGGGTTGCCCAAGCGTATTTTGGAGATCAAATAGATGTAGATGAATGTATGTCTTTTCAAGAACTGGTTCACAGTTTAGAGAAAAAGAAAAGTACGGATGCTGTGATGGCAATAGAGAATTCTATCGCAGGTTCGATTATTCCTAATTATGCATATATTGATGAACATAATCTGACAATATGCGGAGAGTATTTTCAGCCAATTCATCATTGTTTAATGGCTTTAGAGGGACAAGAAATTTCCGATATAAAAGAGGTGTATTCTCATCCGATGGCTTTGCTTCAGTGTAAAGAATTTTTTAGAGACCAACCACATATTAAGTTAGTAGAAGATTCAGATACCGCAGATGTTGCAAAAAGAATTCAAGAACAAGGATTAAAAGGTGTTGCTGCTGTGGCTGGAGAAACTGCTGCGAACATTTATCAATTAAATATTTTAGCAAAAGAAATTCAGACAATTAAATCAAATTGCACACGGTTTTTTTATACTAACAACTAGAGAGGACTCTGGAGTGGATAGTAAAGAAATTAATAAAGCATCTTTAAAATTTTTAACGGATCATAAAAGAGGAAGTTTAGCAACAGTTCTTAATGTTATGAGCGATTGTGGTTTGAACCTTACTAAGATTCAATCATTGCCGGTAATTAATATGCCTTGGAAATATTCCTTTTTTGTAGATGTTACGTTTAGTGCATATGAGGATTATCAAAAAGCTGTTTCTTTATTAAAAATAATGGCATTAGAATTTAAAATTTTAGGAGAATATAAAAATCAAAACGGATGAGTATTCAAACTGCAAAAAGATTAAAAACGGTTGAGGAATATTATTTCTCTAAAAAATTACGAGAAGTAAGGGCGCTAGCAGCTTCAGGTAAGCCAATTCTAAATATGGCTATAGGTAGTCCTGATCTGGATCCACCTAAAGAAGTTGTGGAAGCTATTCAACATGCTGTTGTTTTGGATGGAGCTCACAAGTATCAAAGTTATCAGGGGATCCCAGAATTAAGGGAAGCTATTTCAAAATTTTACGAAAATAAATATAAGGTAGTTCTAGATCCAGAAAATGAAATTTTACCCTTGATGGGATCTAAAGAGGGGATTATGCATATATCATTAGCATATCTTAATGAAGGAGATGAGGTTTTAGTACCCAATCCTGGATATCCTACATATACATCAGTAACTAATTTAGTTGGAGCCAAACCGGTATATTATGATTTGGTAGCAGAGAATGAGTGGGAACCAGATTTAAAGGATTTAGCTAAAAAGGATTTAAGTAAAGTAAAAATTATGTGGGTTAATTATCCACATATGCCTACTGGAGCCAACGGTAGTATTGATTTGTTTAAAAAGTTAGTAAATTTTGCAACAAATCATAATATTTTATTGGTTAATGATAACCCTTATAGTTTTGTTCTTAATGATAACCCAATAAGTATTTTGTCTGTTCCTGGTGCTAAAAATGTTGCACTTGAGTTAAATTCGTTGAGTAAGACATTTAATATGGCCGGATGGAGAGTAGGAATGGCTAATGGAAGTCAGGAAAAAATAGAAGCTATTCTAAAAGTAAAAAGTAATATGGATAGTGGTATGTTTCAAGGGATTCAGAAAGGAGCTATAGCCGCATTGAATATATCTGATGATTGGTATTCTAAGATGAATACTATTTATAAAGAGCGTAGAAAATTAATATGGGAATTAGCTTCAATTCTTGGTTGCAACTATGATAAAACAGCGACAGGAATGTTTGTTTGGGCAAAACTACCAAAAGGAATTAACGCTGTTGAGTTTATCGATACAATATTATATGAAAATAGTGTTTTTATAACTCCAGGTGATATTTTTGGAAGTAATGGAGAAGGTTATATTCGTTTTTCTTTATGTGTTACTAAAGAGAATATAAAAGAAGCAATAAAAAGATTACAAGTAGAAGCATGAAAGTATTCATAATAGGTATTGGGTTAATAGGAGGGTCGTTTGCAATTGATATCAAAGCGGCATTCAATGAAGCGAAAATTTACGGTATAGATAAGAATGAAGAGCATCTGGATAAAGCAATTTCTCTAGGGTTAATTGATGAGAAAGCAAATTTTTCAGCATTAGAAAACGCAGATGTTGTGATAACTTCGATTCCGGTAGATGTAACCGTGAAACTATTACCAGAAATTCTAGATACTATACACGATGACTGTTTGGTGTTTGATGTAGGTTCTACTAAGAAGAAATTATGTAATTCAGTAAGTGATCACCCAAAACGAAGAAATTATTTGGCGGCACATCCGATCGCCGGAACAGAGTTTTCAGGACCGCAGGCAGCAATTGCTAATTTGTATAGAGGTAAAACTAACATTATTTGTGAAGTAGAAAAGACGGCTTTTAAATTACAGGAGCGTGGAATGGAGATTTTTACAAGATTAGGAATGAGGATACGATATATGGACCCTGCTTCTCATGATAAACATATTGCATATGTATCTCATTTGTCACATATTAGTTCTTTTATGTTAGGAAAAACCGTAATTGAGAAAGAAAAGAATGAACGTGATATTTTTGATATGGCAGGTAGTGGGTTTGCATCTACGGTAAGATTAGCTAAAAGTTCTCCCGAAATGTGGGCACCCATTTTTAAACACAATAAAGAAAATGTAGTCGAAACTTTAACTGAGTATATAGCAAATCTCACACAGTTTAAAGAGTTGATGGAAGAAGAT
Source organism: Aquimarina sp. Aq107 (assembly GCF_943733665.1). Classification (NCBI taxonomy): domain Bacteria; kingdom Pseudomonadati; phylum Bacteroidota; class Flavobacteriia; order Flavobacteriales; family Flavobacteriaceae; genus Aquimarina; species Aquimarina sp. Aq107. The sequence goes on along the minus strand of NZ_OX030782.1, from coordinate 3,853,516 downwards.
AATTTTGTAGAAATTTATAAAGAAATGGAAGACACTAATCATATAAGAACAATTTTGAAAGGAATTTCATAAAATAACCACTTAAAAACAGATTATTAATAGAGAATAAAAAATAAAAATGGAGAATAAAAAAGAACTTAGAAACTGGTTAGACGAATACAACTTGGATCACCCATTGGTGATTGGGGGACCTTGTAGTGCAGAAACAGAAGAACAAGTAGTTAAGATAGCGCATCAACTTAAAGATTCTGACGCTACAGTGTTGCGTGCTGGAATTTGGAAACCAAGAACTAGACCAGGTAATTTTGAAGGGGTTGGAGCTTTAGGATTGAAATGGTTACAGCGAGCTAAAGAAGAAACAGGAATGAAGATAGCTACTGAGGTAGCAAATCCTCATCATGTAGAATTAGCGCTTGAACACGGAGTAGATGTATTATGGATAGGTGCTAGAAGTACAGTTTCTCCTTTTATAGTACAAGATATTGCAGAAGCTTGTAGAGGGATTGATAATCCCGTATTGATCAAAAATCCAATTAATCCAGATCTATCACTTTGGTTAGGAGCTGTAGAGCGTTTTTACACGTGCGATGTTAAAAACTTGGGGGTAATACATAGAGGATTTTCGACATATGAAAAAACGAAGTATCGTAATATTCCAGAATGGCAAATACCAATTGACTTGCAAAATCGTTTTCCGGATTTACCACTTATTTTAGATCCATCTCATATTGCTGGAAGAAGAGACTTGATTTTTGACCTTTCGCAGACAGCTTTAGATCTAAATTTTGATGGATTAATAGTCGAAACGCATTATGATCCGGATAATGCTTGGAGTGATGCCGCGCAACAGATTACACCAGAAACTTTAGTTCAACATATGAAAGATTTAAGAATTCGTAAAGAAGTAGGAGTCGATGAAGCATACCAAAGAACTTTAAATGAATTACGTGCAAAAATCGATGTAGCTGATAATCAATTATTAGATGTTTTATCCAGAAGAATGAAAATTTCTGATGAGATTGGTAAAGCTAAAGCAAAACAGAATGTCGCGATATTGCAGTCTAAGCGTTGGAATGAAATTTTAGGTAAAATGATTCTGGAAGGAGAAGAAAAAGGATTGAGTGAAGAGTTTATGTTAAGAATCTATAAGGCAATCCATCAAGAGTCTATAAATCACCAAAAAAAAGTAGCTAAATCTTAAATGTGTATAATACCTATTGGGTATAGAGATTTATTTGCATCTTTGCGTTTATGACAGGAACCGTTTATAAATCTACCGGAAGTTGGTATACCGTTAAAACTGATAACGGCACTGTATATGAGTGTCGTATAAAAGGTAAGTTTAGAATAAAAGGTATAAAAAGTACGAATCCGGTTTCTGTAGGCGATAGGGTGGATTTTAAGGTAGAAACTAATAATGATAGAGAAACCGGTGTTATAGAAAATATAAGAGAACGGCGAAATTATATTATTAGAAAATCAGTAAATCTTTCTAAACAAACTCACATCATTGCAGCAAACATTGATGTGGTTTTTTTATTAGTAACTCTTAATAATCCACCAACTTTTACAGCTTTTATAGATCGTTTTTTGGTTACTGCAGAGGCATATGATATTAAGGCAATTTTGTTGTTTAATAAAGTTGATACTTATGATGAAGATGAACTTCTAGAAATAAAGTATCTAGCTGCTTTATATAGAAATATAGGATATGAGTGTATAGGGATATCTGCAAAAACAGGGAAAAATATTGATAAAGTTAAGACGTTAATGGAAGGTCAAGTAAGTATGTTTTCTGGACACAGCGGTGTAGGAAAATCTACATTGGTTAATTTAATAGAACCTAATCTATCCCTTAAAACAGCTGAGATTAGTGATCAACATCAACAAGGACAACATACTACTACTTTTGCAGAAATGTATGACCTTAGTTTCGATGCTAAGATTATTGACACTCCGGGTATCAAAGGTTTTGGAATCGTCGATATGGATAAAGAAGAAGTTGGAGACTATTTCCCTGAATTTTTTGAACTAAAACAACAATGTAAATTTAATAATTGTTTACATATTAATGAACCAAAATGTGCTGTTAAAGAAGCACTGGATAACGAAGAGATCGCTTGGTCTCGATATAAAAGTTATTTGCAAATTCTCGAAGGGGAAGAAGAGCATTATCGAAAAAATAATTACGATGAAGAATAAAATTTTATTTTTCAGGGTAACATTTCCTCTATAAAAGACACATACATAATGAGAGCTGTAATTCAAAGAGTTTCTGAAGCATCAGTTAAAGTAAAAGGAGACAAGATTTCGAAGATTGGTTTGGGTCTTCTCATCTTGTTAGGAGTTGAAGATGAAGATTCTAAAGATGATGTATTATGGTTATCAGGAAAAATAAGTCGGCTAAGAATATTTAGTGATGAGAATGATATGATGAATAATAGTATTCTTGATGTTGATGGAGACGCAATAGTAGTTAGTCAATTTACATTACATGCGAGCACTAAAAAAGGAAATAGGCCGAGTTTTATTAAAGCTGCAAAGCCAGAAAAAGCAATTCCTTTATATGAAGAATTTATAAAAGAGCTAGAAAAAAACTTAAAAAAGAAAGTAGGAACTGGAGTTTTTGGAGCAGACATGAAGGTTTCATTACTTAACGACGGACCAGTAACCATAATTATTGATACTAAGAACAAAGAATAATTAATCACACCCCAGAATAAAATTTGATATGCTTAAAAAATTACAACTAATTTTAGTTGCCTTTTTCCTGTGTACTTTTTCAGGTATTAATGGCCAAGAAGATTTTAGTTTACAGGCCATACTTTTAGACTCAATACTTACGGATAATGCAAATGCTATAGTAAGATCAGAAGATGTGGTAATAGAGATTAATTCGATAAATTCCGTTGTAGTTAAAACAAAGCGGATTGTAACTGTGTTAAATAAATATGGAGATCGTCTAGCTGATTCTTATGAGCCTTATGACCCCGAAACAAAAATAAAAAGAGCACGCGCCACAGTCTTTAATGCTTTAGGTCAAGAAATCAAGAAATTTAAGAGAAAAGATTTTAGTGATAGAAGCATGTACGATGGATTCTCTTTAATAGGGGATAATCGATTTATTTATTTTGAACATACTCCAGTGGAGTATCCCTATACATTGGTTTATGAAAGTGAGGTAGAAACTAAAAATTCTGCATTTATAGAGCCTTGGTTTCCTATTACGGATTATGGTTTAAGTATCGAGAATACATCTTATACTGTTATTAACCCTAAAAAAATACCTTTAAGAACAAAAGAAAAGGCTTTTGAAGGATATTCCGTAGAAATTAAAAAAGCGAATCAAGAAGTATCTTATAGTTTATCTGGGGTTCCAGCCCTTAAAAAAGAATATCAAAGTCCTTCTTTTTCAGAACTTGTGCCTACAGGTAAAATAACTTTAGGAAGTTTTTCTTTAGTTAATGTTGAAGGTGCAGCAGATGATTGGAAAACTATGGGTAAATGGCAATATCAAAATTTAGTCTCTGGAAGAGATGAATTGCCAGAAGAGGTCATCAAAAAAATATCTGATTTAGTTTCGGACGCTACTTCTAAAAAAGAAAAGGCAAAATTGATTTATGAGTATGTACAAAACAAGACTAGATACATAAGTGTGCAATTGGGAATTGGAGGATGGATGCCCATGAAAGCAGAAGATGTAGATAGATTGGGGTATGGAGATTGTAAAGCTTTAACAAATTATACAAAAGCGCTTTTAGAATCTCAAGATATTAAAGCATATTATACGGTCGTATATGGAGATTCTAAAAAAAGAGATATAGATAATGATTTTGCTTCAATGCAAGGTAATCATGTAATTTTAAATATACCTGATGTAGATAACGAAGAAGATATTTGGTTAGAATGTACAAGTCAAACTGCTCCATTTAATTTTATTGGAGATTTTACTGATGATCGAGATGTTCTCGTTATTACACCAGATGGGGGGGAAATTAAAAGAACTAAAAAATATAAACTAGAAGAAAACACCTTAGATACTAAAGCAACAATTTACTTGCAAGAAGATGCTTCCATGGTAGGTGAAGTTACTTCAACATCTAAAGGGTTACAGTATGACTGGAGGTATTTAACAAAATTAAAGTCTGTTAAAGATCAAAAACTATATTATAAAGAGTATTGGGATTACATCAATAATCTAAATGTTATGTCTTTGGAACTTAGTGACAATAAGGATGATGTTATCTATAATGAGACAGTGAAGGTAAATGCTACAAATTATGCTACCAAAGCTGGCAGTAGGCTTTTAATTATACCTAATGTTTTTAATAGAGTTAACAGTAAGAAGCCTAAATATAAAGACAGAAAAACAGCTCTGGTAATCTCTAGAGGATATGTTGATACAGACGAATATATAATAAAGGTGCCAGTAGGTTATATAGTTAATAAACTTCCTCAGGAAAAAGTATTTGAAACAATTTTTGGAACATATTCTTGTAGTATAGAGCAAGTGAATCAATCTACTCTTAAGTATACTAGAAAATTAAAAATCAACGACGGTAGATACCCTAAAGAAAAATATGAAGAATATAGACAGTTTATGTCTAAAATCCAGAAAGCTGATAAAACAAAAATAGTACTAAAACAACAATAACAACTAATCAATCAATATCAATGGGAAAATTATATAAAGCAATTATAATTGTATTGCTGATGGTATCAGTAAATACGATTGCACAAGAATATAAGTTTGGTAAGGTATCAAAAGCAGAGTTAATCGAAAAATCATATCCACTAGATAGTTCAGCAAATGCTGCAGTGTTATATGAAAATAAGAAGGTTTATTATAACTTTAATCAGCAAAATGGTTTTCAATTAATAACAGAAGTGTTTAAGCGTATTAAGCTTTATAATAAAAACGGTTCCGATCATGCAACGGAAGAGATTTTTTTGTATAAATATGGAGGGAATAAAGAGAAAGTGAGTGGTCTTAAAGGGGTTACTTATTCTTATGTAGGAGATAAAATCATAGAAACTAAATTAAAGAAAGACGGTATATTTAAAAATGAATACACAGAGAATAGAGATCAGATAAAATTTACAATGCCATCACTACAAGACGGGTCTGTAATAGAGTTTAAATATAAAATCACTTCTCCTTTCGTTTACAGTATTGATAGAATTTACTTGCAAAACATAATACCAATAAATAAGCTCGAAGTTCAAATTAAGATGCCGGAGTATTTTAATTTTAAGAAACTTACTAGTGGGTATTTACCAATAAATCTTAAGGAGTCAAGTGCTCAAGATGTTATTAATCTGACATCAAAGTCTAGATCAAGTGGGGTAAGTACGCAAGGCAGAAATACTAAGTACTCCAATAGTAAAGTGGATTATCGTATTAATATTAATACAATTAATTCATCTAGTATTCCTGCGTTTAAATATGAACCATATTCTGGAAATATACAGAACTATATATCCTCAATTAATTATGAGCTGTCTTATGTTAAATATCCTAATGAACCAGCAGATTACCGTTCAACCACTTGGGAAGATGTAGCAAAAACTATCTATGAAAACCCAAGTTTTGGAGATGAGCTTAAAAGAAATAATTATTATAAAGATGATATAGATAAATTAGTAAGTGATGTTGGCAGTGAATTAGATAAAACTGTAAAGATTTATGATTATTTGAAGAAAAAGATGTCTTGGAATAAAAGAAGAGGAGTTTTTACTAATGTTGGAACTAAAAAAGCGTATAAAGAAAATACCGGCAGTGTAGCCGAAATAAATTTAATGCTTACTTCTATGCTTGTTAATGCAGGTGTTGATGCCAATCCAGTGATTTGTAGTACAAGTGATAAAGTAATTCCATTGTTCCCAACAATTGATGGTTTTAATTATGTTATAAGTAGAGTGAAATTAGCAGATGGTAGTCTAATATATTTGGATGCTACCGATAAATATGGAGTTCCTAATGTTTTGCCAGATAGAATTATAAAAGGAATGGGGAGAGTGATTGCTAAAAATGGTACTTCCCAAATGGTTAATTTTCGACCAGTAAAACCTTCTGTGAAATCCTATAGAATGCAATGCGAAATAGATCAAGAAGGTATTGCAAAAGGCAAATTAAGCGTTGATTATAAGGATTATGTGGCTCATAGCTATAGAGTTGAAAACTCATCCAAAGACGATGAAAGCAAAGCGGAGCGTTTTGAAAAAAAATATGGAATTACTGAGTTAGAAGAATACGCCGTAAAAGGAGTTAACCAATATGGGAAAGGTGTAAATGAAAAATTTAATTTTGTAATAGAAGATCAAATTGAAGCTATTGATGATGAGATATTCTTTTCACCTTTATTATTTTTGAGGGATAAAGAAAATGTTTTTAAATCTGATGATAGAAAATATCCTATAGATTTTGGGTATGGTTTTTCAAATAAATATATGGTAAATATTAAAATACCTGAAGGATATGAGGTTGTAGAGTATCCAAAAACGTCAGCGTTTAAATTACCAGATAATATGGGTAAATTTGTCTTTAGATCGAATGTTTCTAATGGGGTTATTCAGGTTTTAGTGGATGAAACAGTTACATCTCCAGTAATCCCAGCGAACTATTATCCAACTATTAAGGAATTTTATAATCAGGTGATAAAAAAAGAAAACGAACAAGTAGTTCTTAAAAGAATATAAAGAATGGATATTCAAAATGCGCAAAAAGCGGTAGATGATTGGATTAAGAATCATGGAGTAAGATATTTTAATGAGCTTACTAATATGGCACAACTTACCGAAGAAGTAGGAGAAGTGGCAAGGATAATAGCGCGCAGATATGGTGAGCAAAGTGAAAAAGAAAGTGATAAAAATAAAGATTTAGGAGAAGAACTAGCAGATGTTATGTTTGTAGTATTATGCTTAGCAAACCAAACGGGTATCGATCTTCAAGAAGCTTTCGATAAAAAACTGGATATTAAAACAAAAAGAGATCATGATCGTCACCACAATAATGATAAATTAAAATAATGTTTAAATCAATTATTTCCTCAAAAAAATATTGGAAATCTGTATTTCTTTTAGGTCTCGTTTTTGTTGTGTTATTCAGTGTTATTGAGCATTTAATGCAATATGGTGGCTTGGCATTCGATACTTTTATAGATGAAAAAATAAATAATGGTCTTTGGGTAAGGTATATCACTTCTCGTGTTATAGGAGGATTAACATATGGGATGATTCTAGGGTACTATTTTGAATTAAGAAAACGTAAATCCAATAGATAAAATGAATTTGAAATTAAATCACATTTCGAATATTAAGGATAATGTTCTACAAATTACTGGGTCTAAAAGTGAGACAAATAGATTATTAATCTTACAATCATTGTATCCTGAAATTAAAATAGAGAATATATCAAATAGCGATGATTCACAATTAATGCAGGTGGCATTAGCAAGTACTGATGAGGTAGTTGATATTCATCATGCGGGCACAGCAATGAGGTTTCTTACAGCTTATTTTGCAGTAAAAAATGGTAGAGAAACTATTTTAACTGGGAGTAAAAGGATGCAAGAGCGACCAATAAAAATTCTTGTAGACGCACTTAGACAATTAGGATGTGAAATAACTTATGAGAAAGAAGAAGGATACCCACCGATAAAGATTATTGGTAAAAATCCAGAATCAAATAAAGTTTCTTTAGCGGCGAATGTAAGTAGCCAGTATATTTCTGCTTTAATGTTGATTGCATCTTCATTGCCAGAAGGTTTGGAGATCGTTTTAGAGGGAAAAGTAACCTCGATTCCTTACATAAAAATGACTTTAAGTTTGCTTAAGGATGTTGGGATTCAAGGAACTTTCGAAAATAATGTTATTAATATACATCCTTTAAAAATAGCTACACCAAAATTGGTTGTTGTAGAATCAGATTGGAGTTCTGCTTCTTATTTTTATAGTATTGTAGCTTTGTCGGACAATAGGAGTGTTACTTTGGGTAGTTATAAGCAAAATAGTTACCAAGGGGATTCTGCGTTAGCGCAGATATACAAAAAATTAGGAGTAGAAACTACTTTTCATAACAATCAAATAACACTAACCAAAAGTTCTGCGGCTAACGAGTCAGATGAGTTACAATTAGATTTATCTAATTCTCCAGATATTGCACAGACTATTGCTGTTACTTGTTTTGGGCTAGGTAAATCGTGTTATCTTACTGGTTTGCATACATTAAAAATTAAAGAAACAGATAGATTAGAAGCGCTAAAGATAGAAATAGAAAAATTAGGAGGTGATGTTACAATTACTGATGATTCCTTAAGGTTGGCAGCTTCCAAATCAATTAAGTCAGAAATATCTATAGATACGTATCACGATCATCGTATGGCGATGGCTTTTGCTCCTTTAGCACTAAGAGAAACATTGCTTATTAATGATGCAGATGTGGTATCAAAATCGTACCCTGATTTTTGGAATGATTTGAAAAAATTAGATTTTAAAGTACTGTAAATAAAAATTTAAATGGTGATTTACTTGACAACCCCTATGTCGAGATTGTATATTTGCACCTCCAAAAAAAACAGACACTAATGAAGTTATCACATTTCAATTTTGACCTTCCACAAGATCTATTAGCAGAATATCCTTCAGAAAATAGGGATGAGGCACGTCTAATGGTTCTTAATAGAAAGGATCAAACAATAGAGCATAAACAGTTTAAAGATCTTATAGATTATTTCGAGCCTAATGATGTTATGGTTTTAAATAATACTAAAGTTTTTCCTGCTAGATTGTATGGTAACAAAGAAAAGACTGGAGCTAGAATTGAGGTGTTTTTATTACGTGAATTAAACTCAGAAACACGTCTTTGGGATGTGCTGGTAGACCCTGCTCGTAAAATCAGAATAGGAAACAAATTATACTTTGGAGATGATGAAAGTTTAGTTGCAGAGGTTATTGATAATACTACTTCTAGAGGAAGAACACTTCGTTTTTTATATGATGGATCATATGATGAGTTTAGACAAAAGCTTACGGACTTAGGAGAAACTCCTTTACCAAAATATATAAAAAGAGATGCAGAACCAGAAGATGAAGAAAGATATCAGACGATTTATGCAAAAAATGAAGGTGCGGTAGCAGCTCCAACTGCTGGATTGCATTTTTCTAAACATTTGATGAAGCGTTTGGAGATAAAAGGAGTGGACTTTGCAGAAATAACACTTCATGTTGGTTTAGGAACATTTAATCCGGTAGAGGTAGAAGATTTATCTAAACATAAAATGGATAGTGAAGAGGCATATGTTACTGCTCGTGCAACAGAGACTATCAATAATGGAATTGCTAATAAGCAACGAATCTGTGCAGTGGGAACTACGGTTATGAGAGCATTAGAAAGTTCTGTTTCTTCAGATAATACTTTAAATGAGTTTAGAGGATGGACAAATAAGTTTATTTTTCCTCCTTACGATTTTAGTATAGCAAATAGTATGATTACGAACTTTCACACTCCAAAATCAACATTGTTAATGATGGTGTCAGCTTTTGCTGGTCATGATTTTATTAAAGAAGCTTATGAAGAAGCAGTAAAAGAAAAATATAAGTTTTACTCTTATGGTGATGCAATGCTAATCATCTAACATTTTATAAAATGTATAATAAAAAGGCTCCACTTTATTTTATTTAAAAGTGGAGCCTTTTTGTTTGTTTATGTATTGTAAATCCTACATTTTTTATAAGAAATACGTAAAGTATAGATTTAGGTATTTGTTGTAGAAATCTTAAAATTAATCAGTTATAATGTTTATTTCATAAAAAATAAGTATTTTGCGGAGCTTTTTGAAAAATTACGGTAAAACCGTAGTTTAAAAAAAGGTAAGATGTCGATTAATTTGGTTTTTTGTCGAAAAAATGAATACAGCTAATTGTTGGTTCTATATTTTTGAAAAATTAATCGTTTCTTGCGAGCACCCTAAGTAATTTTAAAATTAACCTATGAACAGAATATTACACATTGTTTTATTTTTTGTAACCTTATTTTCATTTTCTCAAACCAAGGTAGGTAATCTTCACTATAATGATATAGATGTATTTGAAAATAATGAGCTAATGCTTAATGGAGCAGGAGAGCGAGAGAAACTCTATACAATCGGTTTATATTTGGATTTCGAAGTAGACGGAGTAGAAGATGGTCTTATGGTAGCAGATAAAGATGCTACTATGGCACTTACAATCAAGACAGTTTCTGATATCACTAATGATGATTTAAAAGAAATTATTAGAAATGGATTAGAGCGTGCTACTGATGGGAATAGTTATTTAATGGAAGATCAGATAAGGGATTTCATCAAACTTCTTCCTAAAACGATTAATAAATATGAGATTTTTAAAATTATATATACAAAAGATCAAAAGTTGACTTTGTATAAAAACAAAGAAAGACTTGGAGCTGTTACCAATAGTTTAGAGTTTAAACAGGCTCTTTTTAAAATATGGTTAGGAGAGAATCCCGTTGATGTGCAACTTAAAGAAGATTTGTTAGGAACATATGATGCCAATCCGGTATTGGGACAATGGAAAGCATATGACAAAAAAACAGGAGTAGCTATCAATATAGTTCAGTTGTATATGATTAAAAATCAAGTTTTTGGTTCTATACAACAGATGTTGCGTCAATCCGAAAGAGATGCAGTTTGTTATGAATGTGAAGGTGATGATAAAAATCAGCCAGTAGAAGGGCTAGTTATACTTAAACACTTGAAGAATAAAAGTGAATTTAAGTATGCTAATGGTAGATTTACCGATATAAGAACTGGGAAAATATCTGAATGTCAGATTTGGATTGATAAAGATGACAACGATGTGCTTAATGTTAAGTATCGCGGTAGCGGTGGAGTGCAGCAATGGAAGCGTATTAAATCATCCAAAAAAGATAACAGAGAAGATTTTCGTACTGTAAAATTCTAATGCTAGATCCCCTCTAGCGATATTTCTTAAATAGTTTACACCTTCTGTCAGAGATCCTATATCTTTTACATACTTTTGCATATAAATGAAGTCAAAAAAAAGAGATATACGAGCTTTAACTAAAGAGCAATTACGCGAATTCTTTGTAGAAAGCGGAGATAAAGCTTTTCGCGGAAATCAAGTATACGAATGGTTGTGGAGTAAAGGAGCACATAGTTTTGATAATATGACGAATATTTCAAAAACTACAAGAGAAATACTCGAAGATAATTTTGTTATTAATCATATCAGTGTTGATCAAATGCAGCGAAGTACTGATGGCACGATTAAAAATGCCGTTAGACTTCATGATGGATTAGTAGTAGAATCTGTTTTAATTCCTACACCCACCAGAACTACTGCCTGCGTTTCTTCTCAAGTAGGTTGTAGTTTAGATTGTAGATTTTGTGCTACGGCACGTCTAAAAAGAATGAGAAACCTCAATCCAGATGAGATTTATGATCAAGTTGTTGCTATAGATAATGAAAGTAGATTATATCACAACCGCCCATTGTCCAATATTGTTTTTATGGGTATGGGTGAACCGTTGATGAATTATAATAATGTTATTAAAGCAATTGATAAGATTACTTCTCCAGAAGGACTAGGAATGTCTCCGAAAAGAATTACCGTTTCTACATCAGGAGTGCCAAAAATGATAAAAAAAATGGCCGATGACGAAGTACGGTTTAGGTTAGCTGTTTCTCTGCACTCGGCTATAGATGAAGTTAGGACTGCTATTATGCCGTTTAATGAGAATTTCCCACTTACAGACTTAAGAGAATCACTAGAGTACTGGTATGAGAAAACGAAAAGTAGGATTACATATGAATACGTTGTTTGGAAAGGTATAAATGATAGGAAAGAGGATATAAATGCGTTATTAAAGTTCTGTTCTTACGTTCCTTGTAAGGTTAATTTGATAGAGTATAATCCAATTGATGATGGAGAATTTCAACAAGCTCCTGATTCTGCGATAGAGCAATATATTAATGCATTAGAGTCTAGAGGTTTTGTGGTAAATGTTAGAAGAAGCAGAGGTAAAGATATTGATGCAGCTTGTGGACAATTGGCAAATAAATCTTAGAACATATCTTCCTTGTAAATTATTTATCAAGTGTTTTGACCCTAATTATGGATTGTACTATCTTCGCAACTAGTTAGAAAACAAAATAATCTACTTTAGATTGAAAGTTGTTGAGCAAATAAAATTACCTATAATTGATGAGATGGAGCTTTTTGAGCAAAAGTTTTCTCAATCAATGTATTCCAAAGTTGCTTTACTTAATAGGATTACTCATTATATAGTAAACAGAAAAGGAAAGCAGATGCGCCCTATGTTTGTTTTTCTCGTTGCTAAGATGGTATCTGGCGGAGAGGTTAAAGAACGGACTTATCGAGGAGCTTCTGTTATAGAACTGATACATACAGCAAGTCTTGTTCATGATGATGTAGTTGATGATTCTAATCGTAGAAGAGGTTTTTTTTCTGTAAACGCGCTTTGGAAAAATAAGATAGCCGTACTTATTGGTGATTATTTACTATCAAAAGGCATGTTAGTTTGTATTGATAACGATGATTTTGATTTATTAAAAATTATTTCAGTTGCAGTTAGAGAGATTGTAGAAGGGGAGTTGTTACAAATTGAAAAAGCAAGAAATCTTGATATTACAGAGGAAATCTATTATGAGATTATTCGTCAGAAAACAGCTACTTTAATAGCGGCATGTTGTAGCGTCGGTGCTTGTTCTGTGGAACCAGATTCTGATTCCGTAGAAAAGATGAGGAAGTTCGGAGAGCTAATTGGGATGGCATTTCAAATCAAAGATGATTTATTTGATTATGGGGATACAGCAATAGGTAAACCTACGGGAATAGATATTAAGGAACAAAAAATGACATTGCCCCTAATCTATACTTTAAATCATTGCTCCAAAGAAAAAAAGAAATGGCTAATTAACTCTGTTAAAAATCATAATAAGAATAAAAAACGGGTAAAAGAAGTTATTGATTTTGTAAAAATAAGTGGAGGACTAGAATATGCTACAACTATAATGCATAAGTTTAAAGAAGAGGCGTTAACTATACTTTCAGAATATCCAGAATCCGAATATAAATCCTCTTTACAATTAATGGTTAATTACGTTATTGACCGTAAGAAATAATCTAAGCAGAATTCCAACATCCAAAATCAAGTAATTACCGTGTTTTTTATCTAAAAAACATAATTATGGTATTGGTTTTGATATTAATAGTTAATTATTTTTTTGTACCAAGACAACCTTTTTATTCTTTTTGACGTCTATCATTTAGAATAAAGTTGCTCGATTTTTAAATAAAAATATCTATGGAAAAAAAACTATTTTTATATCTCTCAATCTTATTATTATCCGGTTGTGCATCTGTAGAGAAATACAACCAACAAATAAATAAAACTCACAACCCTATTGATTTACGAGAAGATGTTGATTATGCATATAAAAAACTGGTAAAATTACACCCTGATGTTTATTGGTATGTATCTAAGGAAGAGTTGGAAGAAAGCATAAATAAATTAAAGAGTGAGTTAACAAAGCCATTAACTACAAAAGAATTTTATAATTTATTTGCGCCAGTTTTTACCAGTATAAAACAAGGCCATTTATCAATACATGTTCCATCTATAAAACAAACTAAAGAGCAGATAAAAGAAAAAGGTAAAAGGTCGTCACCTTTTCATTCTGTATCGTTTCAAACATCCGATAAAAAACTATTTGTAAGAAAAGTTTTTAAAGGAGATACAACTATAATAGAAGGATCAGAAGTTGTTAAAGTAGAGAATGAAAATGTAAATGATTTGCTTGATTCTTTTAATAAATTGCACGCTAGTGATGGTTTTAATAAGACGTTTATGCCGGAGTTTGTAGGCAGTCGTTTCGGTTTTTTTTATTCAAATACTCATAAACCAAACGATAGCATATTGTTGCATTTAAAATTAAAGGATAGTCTGTATTCTAAATATATATATGCAGATTATGATAAAACTAAAGTTTCAACCAAAAAAGATTCTACTAGTGTTCAAGATAAAAAGTGGAGTAAAGTCGATAAGAAAATAGCTAAAGAACTTAGAAAGAAAACGCGGAAGAAAAATTTTAAATATGGTTATAACAAAAAAACAAAAGATTATAATCGAAATTTTTCATTTTTAGAATCCGATACACTAGTTGGATATATGAATATTAAAAGTTTTACCAATGGCGGGTATAAAGATTTTTATAAAGAGAGTTTTGCTAAAATTGATTCTTCAAAATGCAAGAATTTAGTACTTGATTTAAGAGGTAATCTTGGTGGTAGACTTACAGAGATTGATGATTTATATTCCTATTTAACGGATAAAGAATACGTGTTTATAGAAAAATCTAAAATGACAGGACGTTTAAGTTTTTTATATCCATATTTTCATACAAAGTCTTGGGGAACAAAAACCATGGCTACAATGCTATCACCTATATTAGGAATATATCAAATGTTTAAAGTAAAGCAAGAAGATGGCGAAGCTTATTTTAAATTTAAGCATAGTAAATTAAGAAAACCTAAGCCAAATTCTTTTAAAGGTAAGGTGTATGTGTTGATTGATGGAGAAAGTTTTTCTGCAAGTAGTATTCTTTCTACTCATTTAAAAGCAACTAAACGAGCTACATTTGTTGGAGAAGAAACCGGAGGAGCTTATAATGGAACAGTAGCAGGGATGTATGCAAAAGTAGAATTACCCAATTCTAGAATTAATATGAGAGTAGGATTAATGAAAATAAATGCACCTTATCAAATAGAGCCTGATGGTTATGGGATTAAGCCGGATATCTCTATCAAAAAAACTTTAAATGATAAAGACGAGGAATTACAGTGGGTTATAGATGATATAGAAAAGCTTGATTAAAAAAAATATTTTTTTCTGTGGCCAGACAACCTTTTTGAATTTAATTGCGTCTATGTAAATAGAGAGTCTTAAATAATTGATTTTACTTTGAAAGTTATTCAGTTTTATAAAAACGAAACACAGCTGATAAAAAAAGCTGCAAACAAGCATAGAGATGCTCAGCATCAGTTATATGAAAAACATTCAGCAAAAATGCTGGGAGTATGTCGTCGTTATGTAAGAGATATTCATCACGCAGAAGAAGTAATGCTAAGTGGCTTTTTAAAAGTATTTACAAACTTAAAACAGTTTAATTTCGAAGGAAGTTTTGAAGGGTGGATAAGAAGGATAATGGTAAATGAATCAATATCGTTTTTAAGAAAACAAAAGCAAGTAGTTTTCACAGAAGATATTGCTTATCATAATGAAGAGTCCTGGAATAATATAAATATAGAGTTAGGAGTAGAGCAAATTCAGGATTTGATAGATAGTTTGCCAGAAGGATATAAAATGGTGTTTGTATTGTATGCTGTAGAAGGGTACAAACATAGTGAGATTGCTAAAATGCTTGAAATTAGTGAGGGTACATCAAAGTCTCAACTTTTTAAAGCAAGGAAAATGCTACAGCAAAAGTTAAACCAACAAAATAAGATTAGTAATGGCGCCATTAAAATTTGAAGATAGTATAAAAGAGAAGTTGGAGCAGCGTTCAATACGTCCGTCTCACGGGTCTTGGGATAAATTAGAGGAAAAATTAGATAGCCAACCAGGTCAAAAAAAAATTAAAAAGTATTGGTGGGTTGGTATTGCGGCAAGTTTTGTAGGATTATTAATTGTAACGACATTTTTTATTCGATCTAATACCGAAATAAAACCATCGAATCCTCAATTTGTTGATGTTACAGAAGAGGATTTTAACCAAGATATGTTAAAAGATGTGGATGTAGTAGAGGAAAGTATAGAGTCTGAACAAGTATCCAATATCATTGAGAATAAAAAAGAAACTAAAAAGGAAGTAACTGAAATAGTTGTAACTGACCTAAAGAAAGAAGAAACTACGGGAACGAAAAAATATGAGAATGTTAAAAAAGAAACTCCAAAGAGTGATCACATAGTAATTCCCGAAAATATCTTTGAAGAAAAAACAAATGAAGCTATAACCTTGAGAACAGATACAATTAATAGCAAATTAATTGAAGAAAGCAATTCCCTGGATATAACTACAGAGCTTATAGAAAGTAAGGTTTCTAGTTTGGTAGCTCAGATAAAAGAACTTGAAAAAAACAATAAAAAAGTTACTGATCAAGAGATAGAGGCGTTACTACGAAAAGCTCAACTTGAAATCACAACACAACAAATTTTAAAATCAAATACGGTAAGTGCATCGGCTTTGCTTCTAGACGTAGAATCAGAACTTGATGAATCTTTTAAAAATCGTGTTTTTGAAGCGCTTAAAACAGGTTTTGAAAAATTAAAAACAACCGTTGCTGAGAGAGATAATTAATAAACATTCATCAATCAATTCTTACTAATTCCCTCTCTAATTTGAGAGGGAGGAGTAAGTAGAAATCAAATTTTTATGAGAACAATAGTAATGTATGTCGTGTTAACGACCATGTCCCTTAGTGTTCATTTTTTAAATGCGCAGGATGTAGATAATTCAGAGGAAATAGAAATATTAAAACAGCAAAAAGAAGAAATAGTAGTATCTGAAAAAGAGAGTTTAAAGAAAGAAGTAGAGGCTATTAATGAGCGATTGGTAAAAGGAGAATTAACTACAGAAAAGGCTCAAGAATTAAAAGAAATTGCAGCCCAAAAACATGCACTAAATATCGAAAATAGATTAGTGATTATTGATAATCAAATAGCATTATTAGAACGAAATGACACTAATTATTTAAATGATAAAACCAAATTGTCTATTGGTCTGGGATCAAAAGATAGGGATGATGGAGATATATTATTTGGTATTAATGTGAAAAATGGAAAGAAGGCCAAGGTAAGATATGATAGACGAACATATTCTGATTTAGTAGTGGCTTTTGGATTAAATAATGCGATAGTCGATGGGCAATCATTAGACGATTCTGATTACAAAATAGCTGGTAGTCGGTTTTTTGAGATAGGGCTGGCTTGGAAGACCAGAGTGTTTAAAAATTCAAACTTTATGAGAGTCAAATATGGGATTTCATATCAATCTAATGGGTTGAAGCCAACAGATAATAGATACTTTGTTCAAAATGGTGATCAAACGGAGTTAGAAGAATTTAGAGTAGAGTTGGATAAATCTAAATTTAGGATGGATAATATCGTAGTGCCTTTACATTTAGAATTTGGAGCTTCAAAAAAAGTAGAAACAGAAGAAAAATTAAGGTTCGAAACACATGGAAAATTTAGAATTGGATTAGGAGGATATGTAGGAGCGAATATTAGTACAAGACAAAAATTAAAATATAAGGAAGATGGAGATAGAATTAAAGATAAAATTAAGAGAGACTATAATACTAGCGATTTAATATATGGATTAAGTACCTATATTGGTTTTGGTGACATGTCTATATATGCCAAGTATGATTTATCTCCAATCTTCAAAAATGCTGCTGTTGATCAGAACAATGTGTCATTAGGGTTGCGTTTTGACCTTTGATAATAACCATAATCGGTAGGGTTCTCTATTCGTTTTTTATTTTAGAATTGGAGGAGGAGCAAATTTCATTATAATTTATTTTTTAAGTGTTAACCATTTTTTATGGGGAAAAGAGTTGTGTGTAATCACAACTCTTTTTTGTTTTCAAAAAAATGTATGAGCTATTTTATTGTGGTTTAACAAGGTGTCGAGAATACTCTATTAAAATACTATGAAAAGTAGAGTAGTTTTATTTTTGTTAAATAATAAACAATAAATCGTTAACTGTTAAATATAAAAATGAAGATATATACCTTAAAAAGGTTACGGTTTTAAAGTAAGTTGTTGATTGTAAGTATTTTATGACATGTATTTTTTTTTATTCTTAATCTAAATAGTATATATTTAGAATCCCTTTTGATAGTCAAATTATAAAGGTTTTTTAATAGTCCAGTCAGGCTTGTATTTGCCCAAGTACAAGTTTTTGAAATACTACTTATGCTAAAAATTGGTGTATAACTATGTAACTGTTAACCAAATTTTAGATATGAAAACACAATTCTATTATGTAGCATTTTTTATGCTTTGTAGTCTTGGGCTTATAGCTCAACAAAACCCCCAAAAAGCCAGCTTGTTAGGTAAAGCTGAATACGTGAGAAGCGTACCCGCATTGTCAAAAATGGATAATATCATTGCTGCCAAGGGAATGGAACATACCGCTCCACCAAAAAGGTTAGGAACCAATACTTTTGTTCCAGGAAAAGGAATACCGGCCGCTGGTCAGAATGATCCTTTAATGGCCAGACAAAAAAATAACACTACCAGAACTGCTACTAGTACAGAAGTTGCTTCTTTTGATGCGCATATTGGTACAGTATTAAATGATCCTACTGGTGCTATTGGACCAAATCATTATGTATATGCATTTAACTCAGGTTTTGGTATTTTAGATAGATCAGGTAATGTATTGGTGCCAGAAGCATCTTTAGGTACTTTATTTCCTGGTGAAACTTTAGGAGATCCTATAGTGGTATATGATAACTATGCAGATAGATTTATCATTATGGAATTCAGTAATACTCCAAATGGTATTTTGCTAGCGATAGGGCAAGGACCTGATCCAGTGAATGATGGGTGGTTTACTTATCGATTTAATACAGGATCATTCCCAGATTATGAAAAACTATCTATTTGGAGCGATGGATATTATATCACAGCTAACAAAGATCAAAATTCAGCTGATACTAGTCAAGTAGTATATGCTTTAGAAAGAGATTTAATGTTAGCCGGAGATCCAAATGCTCAATTTGTAGGCTTTCCATTACCAGGCGTTTCAACAAGTGGTTTTTATAGCCCAGGTGGATCAAATTCTACAGGTCCTAATTTACCACCAGTTGGAGTAGGACATTCAATTTTATATTTACAAGATGATGCATGGGCAGGAGTGTCTCAGGATCACATTAAAGTATGGACAACTGATGTGGATTGGACAAATATTGCCAATTCAACTATTTCTCAGCCTCAAGAAATTGATACTACACCTTTTGATAGTGTATTTGATAATGGTTCTTTTCAAAATCTTGACGAGCCAGGAAATGGTCCTGATATAGATGCATTACAGGCTACTATGATGTATATGACGAATTATAGACGTTTTGGAACGCATAATTCTATTGTATTAAATTTTGTAGTTGATTTAGATGGTACAGATAGTCTTGCAGGTATTCGTTGGTATGAGTTGAGACAAACTGGAGATGGACAACCATGGACTATTTTCCAAGAAGGTACTTATGTGCAACCAGATGGTTTGAGTGCTTTCTGTGGTAGTATAGCACAAGATGCGCAAGGTAATATCGGTCTTGCTTATACAGTAGTAAGTAGTACTGTATTTACATCAATACGATATACTGGACGATTAGCAAGTGATCCAGTGGGAACAATGACACTTGTGGAACAAAGTGTTGTTGATGGTGATGCTCAAAATAACAGAGGTGATGGACGTTATGGGGATTATGCTCAAATGACTATTGATCCTACAGATGATATGACCTTTTGGCATATTGGTGAATATATGAAAGGACCAGCTCCTAATGTTAGAAGAAGTCATGTAGTTGCTTTTAAACTAGAGCCAGATACTCCAGATACAGAGGCTCCAACGGTTCCAACGAACTTAGTAGCTTCTAGTACTACGGATGTTTCTACAACTATTAGTTGGGATGCTTCTACAGATAATATTGGAGTTACAGCATATGATGTATTTCAAGATGGAACTTTAGTATCTACAGTGGCTACAGCTTCTGCTGATATAACTGGATTAACACCATCTACGTCTTATGATTTTACTGTTGTAGCAAAAGATGCTGCAGGAAATGAATCCGCAGCTAGTGCAGCACTATCAGTAACTACAGAAGCTCCAGATACAGAAGCTCCAACTGCTCCTGGGAATTTGACTGCTTCGAATACTACTGCAGGTCAAACAACGCTTAGTTGGGATGCTTCAACCGATAATGTAGGTGTAGCAGAATATGATGTATTACAGGATGGTGTAGTAGTAGCTACAGTTTCTGATACTACTGTTGTAATTACAGGGTTAACTGCAGAAACTACTTATGAATTTACAGTTATTGCAAAAGATGCTGCAGGAAATGAATCTGTAGCAAGTGATGCAACAAGTGTAACAACACCAGCTGCTTCTGGATGTTTAGGTGGTGTATTGCCTCCTTATTCAGAAAGTTTTGAGGCTGGTCTTGGAGATTGGACACAAGATTCAGGTGATGATCTTGATTGGACTGTTGATGCCGATGGAACTCCATCAAATAGAACAGGTCCTTCTAGTGCTGTAGATGGATCTAATTATATATATGTAGAGGCTTCAGGTAGTGGTACAGGATTTCCTGATAAGCAAGCGATTTTAACATCTCCTTGTTTTGATCTTACAGGAGCAACTTCTGCTTCTTTCTCATTCCAATATCATATGTTTGGTGCAAATGACTTTGGATCTCTTAGTGTAGAAGCGAGTAATGATGAAGGTGTAACTTGGGCTAGTATTTGGACAAGAAGTGGAAACCAAGGTAATTCTTGGCAAACCGCTAGTATTGATTTAGCTGATTATGCAGGTACAGGTGTACAATTAAGATTTAATAGAGTGACCGGTGGTACGTGGAGAGCTGATGCTGCAATAGATAATGTGCAAGTAACTGCTGATGGCGGAACAGGTGGTGGAGACTGTGTTTCTGGAGATGTTACCTTAAGTATTACTTTTGACAACTATCCACAAGAAACTTCTTGGACGTTAACAGATTCTGAAGGAAGTGTAGTTGCTTCTGAGAGTTATTCTACAGCTAATCCTGACGGATCTACTGTTACTGAGACTATTTCGGACTTAGGAAATGGCACCTATACATTTACAATTTCTGATTCATTTGGCGATGGAATTTGCTGTGGTTTCGGAAACGGTTCATATACACTATCTAGTGATGCCGGTACTATTGTAAGTGGAGGAGAATTTGCAGCTTCTGAGGCTACTGATTTCTGTGTAGAAGGATCAGGAGCTAGAATAGATACTTATCCATTAAGTGATCTAAGATCAGAAGATGCTGATGCTTTCAAAATTTATCCTATTCCTGCTACTGGAACTCTTAATGTAGCTACAGGGAATAGATCAATTGATAATGTTAAGATATTCTCTATGTATGGTCAATTGGTAAAAGAAATTTCGAACCAAGGAACTCAAAAGCAAATTGATATAAGTAACTTATCTTTAGGAACATATTTCATTCGTTTTGTTTCTAATAAGGAAGAATTAGAGATAACTAGGAAATTTGTTGTTGCTGAATAATAATCATTTAGAAATATAATTTAGCCACAAGGAGGCTGTCTTTTTTAAGGCAGCCTCTTTGTTTATATTATTAGAAAGGAATGAATCTATTAATTATGTTATTTTTGTTGGTTATATAATGTTATGTTTTTTACTTAATGATTCATAAATCAACCATAGATGCTGTATTTGAAGCTGCACGATTAGAAGAAGTAATAGGAGATTTTGTCCAGCTAAAAAAATCGGGTAGTAATTTTAAAGGGTTGAGCCCTTTTAGTGAAGAGCGAACCCCTTCTTTTATGGTATCGCCTGTTAAACAAATATGGAAAGATTTTTCAAGTGGCAAAGGTGGTAATGTGGTTGCATTTCTTATGGAACATGAGCATTTTACCTATCCCGAAGCGATAAAATATCTAGCTAAAAAATATAATATAGAAATTGAGGAGACGGAGCAAACCGATGAGCAAAAAGAACAAGCTAATGAGAGAGAAAGTATGTATCTCGTTAGCGAATTTGCTAATACTTTTTTTCAGAATATTTTACATAAATCAGAACAAGGTAAGGCTATCGGATTATCTTATTTTAAAGAAAGAGGGTTTACGACCGAAACTATACAAAAGTTTGGACTTGGGTATTCTCCTGATATCTGGGATGCTTTCACGTCTGAAGCTATTAGAAAAGGATACAAGCTTGAGTTTTTAGAAAAAACAGGCCTTACTATAATTAAGGAAGAAAAACAGTTTGATCGATTTAAGGGAAGAGTTATGTTTCCTATTCAGTCTATGTCTGGTCGAGTATTAGGTTTTGGAGGACGAATCTTGACCAATGAGAAGAAAGCTGCAAAATATTTAAATTCTCCCGAGAGTGATATTTATCATAAAAGTAAGGTACTTTATGGTATCTACCATGCAAAACAATCTATAGCAAAAGAGGATAATTGTTTTCTTGTAGAAGGATATACCGATGTGATTCAGTTTCATCAAGTAGGAGTGAAGAACGTTGTTTCTTCATCTGGAACAGCACTGACTTCGGATCAAATTAGATTAATAAATAGGTTAACTAAAAATATTACAGTTTTATTTGATGGGGATGCTGCTGGTATGCGAGCATCAATAAGAGGTATCGATTTGATCCTAGAACAAGGGATGAATGTAAAAGTTTGTAGCTTTCCAGATGGCGAAGATCCCGATAGTTTTGCAAAACAGAATACTTTAGAGGAATTGACTGTTTATCTTCAGGAAAATGCTCAGGATTTTATTAGGTTTAAAGCTTCATTACTTCAGGAAGAATCTAAAACGGATCCCATTAAGAAAGCTGAATTGGTTAGAGATATGGTTGTTAGTATTTCTAAAATCCCTGATGTAATTAAAAGAGAAATTTATGTACAAGAGTGTTCTCGTATTATGGATATCTCAGAAGATGTGCTATTCGATACTTTAGCTCAACTCAGAAATGTTGATATCAAAGATCAACGAAAACAGCAGAAGCAGTCAGAGAAACCTTTAGAAATTGTAAAACAACAAACTCAGCAACAACCTAAGATTAATGAGCAAAATGGTTTAGAGAAAAAAATTATTGAAATCCTACTATTATATGGTACTAATGAAGAGGAATTTGAGGATTTAGTGATGAAAGAAAATGATGAAGGAGAGTTGTTTTTAGAGCCAGAATTGTACACTACCAAAGTTTTTGAGAAAATATATTTGGATCTTCAAGAAGATGAAATTGAGTTCACTCAAAGCACTTTTAAAGAAGTGTATAAAATATTAATAGATCAATTAAATCAGCAAGAAGATTTTAAGATTGAACATTTTATAAATCAAATACCTCCAGAAGTAGCTTATGAAATTACGGAGATTATGATGGACGAAGAACGCCATGCACTTCATAGATGGTCAGATATGGAAATACATGTTAAGAAAAAAGAACATTCTGTTTCTCAATATGTATCCGATACAATCCTGAATTTACGTAGATACTTAATCAACAAAAAAATAAATGAGCTTTCACAAGAAGTGAAAGCCCAAAATTTTGAAGATAATAGAAATATTTTAGAGGATATAAATAATTACTATACTCTAAGAAGACTATTATACCGAAAACTCAATAGAGTTATCTAATTGATATGCAGTAATCTAGATTGATGAATTAAATCAGCTAGATTGTCTACTTTAAGCTTCTTTAATAATCTTGTTTTATAAGTACTTACCGTTTTTTCATTTATAGATAAAGTACTGGCAATATCCTTATTACGCTTTCCTGAGGATAAAAGATTTAAAACTTCTATTTCTCGAGAAGAAAGCTTTTTGTATTTAACAACCATGTTATTTTCGTTGGTGTTCCCATTCGCCAACTGCTGAGTTAGGTTGTCATTAAGATAAATACCACCACGCGCTACACGTTCGATAGCTTTTTTAAGCGTTTTTGTAGCAACGGTTTTTGATAAATATGCAGAAGCACCTGCTTTAATAGCACTTAGTGCGTACATTTCTTCAGGGTGAGAACTAAAAATTATAACTTTAATTCCTGTGAATTCTTTTTTTATGGTTCGCAATGCCATAATGCCATTGATCTGCGGCAAGTCTAATTCCATGATTAAAATATCCGGAGTATTAGATTTCAAAATATCATACATTTCATTTCCATTACTTACTTTTCCGATGATTTCAAAATCTTCAGAGTTCCTAAGTAAAGAAACGATCCCTTTTCTAGTAATAGGATGATGATCTGCGATTAGTACGTTTGTCATTCTTGTTTACAATTGATAAATGTTAATTTTTTGTTTTAAAGGGTTAACATCTCTAGGGGTAATTCTGATATTTGTTTTCCATGCAAAATTAATAAGAACTACCAGTCGTAAACTTGTTTTTATGAAGTTATCGATAAAGCGTTAATTAAATCAGATTAACGGGTATTTCACAGACAGGAATCGGTATCATTTTATGTTGGTTTACCGTATTTAGACGAGAATAAATATTGAAAACTTCTTGTTCTCGGTCAGAAAAATCATCACTTTTCTTACCTAAATCCTTCATTTTCATAGCCCATTCTAGTTCATCATAACTTGCTCCAATCTGATCTTCATCACTTCTACTATCTCCAAATAAACCATCTGTCGGAGTAGCAGTTTGTATCGATTCCGGTACTTCCAATACCTTTGCTAATTCATAAACCTCGCTCTTTAATAAATCTGCTATTGGACTTATATCAACGCCACCATCACCATATTTAGTATAAAAACCTACACCAAAATCTTCAACTTTATTTCCAGTACCTGCAACTAAGTAGCTATTTAGACCTGCTAAATAGTATAATGTAGTCATTCTTAATCTAGCTCTGGTGTTAGCTAAAGAAAGGTTTGAGCGGCTTTCAGAATCACCTTCTGGAACGGATTTTTTAAACTCTTCAAAGACAGGTGTAAGATCAACTCGTGTGTCGGATACTTTGTTAAAACGTTTTTTTAATTGAGAAATGTGTTCCTGTGCACGATTCACTTGACTTTGAGCCTGGTGTATAGGCATTTCTACACATAATACATTAAGTCCAGTTTTGGCACATAAAGAAGAGGTAACTGCACTGTCAATTCCACCACTTATTCCTACAACAAAACCATTGATATTTGCATTTGTAGCATAATCTTTAAGCCAATTTACAATGTGGTCAATTACTTTTTCAGTTTGCATATTTTATATTTTTTAATTCTTTATTAAGACGATATATCTTTAAACTACTACTATTATATAAAACCTAATTTGATAATAGTACATTTGTGGTTATAAAATTAATAAAAAAAGCTAGCGTTAAAGAGTAAGAGTAATTATTTATATAGATATTATAATATTTGAATGAAGTATAGTAAGTTTTTAAAAATAATAGCGATTTTTTGCATAATATGGTCTTGTGCTGATAAAAATAAAATTGAAGAAGAGATAGCAAGAATACCTGTAGAAATTGTGATTGAACGTTTTGATAGAGTTTTTGCGGATGTGACACCTGAGAATTTGACAGATGTAAAATCTAAATATCCTTTTTTGTTTCCAGAAAAATATAATGATAGTATTTGGATACAAAAGACTAAAGATACGTTACAATTAGAGATTAATCGAGAGGTAGAAAAGAAGTTCAGTAACTTCACAAATGAAAAAGAGGAACTAAAATCATTATTACAGCATATAAAATATTATTTTCCAGAAGTTACAGTGCCTAGAGTTATTACTGTTACCTCTAATGTAGATTACCAACGTAAGGTAATATTGTCAGATAATTTATTGATTATTTCTCTTGATACTTATTTAGGATCAGATCATTATTTTTATAGCGGTATTCAGGGATATTTAAAAGATCGTTTTATTAGGACTCAGATTTTACCTGATGTAGCTACAATCTATGCTCGACAATTAGTAGAATTTCCTAGAAACAGAACTTTTTTAGCAAATATGATATATTATGGGAAAGAAATGTATCTGAAAGACTTGTTTTTGCCGGATTTTGAGGATAGCGAGAAAATGGCTTATAAAGATGATCAGTTTGCTTGGATAGAAGCAAATGAAGAAGAAATTTGGAGGTACTTTATTGATCGTCAATTATTATATAGTACAGAGGCAGATCTTCTACCTCGATTTTTATATCCAGGACCTTTTTCTAAGTTCTATTTAGAGGAAATTGATCAAGAAGCACCAGATAGGGTTGGTCAGTATATAGGTTGGAAGATTGTTAGTTCATATATGAAAAATAACAATGTATCTTTGCGTCAATTATTACTAACAGACGCCGAAACAATTTTTAACGCTTCTAAATATAAACCTGCAAGATAATGGTAAACACGCATAAATCCGAAATCAAAATTGAAATAGAACTTGATGAGAATAAAGTTCCGGAAAAACTAAATTGGACCGCAAAGGATGGAGGGATAGAAAATGAAGAAACCAAAGCTATGTTATTATCGGTATGGGATAATAAGAGTAAAGAAAGTCTTCGTATTGATTTGTGGACAAAAGATATGCCTGTGGATGAAATGAAAGTGTTTTTTCATCAGACATTAGTTTCTATGAGTGAAACTTTTAATAGAGCGACACAAGACGAAAAAATGTCAGCTACAATGAAAGATTTCTGTGATTACTTTGCAGAGAAACTAGAGCTTAAGCAAAAATGATTTTTTTGTAAGTTTAGTAAATTTAAATTGTCTATTGTTATTATAAATAGATGCGAGATTGATTTTGAAAAGGACAATTTTATTCATTTATAATGCGGATTCCAGTGGTTGGAATAAGTATTTGGATTTTGCTCATAAGATAATAAGCCCATCTACGTATTCTTGTGACCTTTGTAATTTGACTCATGGAAGTTTTTCGGAAAAGAAAACATGGAAAGCATTTAGAGAAAAATCTTCAAATACAATGATTTTTTTGTATAAAAATGAATTTTTGAAGGAGCATAAAAAATCTAACTATCAAGAACTTACATTTCCAGTAATCTTAGAACAAAAAAAGAGTGGATTAGAAATTCTGGTTAAATCCAAAGAATTAAAATCTATTAAATCAGCAGAAGATCTGATAGAAATTCTTAGTGTTAAGTTAATCTAAGATTTAGCGATTTGCTGATTGATTTCTTCTATGTAATTTAGTACTTCTTCTTTGCCGAGTCCAGATGAAGAAGAGGTAATAAAATAATTAGGCATTTCTTCCCAATATTGTAACATTTCATTTTTGTACGCTTCAATATTGCTTGGTAGCTTAGTTTTTGTGAGTTTATCAGCTTTAGTAAAAATTATAGAAAAAGGAATTTGATTCTCTCCAAGCCACTGCATAAATTCTAAATCAATTTTTTGTGGCTCATGTCTAGAATCTACTAATACAAATGCAGATACTAACTGAGTTCTTTTAGAGAAATATGCAGTAATAAACTTCTGAAATACTTTTTTAGATGATTTAGAAACTCTTGCATAACCATAACCTGGTAAATCGACTAAAAACCAATTTTTATTAATTAGAAAATGATTTATTAATTGAGTTTTTCCAGGTCGACCAGAAGTTTTTGCCAGACTTTTTCGACTGGCTAGCATATTAATTAAAGAAGATTTACCAACGTTTGATCTGCCTATAAAAGCATATTCTGGCAAGTTGTTTTTAGGACATTTCGCCACATCGCTGTTACTCATTACAAATTCAGCACTGCTAATCTTCATAAGTTTGTTCCTTAGAAATTACGTTCTTTAAGCCAAGAATGTAATAGAGTGTTAAATTCCTCAGGGTGTTCCATCATAGCGGCATGTCCACACTTGTCAATCCAGTAAAGGTCAGAATCTGGTAATAGTCTATTGAAATCGTCTGCAACTTCTGGAGGAGTGACATTATCGTTTTTACCCCATATGATGCAGGTTGGCGTCTTCATATTAGGAAGATCTTTAGCCATATTGTGTCTAATAGCACTTTTTGCAATAGCAAGTGTTCTAATTAACTTGTTTCTATCGTTTACTGTTGCGTACACTTCATCTACAATTTCTTTGGTAGCGATTGCAGGATCATAAAAAACATTTTCTGCCTTAGCTTTAATGTATTCATAGTCACCGCGCTTAGGATAACTTTCTCCCATCGCACTTTCATATAGACCTGAGCTCCCAGTAATTACCAAAGCTTTAACTTTTTCTGGAAACATCTTGGTGCATAACAATCCGATATGTCCTCCAAGAGAATTTCCTAGAAGAATTACTTCATTATATCCAAGTTGATCGATAAAATCTTTAAGGTATTTAGCAAAAGTACCTACACTGGTTTTTATCAACGGCATTTCATACAAAGGAAGTTCTGGTATCAATACTTTGTATCCATTTTCTGGAAAATAATTACTTACACCATCAAAGTTGCTGAGACCACCCATTAGTCCATGTAAAATAACTATTGGCGTGCCTTCTCCGAGTTCCAGATAACTAAATTTTCCGTCTTTTTTTAATTCGTGCTTCATTAATAGTTCTTACAAGAATTAAAAGCAAATATAGCATTTTCATAATTAGTTTGAAGATTTTTTATCAATAGTGCGATATGATTTTTTCAGATTTTTTTAATCGGTCATTTTTTTTGATCCTGAATACGTCAAAACCAAGATTTTATAGCTAAAAGAATATTCTGTTGATTAACAAAATATTAATGTTGATCCATACTTCTTTGACTGGTTTTTGATGACAACTTATTAACAATGTGGTAGATTGTGGTAAAAAGTGGTAAATTTTTCAATATATTTGACTAATTATAGAGGTAAGAAAGAAAAAGTGGTAAATCTTATAGGTACATACGAATGTAAAGCAGATGCTAAGGGGCGTCTGATGATACCTGCAGCTTTTAAAAAACAACTTTCTCCTGTTTTGCAGGAGGGATTTGTGTTGAAAAGAGCTGTTTTTCAGCCTTGCTTAGAATTGTATCCGATGGAAGAATGGAATCTTCTGATGCAAAAGATGAATAAGTTAAACCGCTTCAAAAAGAAAAATAATGATTTCATCCGGAGGTTTACGGCAGGAGTTAAAGTTGTTGAAATAGATTCAACCGGGCGCCTTTTGATACCAAAGGATTTAGTCAGTTTTGCAGGGATTACTAAAGAATTAGTCTTGTCATCTGCTGTTAATATTATTGAGATATGGGATAAAGCTCAATATGAAAAAGTGATAGATGATACCGCTGTTGATTTTGCAGATCTGGCGGAAGAAGTAATGGGATTAGATGATGAAACAGATGGAATATCATAACCCGGTTTTACTGAAAGAAACCGTTGACGGTCTTGCGATAAAACCAGATGGTGTATATGTGGATGTTACCTTTGGAGGAGGAGGGCATTCTAGAGAGATTTTAAAGAGATTAGGTGCAAATGGTAAATTATATGCTTTTGATCAAGATAAAGATGCGTTACTAAATGCAATCGATGATGATAGGTTTGTTTTAATTAACGAGAATTTCAGATTCATTAAACGTTTTCTACGTTTTTACGGGGTTAAAAAAGTAGATGGAGTCTTAGGTGATTTTGGAGTTTCCTCTCATCAGTTTGATGTTGCAGAAAGAGGATTCTCTACCAGATTTGAAGCTGATTTGGATATGAGGATGAATCAAGATGGTGAATTATCGGCTTATCATGTGGTTAATGAATATGATGAATCAGACTTAAGAAAAATGTTTTTGCAGTATGGGGAGTTAAGAAATGCTCCTAAACTAGCTAGAGCAATTGTTAATTCTAGGAACGATAGACCGATTAAGACTAGCGCGGAGCTAAAAGAGGTGTTGAAACCTTTTATGGTTAGACATAAAGAACACAAGATTTTAGCGCAGATATATCAGGCTATAAGAATAGAAGTGAATCAAGAAATAGAGGTTCTTAAGGAGTTTCTTATACAAACGGAAGAAGTATTAGATAAAGGGGGAAGAATAAGTTTGATATCATATCATTCTTTAGAAGATAGATTAGTAAAGAGGTATATCAGAAGCGGATTGTTCGAGGGAGAACCAGAAAAGGATTTGTATGGTAATGTGTCAGTCCCTTTTAAAAAAGTAGGAGGTTTGATTGTTCCAAACGAAGAAGAAATTAAAATAAATAATAGAGCGCGAAGTGCTAAACTAAGAATAGCAGAAAAGATTTGAAGCAAACGGTATACGATATATTAAAAGGAAAATTTCTTATTGCTGATGATGCGATGAAGAATTGGCGTATGCTACTCTTTTTGTCGTTTTTGGCAATTATTATGATTGCTAGTTCGCATAATGCAGAAAGTAAAGTTCATGAGATTGCAAAACTTAATAATGAAGTTAGGGAGTTAAGAACGCAATTTGTAGATGGACGAACAGAATTGATGCAGTTAAAAATGGAATCTTCTGTAATCGAAAAAATGACAAAAAAAGGAATTAAAAGACCAACGAAACCACCACAAAAAATAATAGTAAAAGAGTAAGTTTTGGCAGTAAAAGATAAGAACATATTAAATAGATTATACTTCATTTCGGGGTGTATGTTCATCTTCGCAATTTTGGTTTTGGTAAAGCTTGTGAAAACACAATTTGTAGAAGGGGATATGTATCGTGCAAAAGCAGAGGAGCGTGTTTTTAGAACATTTGATATACCTGCTAATCGCGGTAACTTATATGATAGTAAAGGTAATTTGTTAGCTACATCAGTACCTAAGTATGATATTAGATTTGATGCTGTAACGGTTACGGATAAGGATTTTAGAGAGAATATTAAGGAGTTATCTATAGCATTAGCGAAAGAGTTCGGAAGATCATCAGAATATTATGATGATAAACTAAGAAGAGCAAGAGATAATAAGAATAGGTATTTTTTAATAAAAAGAAATTTAGGGTATTCTCAATACATAAGAGTTAAAGGTTTTCCTCTCTTTAAATATGGGTCTAATAGAGGAGGACTTATTGTAGAACAACGCACGATTCGTGAACATCCAATTGGAAAAATAGCAGAACGAACGGTAGGTTATGAGCGCCAAGATGAGCAAGGGTATTATACTAGAGTTGGATTAGAGGGTGCGTATGGTCCGTTTTTAAGAGGGAAAGAAGGGAAGCGTAAAAAGCAAAAAATAGCAAAAAACCAATGGAAACCTATTGGAGATGCTAATGAGGTAGAGCCTCAAGATGGGTATGACGTGATTTCAACAATTGATGTTAATGTTCAGGATATTACTCACCATGCTTTATTAGCGCAATTAGAGAAATTCGAAGCAGAGCATGGAACTGTGGTTGTTATGGAAACAAGAACGGGAGAGATTAAAGCAATCTCTAACCTAGGGCGAACAAAATCTGGGAAATACTATGAGAAGCTGAATTATGCGGTTGGAGAATCACACGAACCAGGTTCTACTTTTAAGTTGATGGCAATGGTAGCAGCCTTAGAGGATAAGGTTATTGATTCTAGTTATATAGTAGATACAGAGAATGGTCGTGTTAAGTTTTATGATAGAGTTGTAAAAGATTCTAAATGGGGTGGGTATGGTAAAATATCAGCTGCAAAAGCATTTGAATTATCATCCAATACAGCTTTTGCTAAGATTATAGATGAAAATTATAAAGATGATCCAAAGAAATTTGTAAACCGATTAATGAATATGGGGTTGCATAAAACATTGGGACTATCTATTAAAGGAGAAGGTAAACCAAAGATTCCATATCCAGGTGATAAAGATTGGTACGGTACTACATTGCCTTGGATGGCTCATGGATATGGAGTAGCTGTAACTCCTCTGCAAACATTAGCTTTTTATAATGCTATTGCAAATGACGGAGAGATGGTGAAACCTAGGTTTATAAAAGAAGTAAAAGCTTGGGATAAAACCAAAGAAAGATTTGATAAGGAAGTTCTTAACTCAGCAATATGTTCTAAAGAAACTGCAAAGATTGTTCAGGAAATGATGAAGAATGTTGTAGTGAGAGGAACCGCTGATAATATACATACTGAGAGTTTTCAGATAGCTGGAAAAACAGGGACTTGTTGGGGTAATTATGGAAAAGATAAGGAAAGAGAATATATATCTTCTTTCGCTGGATATTTTCCAGCAGATGATCCTAGATATTCTTGTATTGTGGTTATTCATAAACCAAATAAAGAAAAAGGGTATTACGGAAATATAGTAGCAGCGCCCGTATTTAAAACCATTGCTTTAAAAGTGTACAATGACATACCTGTAATTGATGAAGTTTCTGCGGATATCGTAGAAAGCGAAGAAATATCTGAAAGTTATGAGGAGTACTTTAAGAAAGCAAGAAAGTATAAAACTATAATGCCAAATTTAAAAGGAATGCCTGCAATGGATGTAATTTCTCTTTTAGAAAATATGGGATTGAAAGTAGAGGTAAAAGGCTCTGGTAAAGTGAAAAGTCAGTCAATTGAACCAGGTGCTAAAGTAAAAACAAATCAAACAATTAGGATAGAATTATCGTGATCGAGCTAAAAGATATTTTATATAAAGTTTCTATGGATGCGGTTGTTGGAAATACAGCAACGAGCATTGATAAGGTAGAATTTGATTCTAGAAAAATTGGGCATGACGATGTTTTTGTAGCAATTAAAGGAACTGTTGTAGATGGTCATGATTATATAGAGAAAGCAATCAATCAAGGTGCTATTGCTATCGTGTGCGAAACTATGCCAGAATTTTTGGTAGATGGTTTGGTGTATGTTCAGGTAGAAGATGCTCAAAAAGCACTTGCTATTATTGCTGCTAATTATTATGGATCTCCTTCAGAAAACTTAAAACTTGTTGGGGTAACGGGAACTAATGGGAAAACAACTATTGCAACACTATTGTATCAGCTTTTTAAGAAAGCAGGTTATAAAGTTGGTTTGTTGTCTACTGTAAAAATTTTAGTAGATGATACTGCTTACAAAGCTACACATACTACGCCAGATTCTTTGGCTATAAACAGGTATTTGAAGGAAATGAATGATGCTGGAGTTGAGTATTGTTTTATGGAAGTAAGTTCTCATGGAATTGATCAAAAGCGTACATCGGGATTGATTTTTGAAGGAGGAGTTTTTACAAACCTTTCACATGATCATCTGGATTACCACAATACTTTTAAGGAGTATAGAGATGTAAAAAAAGTGTTTTTTGATGAGTTAGGTAGCAAGGCATTTGCTTTAACTAATAAAGATGATAAAAATGGAAGCTTTATGCTTCAAAACACAAAAGCAAAACAATATACTTATGCTCTTAAGTCATATGCAGATTTTAGAGGGCAGATTCTTGAAAATAGCCTAGGCGGATTGTTGTTAAAAATAAATGATAATGATGTTTGGACAAAACTAATAGGAAGCTTTAATGCATATAATCTTCTTGCAATTTTTGGGACAGCAGAATTGTTAGGATTAGAAACACTAGAGACTTTACAATTGTTAAGTGATCTTGAGAGTGTTAGTGGTAGATTTCAATATTTGATTTCTAGTAAAAAAATTACTGCTATAGTGGATTATGCTCATACTCCGGATGCGCTTAAAAATGTTTTGGAGACTATTAATGACATACGCACCAATAACGAAACTTTGATTACTGTAGTAGGTTGTGGAGGGGATAGAGATAAAGGAAAGAGACCGGTAATGGGTAATATCGCTACAACATTGAGTAATAAGGTTGTTTTTACCAGTGATAATCCCAGAACAGAGAATCCCGAGCAGATTATAGAAGATATAGAAAAAGGAGTTGAGCCACAGAATTATAAAAAAATAATATCTATTTCCGATAGAAAGCAAGCGATAAGAACTGCTTGTCAGTTTGCAGAAGAGAATGATATTATTTTGATAGCAGGAAAAGGGCATGAAACCTATCAAGAAACAAATGGAGAACGGATAGATTTTAACGATTTCGAAATAGTAAAAGAAGAACTAAAAAAAATAGGAAAATAAATAAATCCTTTGCATTAAGTCTGATTTAGATTAAGGTAAAAGGTGAAGATACATATGTTATATTATTTATTTCAATATTTAGAAAATGAGTACCAGTTTCCTGGAGCATCTTTGTTTCAGTTTATCACATTTAGGGCTGCCATGGCAATTATTTTATCGCTATTGATCTCTACTATATATGGTAAGCGTATCATTGATTTTTTGAGAAAAAAACAAATGGGAGAAAGTATCAGAGAGCTTGGATTAGAAGGGCAAGCAGAAAAAGCAGGTACACCAACAATGGGTGGAATAATAATAATTTTAGCCACACTTGTTCCTGCATTACTTTTTGCTAAGCTTGATAATATCTATATCATTTTGTTGATTATCACAACCTTATGGATGGGTGTTATAGGGTTTACTGATGATTATTTAAAAATTAAAAAGAAAGATAAAGAGGGTTTAGCTGGTAGGTTTAAAGTTATTGGTCAGGTTGGTCTAGGTCTTATCGTAGGTTGTACAATGTATTTTCATGAAGATATCACTATTAAAGAAGAGAAACCTGGAGCAGATATCGCGCAAATTACCACTGTAGATGGAGAATCGGATTTTAATCCTGCATTTAAATCTACAAAAACTACAATTCCTTTTTTTAAGAATAATGAGTTTGATTACTCAAGTTTAATTACTTGGATTAGTCCTGATTTAGGTAAGTATGCTTGGTTGGTGTTTATACCAATCGTAATCATTATTGTGACAGCAGTGTCTAATGGTGCTAATCTAACCGACGGAATTGATGGGTTGGCAGCGGGGTCATCTGCAATTATTGTACTCACACTAGCATTGTTTGCCTGGGTATCTGGTAATATCGTTTTTTCGGATTACTTAAATGTAATGTATATACCAAATTCTGGTGAAATGACCATTTATATTGCCGCATTTGCCGGGGCTTTAGTAGGTTTCTTATGGTATAATACATATCCGGCTCAGGTCTTTATGGGAGATACAGGTAGTTTAACAATAGGAGGAATAATAGCCGTGATCGCGATTGCTATCAGAAAAGAGTTTTTGATTCCTATTGTATGTGGAATCTTTTTTATAGAAGTCGTATCTGTAATGATGCAAGTGAGTTGGTTTAAGTATACAAGAAAAAAATATGGCGAGGGACGTAGAATATTTCTAATGTCACCATTACATCATCATTACCAGAAAAAAGGGATTCATGAAAGTAAGATTGTAGCTAGATTTTGGATTATTGGGATCTTTCTGGCAATTATAGCAGTGATTACTCTAAAAGTTAGATAAGGTGAGAAGGCTAGTTGTATTGGGAGCAGGAGAAAGTGGGGTTGGAACGGCTATTCTTGGTAAAAAAGAAGGGTTTACAGTATTTGTTTCTGATAAAGGAATAATTACAGATCATTATAAAAATGTTCTTAGAAGTTTTGAAATTGAATGGGAAGAGCAAAAGCATACAGAAAGTAAAATTCTTACTGCCAATGTGGTCATGAAAAGCCCTGGAATTCCGGATAAGGTAGAGTTGATAAAAAAACTACATCAAAATGGGGTTCCGGTAATTTCAGAGATTGAATTTGCTTCCGAGTTTACATCCGCAAAAATTGTTGGTATAACTGGAAGTAATGGAAAAACTACCACCACAATGCTTACACATCATGTGCTTAAAAATGGAGGTATAGATGTAAATATGGCAGGAAATATTGGAGATAGCTTTGCTAAACAAGTTGTAGAACATGATGCTCCATATTATGTGTTAGAACTAAGTAGTTTTCAACTTGATGGTATTAAAGATTTTACGCCTCATATTGCTGTACTGACTAATATAACTCCTGATCATTTGGATAGATATGATTATAAATTTGAGAATTATATCGCATCAAAATTTAGGATTACAATGAATCAAACGGAGCAGGATTATTTTATTTATGATGGAGATGATGAGGTAATCAAAAAGTATATAGAAAAACATCCTATTCGTTCAAGGTTGCTACCATTTTCTTTAAAAAGGAAAGTAGAAAATGGAGCGTATTTGGAAGGAGAAAAAATAACAATAACAATAGACAACAACGAATTTACTATGCCAACAAAAGATTTAGCATTAAAAGGAAATCACAACGTGAAAAATGCTATGGCTGCTGCCACAGTATCACAATTATTGAAAATAAGAAAGACTACTATACGAGAATGTCTTGAGAATTTTCATGGGGTAGAGCATCGATTAGAAAATGTATTGAAAATTAATAATGTTCAATATGTGAATGATTCGAAGGCTACAAATGTTAATGCCACTTTTTATGCATTAGATGCCATGAAATCTGCGACGGTTTGGATAGTTGGAGGTGTTGATAAAGGAAATGATTATACAGAGTTGTATCCTTTGGTTAACGAAAAAGTAAAAGCAATTATTTGTCTTGGAGTAGATAATTCTAAAATAATTAATGCTTTTGGTAATTGCGTAGATAATATCGTAGAGACACAGTCTATGAAAGAAGCTGTGAATATGGCGTATAAGATTGCGGAGCGAAACGAAAATGTTTTGTTGTCACCTGCTTGCGCAAGTTTTGATCTTTTTAAAAACTATGAAGAGCGTGGTAGACAGTTTAAAGAAGCTGTTAGGGAATTATAATATTAAAATAATAGAAATATAAAGTGACAAAAGTTTTAAGAAATATAAAAGGAGATAAAGTAATATGGGCAATCGTTGCTCTGTTAGCGTTATTTTCGTTTCTACCTGTTTATAGTGCGAGTAGCAATTTAGCATACTTATATGGGGATGGAAACACCTTTGTGTTTTTGGTAAAACATTTTGCACATTTGCTTTTAGGGTTTGGAATTATGTATTGGGTTCATAAGATCCCGTATCATTATTTTAGAGGACTTTCGATTATTATGTTGCCAGTTGTTGTAGTCTTGTTATTGTTTACTATGGCTCAGAATAATACTATCGGAGGTGCTAATGCAAGTAGATGGATTCGTTTACCATTTGTTGGTGTTACTTTTCAAACTTCCACCTTAGCTGCAGTTGTTTTGATGGCCTATGTGGCGAGATATTTGTCTAAAATAAGCGATAAAAAAATAACTTTCAAAGAATCATTAATACCGCTTTGGTTGCCCGTTTTTGTCATTTTGATGTTGATTTTACCTGCAAATTTTTCTACCGCTGCCATTATTTTTTCTATGGTAATCATGTTGGTTTTTTTGGGAGGATACCCAATAAGGCATATTGTGGTTGTATTAGGAACAGGTTTGTTAGCACTAACATTTTTTATTCTTACCGCAAAAGCGTTTCCAGATGCTTTTCCGAATAGAGTTGATACTTGGGTAAGTAGAGCAGAAAACTTTTTTAATGATAAGGATACGCCAGAAGATTATCAGATAGAACGAGCAAAAATAGCTATTGCAAGAGGTGGAGTAATAGGTCAAGGTCCTGGTAAAAGTGTACAAAGAAATTTTTTACCACAATCTTCTTCGGATTTTATTTATGCTATTATTATAGAAGAGTGGGGATTAGTTGGAGGAGTTTTTCTAATGTTTCTTTACTTAATGCTGTTGTTTAGATTGGTTATTGTCGCCCATAAAAGTATAGATGTTTTTGGGAAACTATTAGTGATAGGTGTAGGATTGCCTATCGTATTTCAGGCATTGATTAATATGGCTGTTGCTGTAGAACTGTTTCCAGTTACAGGTCAGACACTTCCTTTAGTTAGTAGCGGAGGGACATCCATTTGGATGACTTGTATGGCAATAGGTATGGTGTTAAGTATAAGTAGTAGAAGAAGTGTGTCAGAAGAAGAAGTTACTGATGATACTATAAAAGATAATTTAGATACGAAAGAACAAAATCCTTTAGAGGTGTTGAGCGAAGCAATATGAAACAACAACCAAGAATCATATTATCAGGTGGAGGAACAGGAGGACACATTTATCCTGCAATTTCTATAGCCAATGAATTAAAGGCTAGGTATCCAGAAGCAGCTATACTATTTGTAGGAGCTAAGGATCGTATGGAAATGCAAAAGGTTCCAGAAGCGGGTTATGAGATAGAGGGATTATGGATAAGTGGTATCCAACGTAAATTATCATTAAGTAATTTGTTGTTTCCTTTTAAGTTGCTGAGTAGTCTTTGGAAATCAAAAAAAATCATTAAAAAATTTGCTCCTGATGTAGTAATAGGCACAGGTGGATTCGCAAGTGGGCCTTTATTAAAAAAAGCTAATTCTGCAAAAATCCCAACAGTACTTCAGGAACAAAATTCTTATCCAGGTATTACGAATAAATGGTTAGCAAAAGGAGCTAATAAAATATGTGTTGCTTACGATAATATGGATCGCTTTTTTCCTAAAGATAAAATTGTAAAAACAGGCAATCCTGTTCGACAAGATTTATTAGAAATTAAGAGTAAAAGAGAAGATGCTATCGTCAAATATAATTTAGATTCTGAAAAGAAAACAATTTTGGTGATTGGAGGAAGTCTTGGAGCTAGGAGGGTGAATCAATTAGTAGAGAAAGAATTGATGTTTTTTGAGGAAAAAGGAGTTCAAGTACTTTGGCAATGCGGAAAGTTGTACTACGATGAATATAGAAAGTACGATGGTAATAAAGATGTTCAGGTTCACCAATTTCTAGATACAATGGACTTGGCATATGCGGCAGCTGATGTAATTGTTTCTAGGGCTGGAGCTAGTTCTGTTTCAGAATTATGTATTGTAGCAAAACCGACTTTGTTTATTCCGTCTCCAAATGTAGCCGAGGATCATCAGACTAAAAATGCTGATGCAATCGTAAGTGAAAATGGGGCTAAGATGTTAAAAGAAAGTGAGCTAGATGAAAAGTTTCAGAAAACTATTTCTCAATTACTGTCATCAGAGGCTATGCAAATTAAGTTAACACACGCAATAAAAAAAATGGCATTACCAAATGCTACAAAAGATATAGTTGATGAAATAGAGCAGCTAATTAGAAAAGATAATGGTTAGGTTAAGCAATGAGTAAAGAACTAAAAGATATAAAGAATATATATTTTATCGGTATCGGTGGTATCGGTATGAGTGCTCTTGCTCGATATTTTAAGTTTTTAGGAAAAAATGTGGCAGGGTATGATAAAACCTCCACGCAAATAACGTCAGATTTAGAAGATCTAGGGATTTCTATTCATTTCGAAGATGATGTACAGGCAATTCCAGACTCTTTTTTAGACGCTAAGGAAACATTGGTTGTGTATACTCCAGCAATTCCAATTACTCATTCAGAATTAAATTATCTAAAGAGTAATGGTTTTGTAATTAAAAAGAGAGCAGAAGTTTTAGGTGTTATTACACAAGGAACATATACGTTAGCAGTGGCGGGGACTCATGGGAAAACAACAACTACTGCTATTTTAGCACATTTGTTAAAAGAGAGTGGAGCAAAAGTTACCGCTTTTTTAGGAGGCATAAGTGAGAACTATAATTCGAACCTAGTTCTGGAAGGAAATGATGTGGTAGTGGTAGAAGCAGATGAATTTGACAGGTCGTTTTTACAGTTGTATCCCGATGTTGTAGCTGTTACCTCTATGGATGCTGATCATCTTGATATTTATAAAGAAGCAAATGCATTAGAAGAATCTTTTATTGAGTTTTCTTCTAGAGCAAAGGATCATCTTTTAGTCTGTAATGGATTGCCGTTATCAGGCAGTACATTTGGGGTAGAAGATGGAGCTGATTATTGTGCTCAAAATATTAAGATTGATAACGGGACATATATTTTTGACTTAAAAACACCAACTCAAGTTGTTGAAGATTTGCATTTAAACCTGCCAGGTAAACATAACTTGTTAAATGCTATCACAGCCTTTGCTATGGCAATGCTTTACGGCTCCCCGACCGCTGCCTTAGCAAAGGCTTTATTTTCTTTTAAAGGAGTTCAAAGACGTTTTAGCTATCAAATTAAATCCGATGATCTTGTATTTGTAGACGATTATGCACATCATCCTACGGAGATTAATGCATTACATCAAGCGATAAGAGAAATGCATCCGGAAAAAAAAGTTTTGGCAATTTTTCAACCCCATTTGTTTACTAGAACAAAGGATTTTGGATTAGAGTTTGCAGAAAGTTTAGCGCAATTTGATCAATTATTATTGTTAGATATATATCCTGCTAGAGAATTGCCTATAGAAGGAATTACTTCAGAATGGTTGTTAGACATGATACATCTCGACGATAAAAAATTAGTAAAAAAGAATCATTTAATAGATGAAATTTTGAAAAGTAGTGCTCAAGTGATTACCACTATTGGAGCAGGAGATATAGGAGAAGAAGTAAGTGTTATAAAAGAAGCATTGTTGGCGGTATGAAGAAGATTTTGACATATGCAAAGTTTTTTGGTCTTGTTGGATTGATCATATTTCTTTTTGCTTTTACAGGTAGTAGAAACGAGAAAAGAAAGATAAAAGAAGTAGAAATAGAATTCGTTGAAGAACAGAATCCTTACATAAATGAATTGACGGTTAATAAATTGTTAATACAAAATCAGGTAGGGGTGACGGATGTAGGTAAAGAAATTTTAGTTTTGAATATTGTAGAGAAGGGGCTGGATACACACAAAATGATAGAAGATTCAGATGTGTATCTCACAGTAAACGGGCAACTTAAGGCGAGAATTAAACAGCGTACTCCAATAGCTAGGGTAAATGCGGTTGTTCCTTTTTATGTTGATGTTACAGGAAATACGATGCCATTATCGGATAATTATTCAGCTCATGTTCCTCTAGTAAGCAATGTTTCAGAACGAGAAGTTTCAGAAGTTTTTCCATTATTACGAAAAATTCAAGAAGATGAGTTTTTAAAAAAACACGTAGTAAGTGTTTATCGAAATGTAAGCGGACAATATGAATTAGGATTACGGGTTTATGATTTCGACGTAGTTTTTGGAAAAATTGAAAATTTAGGTAGTAAGGTTAGAAATTTTAAAGCCTTTTATCAAAAAGCTTTAAAAGATAAAAGCTTGGAAAAATATAAGAAAGTTAGTTTACAATTTAGGAATCAAGTTGTGTGTACAATAAAATGATACCAATATGGCAAGAGAAGAACATGAAATAGCGGTAGGATTAGATATAGGAACAACTAAGATTGTTGCTATGGTAGGGCGTTATAATGAGTACGGAAAAATGGAAGTTTTGGGTGTTGGTAAGTCCAAAAGCCTCGGGGTACATCGTGGTGTAGTAAATAATATTACACAAACAATACAATCTATACAACAAGCGGTTCAGGAAGCAGAAAGTGTTTCTGGAGTAAAAATAAGTGAAGTAACAGTAGGAATAGCTGGTCAGCACATAAGAAGTTTGCAACACAGTGATTATATCACACGTCCTAACGCAGATGCGGTTATCGATGAAGAAGATATTGATACACTTTGTAATCAGGTTCATAAGCTGGTGATGCTCCCAGGAGAAGAAATATTACATGTACTGCCACAAGAATATAAAGTCGATGGTCAGGCAGAAATAAAAGAACCTGTTGGGATGTATGGTGGACGTTTAGAGGCTAATTTCCACGTGGTAGTTGGTCAGGTAACTTCTATTCGTAATATAGGAAGGTGTGTCAAAAGTTCTGGTTTAGAATTATCGGATGTTACATTAGAACCACTAGCTTCTGCAAATGCTGTGTTAAGTCAGGAAGAAAAAGAAGCAGGTGTAGCATTAATTGATATAGGAGGTGGAACTACAGATCTTGCAATTTTTAAAGATGGTATTATACGTCATACAGCAGTTATACCGTTTGGCGGAAACGTAATAACCGAAGATATAAAAGAAGGTTGTTCCATTATAGAAAAACAAGCAGAACTGCTTAAAATTAAATTTGGATCTGCTTGGCCAGGAGAAAATAAAGACAACGAAATAGTTTCTATTCCTGGATTAAGAGGTAGAGAACCAAAGGAGATTACGTTAAAAAATTTATCTAAAATCATTCATGCTCGTGTCGTGGAGATTATAGAACAGGTTTTTTTAGAAATAAAAAATTATGGTCATGAGTCACCAAAGAAAAAGTTAATTGCAGGAATTGTATTAACGGGTGGAGGATCACAATTAAAACATCTAAAACAATTAGTAGAATATATAACAGGTATGGATACCAGAATTGGATATCCAAATGAGCATTTAGCAGGTAATAGTGATCCAGAAACCACAAGTCCAATGTATGCGACAGCAGTTGGTTTGGTTATGGATAGCCTTGTACATATTAGTAAACAGAAAAAAGCTGCGGTAAAAGAAGCTGTAGTAGAAGAGGAACAGAAAGAAGAAACAGTCACTATTGAGGGAGAAGGTATTGAGGAAGAAAAGCCAGTAGTTGATAGCAGACCTAGGAAAAATATTCTAGAGAAATGGACGGAAAAGTTTAAGGAGTTTCTTGATAACGCAGAATAAAACCTAGTGTTAAGATTTGGATAAGTAAGTTCCCTTTTTGGAATAAAAAATTAAGATATTAAAAAATAAAAGTAAGAGAACAAGAAAATTAGCAGTTATGAGTGACAACGAGGAGTTCGAAAACATTTCTTTTGATTTACCCAAGAATCAATCAAATGTAATTAAAGTTATTGGAGTTGGAGGAGGTGGTAGTAATGCCATTAATCATATGTTCCAGCAGGGGATCAAAGGAGTTGATTTCGTTATTTGTAATACAGATGCGCAAGCAT
Source organism: Aquimarina sp. Aq107 (assembly GCF_943733665.1). Taxonomy (NCBI): domain Bacteria; kingdom Pseudomonadati; phylum Bacteroidota; class Flavobacteriia; order Flavobacteriales; family Flavobacteriaceae; genus Aquimarina; species Aquimarina sp. Aq107. Next base: position 3,811,126 of record NZ_OX030782.1, on the reverse strand, counting down.
TAGAAAATAGTCCTATTCCGAATAAGATACAGTTGGGAGTGTCTCTTACAGAAGGATTAGGAGCTGGTGCAAATCCAGAAGTGGGGGAGCAATCAGCTGTAGAGAGTTATGAAGAGATAAAACGAATGTTAGACACCAATACCAAAATGATTTTTATCACTGCTGGTATGGGTGGAGGAACAGGAACAGGAGCAGCACCTATTATTGCTAAAATGGCAAGAGAGTTAGATATTCTAACGGTAGGGATTGTTACTATTCCTTTTCAGTTCGAAGGAAAAATGCGTAATGAGCAAGCACAGTTAGGTGTAGAAAAACTTCGTGCGCACGTAGATTCTTTGGTTGTTATTAATAATAATAAACTACGAGAAGTATATGGTAATTTAGGTTTTAAAGCAGGTTTTTCTAAAGCAGATGAGGTATTAGCTACAGCATCTAGAGGAATTGCAGAAGTAATAACACATCACTATACGCAGAATATAGATTTACGTGATGCAAAAACAGTACTTAGTAATAGTGGTACAGCAATAATGGGGTCCGCTAATGCCTCTGGAGCTAAACGTGCTCACGACGCTATTGTAAAAGCATTGGATTCGCCATTACTTAATGATAATAAAATTACAGGAGCTAAAAATGTATTATTGCTGATTGTTTCTGGAAAAGAAGAAATTACTATTGATGAAATAGGAGAAATTAATGATCATATTCAACAAGAAGCTGGCCATGGTGCTAACATCATTATGGGGGTTGGAGAAGATGAATCATTAGAAGATGCAATTTCTGTAACTGTTATCGCTACTGGTTTTGATGTAGAACAACAAGATGAAATTGTTAATACTGAAACAAAAAGAATAATACATACATTAGAAGAAGAACAAAGAGCAACAACTCAAGATTTAACACCTAAATCAACTTCTAAAAGTACTCCTGAGATAACTCCTGTTCCTCAAAAGGAAGTGGTTAAGGAAGAGCCGGTAATTATTAAGCATGAGTTGATAGAAGAAGAGGAAGAGGATATTAGTGAATCTTTGTTATTACCAACAACGGAATTTTTAAAGAATATAGATGTTGTAGATCCTGAAGAGGTAAGTCCTTTCTCTGTAGATAGTGATTTTGTGATTATTAATGCTCAGGATATTATTAATCAAATAGAGGTTAATGATGCAAATGAAATAGCATTAGCGAAGGAAGAAAAGGAAAAAGAAGAAGATCAATTTACATTAGCTTTTGATATGCCTGTAGGAGGAAATGAAGAGCAGAATATAGAAACGGTTGATCCTACACCTACTGTTGTAAAACAGGAAGAAGAAGAAAAACCAATTGTTTTTGATCTTACCGATGATATTTTAGAAGTTGAAGTAAATGAACCTATAGAAGTAGTTCCAGTAAGCGAAACAGTAACGGGAGGAGTTCGTAAGTATAGTCTTGAAGAGTACATGGAAGAAGAAAAAAGACTTACTGATGCTAAACCTGCAGCTGAGGTAATAGAGGAGGATAAAGAAGTAGTTTTTGAAAAGAAGACTGTTGCTCCGGCTCCAGAACAAGAACCTTCTGAAAGTGCTGATCCAGTAGATCAACCGATTTCTGAAACATTAAAAGCTAGAGCTGCAGAACGTAGAGCTAAAATGAAGGAGTTTAATTATAAGTTTAGAAATAATGCTTCTAATATTGATGATATCGAAAAAGAACCTGCTTATAAGCGCGCAGGACTTGATGTAGATTCTAAGCCTGGTTCTTCTGAGTTGTCTAGAACTTCCTTAGGAACAGATAGCAATGATGATATCCAATTACGAAAAAATAATTCTTTTTTACATGATAATGTAGACTAAGAATTGCTAAAATAGTTTTTAAGATAAACCGATAATCTAAAATGGATTATCGGTTTATTTTTTATCTTCGCAATCCAAAAGATTAAAACCACTAGTTATGAGTTTACAGGCCAAAGTAATGACAGCCATGAAAGAAGCGATGAAAGCTAAAGATACTAATGCTTTAACATCATTGCGTGCTATTAAATCTGCTATTTTATTAGCGCAAACCGAAAGTGGGGCAAAAGAAGAATTAACAGAAGATCAAGAGTTAAAACTGCTACAGAAATTGGTAAAACAACGTAAGGATAGTGCAACTATTTTTACCGAGCAAGGAAGAGATGATCTAGCACAACCAGAAATCGATCAAGCACAAGTAATCGAACAGTTTTTACCTGAGCAAATGAGCGAGGAAGAAATAGAAAAAGTAATTGTAGATATAATTGCTAAAACTGGTGCATCAGGTATGAAAGATATGGGGAAAGTGATGGGGATGGCGTCCGGACAATTAACGGGTAAAGCTGATGGAAAAACGATCTCTACTATTGTAAAAGCTAAGTTGTCTTAAAAAATAATAGGCCCAGTGGCGCAACTGAATAGCGCATCAGATTTCGGCTCTGAGGGTTGGGGGTTTGAATCCCTCCTGGGTCACATCAAGCACAAAACCTGCAATGAAATTGCAGGTTTTTGTTATTTGGAAAAACCCAAAACACTAGTTTTGGGTTTTTCCAAATAACAAAAACTGTTAAGTGATAGCTTTGCTAGTTTTGTATTTGCAGTAGTGAGCTTAATGGGATCAATATGATTAATTCTTTCTGGGTTACATTGAATGGAAAACTTGTAATGAAATTGTTAATTTTCATTTTTTAAATAATCTTAAAACATTAGTGTCCGGTTTTTGAAGAATATGGAAAAAACAACTACACTAATCGTAAAGTGTTATTCATAGAGATGTCATTTTATATTGGATTATAAAATTATCCATAAAGAGAATATATGAAACGTTTTATAGATTGAGTTTCTTTTTAAAAATCATATTTGTATTCTATATTTGTTTGACATCGCAGATAGACTTCTTTTTTACTATATTACTGTTTTCTAACTACTAGATGATGTTTTAATAAATTGTTATACCAATGACTCATAAAATCAATACTCATTTTCTTTTCTTTTTTCTATTTCTAATAGCGATTCCAGTAAACGCTCAAGAAAAAGCGGTTCCTGTATTTAAGGATGGCGAGGCACAAATAGTAGAAGCTTTTAATACACCTGATAAATGGATTCGTCATGATCTATGGGTACCTACAGAATTTGATACCGATGGTGATGGAATATTAGATAGAATGCACGTATCCGTAACACGTCCTTATCAAACAGAAACAGAAGGATTGAAACTGCCTGTTATTTATGTTTCTAGTCCATATTTTGCTGGTGTTGCTGCCGACATAGATGGATTGTTTTGGGATGTACATCATGAATTAGGAGAACAACCAAAACCGAGAACACATACAGAAGTGGTACGTAGAGGTAAAAGACCAATTATTTCTAATTCACATATAAAAAAATGGATTCCTAGGGGATATATTGTAGTTCATTCATCTTCTCCAGGTACTGGATTATCACAAGGAGCTCCAACCGTAGGTGGTGATAACGAATCGTTAGCGCCAAAAGCAGTGATTGATTGGTTATGTGGTCGCATTGATGGATACACGGAAAAAGAAGGTACGGAGAAAGTTAAAGCATATTGGTCTACGGGAAAAGTTGGGATGACTGGAACTTCTTACAACGGAACTATTCCGTTAGCAGCTGCAACTACTGGAGTCAAAGGTTTAGAAGCTATTATTGCAATTGCACCAAATACCTCATATTACCATTATTATAGATCTAATGGTTTGGTACGTTCTCCAGGTGGATATTTAGGAGAAGATATAGATGTGCTATATGATTTTATTCATAGTGGAGATGAGTCCAAACGTCCATATAATAATAAAACAGTACGGGATACTGAGATGAAAAATGGAATGGATAGAATTACAGGCGATTATAACGATTTCTGGGCGGGTAGAGATTATCTAAACGATATGAAACCTATGAAAGCCGCTTTATTGATGTCTCATGGATTTAATGATTGGAATGTAATGCCAGAGCATAGTTATAGAATATATAAGAAAGCTAAAGAAATGGGTATTCCATCTCAGATTTATTATCACCAAAATGGTCATGGAGGTCCTCCTCCAATTATTATGATGAATAGATGGTTTACAAGATACTTACATGGAATAGAAAATGGCGTAGAAAAAGATGCTCGTGCTTGGATTGTTAGAGAAAACGATTCTCGTGAGCATCCAGTTGCTTACAAAGAATATCCTAATCCGGATGCATCAGATGTTGCTTTTTTTCCTAATATAGGAGGATTAGACTTTGGGTTATTAAGTACTACAAAACCTACTAAACAAGGTGTAGAAAAATTAGTAGATGATTATAATTTTTCGGGCGATTCGTTAGCAATATTAAAAAAATCTAGTCATCGTTTGTTATATTCGACTCCAGTACTAACAGAAGATATTCACATATCAGGAATTGCCAAAGTTACTGTAAAAGTTGCCAGTAGTAAACCTGCGGCTAATCTTTCGGTTTGGTTAGTCTCTTTACCTTGGGAAAAGAATGCAAAAAAAATCACAAATAATATAATTACTCGTGGTTGGGCTGATCCACAAAATTATAAGTCATTAACAGAAAGCGAACCTCTAAAGCCAGGTTCATTCTATGAAATGTCTTTTGATTTACAACCAGATGATCAGGTAATTAAAAAAGGACAGCAAATTGGATTGATGATTTTTTCTAGTGATAGTAAATTTACATTATTACCAAAACCTGGGACTGAACTTACTATTGATCTGGATGCAACATCCATTTCAATTCCTATTGTTGGAGGTATAAAAGCATTTAAAGAAGCAATAAAACAATAACGGATACTATTTTTTCTCAAGTATTTCAATCCCTTTTTGCATTACTAATGAATTAGGGATTGTTATATTTCTTCCGTCATCTGTTTTCATGAATACATAGAAACCAGTAATGTCAATAATCTCACCTGTCCAATCAAAATCTTTATCAAGGATACGGATGCGATCTCCTATTCTAACAGGGTGATTGAAAAATAAGATAACACTTGCAGTCAAACTAGATAGTAGTGACCATTGCGCAAAAAAGCCTACTCCTAAAACAGCCATTACAGATGAAATAAAAACAGCAAATTGTTTGTGATCCACTCCCCAAATAATTGCAAGTATCGATATAGCAATCACGTAAATTAGAAGATGACTTAGTTTAAAGATGATTTTTCTACGATTCGCTTCGATGGATCTAATAAAACCAAATCGTTGTATCGCTTTTTTACTTAGTAATAATAATATGATCATTATGATCACCAGTACGAGAGTAAGAAAAATTTCTGTTTGATACTTTAGCATGAATATCGATTTTGGATTTTATTTTAAAGCCATTTTTTTCTTTTAAAAAAATATATAAGAGCTACAAAAATAAATATCATTACTCCCCAAAGCACAAAATAACCATATTTAAACTTAAGTTCGGGAATATGTTCGAAGTTCATGCCGTATATCCCGGCAATAAAAGTAAGCGGAATAAATATGGTAGCAATAATAGTCAATACCTTCATTACCTCATTCATCTTATTGCTAATAGTTGTCATATACATATCCATTAACCCCCAAATCATATCCCTATAAATTTCAATATTTTCGGATACCTGAATGATATGATCATATAGATCTCGAAGGTATAATCGTATTTTTTTTGCAATTAATTTGTGTTCGCTTTTTTCAATTCTATTAACTACCTCTCTTAGTGGGAGTACGGCTCTTCTAATTTTAAGAACTTCTTTTTTAAGCGTTTGTATTTGGTAGGTGATATTATCATTTTGTTTATTTTGAAAAAGATCATCTTCTAACTCTTCTATTTTATCGCCTATCACTTCTATTAGGTTAAAATAATTATCCACTATGGCATCCATCAAAATATAAAGAAGGTAGTCCGATCCCATAGTTCGAATTTTGCCTTTATTATTTCGAATACGATTCCGAATAGAATCAAAGACATCTCCATCTGATTCTTGAAATGAAATGACAAATCCATTTCCCAAAACGAAACTAATATGTTCTATAGAAAGCTCTCCTTTTTCATTAAAATAAATCATTTTTAGAACTACAAAAAGGTAATTATCATACTCGTCAATCTTAGGCCTTTGTTGGGTGTTAACGATATCCTCAAGTATTAAAGGATGTAAATTACAGTGTCCGCCTAATTTTTCAATTGTCTCTATATGGTTAAGACCATTAACGTTTATCCAAGTTATAGGTTCTGAATCAATAAAAGAATATGCTTCTTCAATATTTTTTAATTCTTTTTCTTCATAAGATTCTTTATCATAATTGAATACGTCTATAAATAAATCGCTAGTGTTTTTTTTACCAACATACACGACAGTACCAGGAATTTGTCCTAATGTATGCCCATAAAATGTTTGTTTAACATCCTCCATCTTAACTCTTAAATTAAATAACAATAAGATATCATAATTTTTTACCTCTTCCAAGTAATTGGAATAACGAATATATACTGATTTTTTATGATATCTTATTGTTAATTCATCATACTATAAATTTTTGCACAATAAGATTTGAAATGAATTGGAGTTTTATAGTTCTTTTATTTTAAATAGAATCAACGTGCGGAAATCGTTGATCATATTCTACTTTTAAACGGACCATTTTTTTTAAAAAAGGAGTGTTTTCTTGATGTGTTCGATTATTTCTAAAATGGACAAATCTTCCTTGCGCATGAATACTTATTCCATTCGTATTATAAAGGTAAAATTGATAATAGGGAATTACCCAAGTAAAATTTTGTAGCCCTTTATTAATAGCTATTAAAATTCCATTAGGTCTTAATTCGATACTACCGTAATTGACATCAGAGACGCTGTTGATAATACCTTTTAAGTTTGGACTAACATCTTCTATAATCATGCGTTTTGAACCAATACCTTTGAGTTTAAAGGCATTTAATATAGAAAATGGTTTTCCTACCAAATTATTTATAAGGGCTTTGTTTTTTTTATTTCTATATGTAGTTTCTAAAAGCATAGGGTGTTAGCTATAAAAATTTAAAAAAGAAGTTTTTATAAAGATACAAAAACGTTTAATTTTTTTTATAAATGTTTAAACAAAATTAACAAATAGTCTTTTTGTTAACGATGATAATTATCATAGTTCTTCAAGAAAATCTCAGCTACTTTTAGAATATAAAAACTTTTGAAGATGAAAAATATCCTGCTTCCTACCGACTTTTCAGAGAACTCAAGAAATGCTATTAATTATGCTATGCAGTTTTTTAATAACGAGTTATGTACTTTTTATATCCTAAACGTACAGAAAGCTTCTGTATACATGACGGATGATCTTATGACGGCTCCGATGAACGCCTCTGTTCATCAATCTGTAGTGAATACATCAAAACAAAAGCTCGTTGAACTCATAGAAGAACTTAAGAAAGACACTGCAAATCAGAATTACACGTTTCGGGCAATTACCGACTATGATATTTTTACCGATGCGATTAAACAAGCTGTAAAAGCTAAAAAAATCGACTTGATTATCATGGGAACTAATGGAGCTACTGGAGCGAGAGAGGTTGTTTTTGGGAGTAATACGCTGAATGTTATTCGTAAGATAGATTGTCCTGTTCTTGTGATTCCCCAAGGATATCTTTTTGAAAATTTAAAAACTGTATTATACACTATCGATGATAATGACCATTTTAATGCCAAAGGAATAGAACCTCTTATAGATACTTTATCTAAGCATAATTCGTCTTTAAGAATTCTTAAAATAAAAGAAGATGATATTGTAACTATTGCAGAGTTTGAGGATAAGAAAGAATTAAAAGATTTTTTTAAAAATATTAATCATACCTTTCATTCAATTACTAATGTTCCTAGTGTACTAGCTATAGATAGTTTTGTTCAAATAATGCATGTAGATATGAATGCTATGTTTATTAAAAAGGAAACTTTTATGGAACGTTTTTTTTACGGTTCAGAAACTTCTAAAATTAGCTACGGTACCAGAGTGCCGTTGCTTATTCTACATAATTGATTTTATAAAATATTAGCAAATGATATACATTACTTTTCTTATCATATATTTTTTGGCAGGATTAGTAATTGTTATTAGGCTCATACTTTATGGGATGCGACCTACTAAGACATTAGCTTGGATACTAGCTATTTTTACAATTCCGGTTGGAGGAATGTTATTTTATTTATTATTAGGCAGAAACCGAAGAAAAAACAAGCTATTTCAATTAAAACGAACTGATGAAATTAATACCTATTTAGAGAAAGCAGAAAGCTATTATAAACAGATAAAGAAAACTGAGTATCTGGAGCATCAAAAACTAATTGAGCTTATTACTAAAAATTGTGGTTTTTCACCAAGTGCGGGTAATAAATTAAAACTTCTTAAAAATGGAAATGCTACGTTCCGCGCGATATTCGAAAGCTTAAAAAAAGCGGAACATTTTATTCATCTACAATATTATATTTTTGAGAATGGTATATTGGCAGAAGGGCTTTTTGAGCTTTTTGAGCAGAAGGTAAAAGAAGGTGTTCAGATACGCATTTTATATGATGGTATCGGAAGTTTATCACTAAGTAAAAAGTATATCAAAAAGCTTGAAGATATAGGTGTTGAAATATATGGGTTTTTGCCAATCAAATTCGGTAAATTTCTCTCATCATTAAATTACCGTAATCATCGAAAAATTATTGTAATTGATAATAAAATAGCGTTTACAGGTGGTATTAATGTTTCTGATAAATATGTTACAGGAGATTCTGATTTGGGAATGTGGAACGATATGCATTTACAATTAGAAGGGCCAATAATACATAGCTTACAAGCTATTTTTGCAATGGATTGGTATCTTGTTAGTAATAATGAAAGCATTTTGCAATCTTCTTATTTCTCTAATTACGAAGATGTAGGAGATATGACAGCTCAAACTGTTCACAGTGGTCCAGATGAGGATTTTTCTTCTACCCAACAAATGTATTTTTCTCTAATAAATGAAGCTAAAGATTATGTGTATATAGCCAATCCGTATATCATTCCTGGAGAAGCGATATTAGAAGCATTAAAAGTTGCAGCGCTGAGCGGAGTAGAAGTGAGGTTACTGCTTTCGGAAGTTTCTGATAACATAATTGTTAGATGGTGTGTACGATCCTATTTTGAAGGATTGATGGAAGCAGGTGTTAAAATATACTTATTTTCTAATGGCTTTTTGCACAGTAAAACAATAGTTGCAGATGATACAGTCTCTTCAGTAGGTACTACTAATCTTGATATCAGAAGTTTTGAACAAAATTATGAAGTGAATGTGATAATATATGATGATACTTTTGCTGTAGAATTAAAAAATGATTTTTTAAGTGATTGTAAACAAAGTGTTCAGCTAAACTATAGTACTTTTGTCAATAGACCGTGGATTGAAAAACTAAAAGAAGGATTGGCTAAAATTTTTAGCCCAGTTCTTTAAAATATCTAAAGATGAAAGACGTAAAAAATGTAGGTCTTGTACTTTCTGGAGGAGGTTTTAAAGGAGTTGCACATATTGGAGCAATAAAAGCTATTGAAGAAGCAGGTTTGCATCCTAACTTTGTTTCTGGAACCAGTGCAGGAGCTATTGTAGGATCATTATATGCAGCAGGACACTCTATTGAAAAAATAAAAGATTTTTTTAGTAAAACTCCCTTGTTTAAGTTTAATCGATTTACCAGAAGAAAGGCAGGTTTTCTAGATTCTGAAAAATTCTATGATGATCTGATAAATTATTTTGATGATAATTCTTTTGAAAGCCTAGAGAAAAAACTTTTTGTGACTGCTACCAATCTTCTTACAGGAACTGTAATGGTTTTTAATGAGGGAGAGTTGATTAAACCCATACTAGCTTCAGCTGCTTTTCCGGGGGTGTTTTCTCCAATACAGATTGGAGATCAGTTATATTCTGATGGTGGGATTTTAGATAATTTTCCGATCATGCCAATAAAAAAACAATGTGATATGATCATTGGGATTGATGTTACTCCAATTAGAAAACCTAAGTTAACAGATTTTAAGCATGCGTATAATGTGATGCAACGAGCATATTATTTAAGAGCCATGCCTAATTCTGAAACAAAATTTGAAGAATGTGACTTAGTGATTCAACCGAAAAAACTTACAAGTCACGGGATTTTTAGTAGTACTAATTTGGATCAGATTTTTGAGTTAGGCTATCAAGAAGCAAAACAACAATTAGAATTGTACGCAAAGAATTAGAAATAGCAGTAATTAGAAGAATGATTCAGGAACTTAAGAATAATTATGCACACCTTTTTGAAAATGAGCTTTTAGAAGAGATTAATAACGTTTCTACCATTAAAGAAGTTACAGAAGGAGCAGCCTTAATAAAACCAGGTAGTTATATCAAATCAATGCCATTAATCATTCATGGAGCTATTAAAATATTAAGAGAAGATAAAGAAGGGGATGAGTTATTACTATACTTTTTAGAAAAAGGAGATACGTGTGCCATGACATTATCTTGCTGTATCGGTCATCATAAAAGTGAAATCAAGGCAATTGCTGAGATGGATTCTAAACTTGTTATGATTCCTGTAAGCAAAATGGAAGAATGGACGAAAAAATATACTTCGTGGAGAAACTTCGTTTTCGAAAGTTATCATAAAAGATTGATGGAAGCAATTGAGACAATAGATAGTATAGCTTTTCTTAAAATGGATAAGAGGCTCTTAAAATACTTGAATGATAAAGCGAAAGTTAATAAGGATAATATATTGCACAATACACATCAAGAAATCGCATATGATTTACATACTTCTAGAGTTGTAATATCTAGATTATTGAAAAAATTAGAAATAGAAGGAAAGATACAATTACATCGAAATAGCATTACGGTTTTAGATCTTTAAAAAATTAAGTGACTATTGTTACTGTGATTCTCTTATCTTGATGGTATGTTTACAAAAATGTTTGGGAAATCAATGACAAAATTTAACGAGGTATCGTATATTATTCATTTAATGTTACTATTATCTGTTTCGGTAGGTTTTTCGCAGCAAAATTTTAAAACTGAAAAGCCTAATGCCATAAAAGAGAATAATAAAATTAACATTATCGATATCAATACGCTAGTCGATCAAGCGATAAATAAGGATGTGCAACTTATCGATATAAGGACTATTAAAGAATATACTGAAGGTTATATTGATGACGCAATTAATATTAGTTTTGAAGATAGAGAGAAATTTGCTTTAGAATTTCAAAAATTAAATAAAGAAAAACCAGTATTCATCTATTGTTATTCTGGTTGGAGAAGTCATAGGGCTGCTAAATTATTGGTTACACTAGGTTTTAATAAGATATATGACTTCAAGGGAGGATATAAAGCTTGGAGTGCGTATTCAGAAAAATGATATAATACAGAATCAATTATTGATTAAATTAGTAAAAAATAAAAACCATTGATTTCTGAAGCTTTAGATACTTATTTTCCAAAATTAACTACAATGCCAGATTTAAAGAAAGAGCTTGTAGAAATTAGTAGTATTCATAAATTTGATGCAGGCACGGTTATTCTTAGACAAGGTGCATATATTAAAGTCATCCCACTATTGATATCAGGTTTAGCAAAAGTATTTAAAGAAGAACCAATTAACGGAAACGAGGTTTTATTGTATTACATACAGCCAGGAGAAAGTTGTGTAATGTCAGTTACTACTTTAATACGTAATCAGGAAAGTCAGGTAAAAGCGGTGATCGAAGAAGATTCTGAGGTGGTAGTCATACCAGCAGATAAGGCATTAGCAATTGCAAAAAAATATCCAAAATGGAATGAGTTTATATATGACCTCTTTAATCTTAAATTTGAAGAATTATTAGATGTTATAGAAATTTTGACATTTTCTAATAAAGATAAAAGGTTGTTAGAGTATTTAAAAAAAGAAGCTAAGTTAAAAGGTCGAAATATCCTTAATACAACACATCAACACATAGCCCATGATCTAGGATCTTCTAGAGAGGTGATATCTCGATTACTAAAAAAGTTAGAACAAGAAGGGCATATATTTTTAAAACAAGGCGCTATTGAATTAATTGCCTCGACTTAGATGTGTTTAATTATTTTTCTGAAGTACTAATGTAGACATGGATCTTAGATCGTGTACATTGGTAGATTTTAGAGGTTCTAAAAATGACAATTTATGATCATTCATAATAGAAGTGAGTAACTCTGGAGTAAGTAAAAATCGATCCGACTCATCTCCTAACCGATATACACCTTCATTTATATGCGATATGTTGTCTTTTATTCCAATGTTAGATGTCATTCTTATAAATAGAGTTCCTGTTGGTTTCAAGACACGTATAAGTTCTGAAAACATAGCTGTAAAGTGATCTGTACCAGAAGCAAAATGTAGCACAGCGCTGCAAATAATATGATCAAAAAAATCATCCTCATATTTGAGTGTTTCTAAAGAGGATACACCAAATTTAGTATCCCAATCAGGATATATACTTTTTATATATTTGATCTGTTCTACATCTCGATCTACTCCATAGATATTAAACTTATTTTTATAGAACCAATGTATGTTTCTACCACTGCCACATCCAGCATCCAAGATCTTATCTTGTGATGAATACCTATCTTTTAATAATTGATCTAATAAGTAGATATCGATATTACCCAGTTCTGATCTTAAGTTTTGAATGGTCATCATAAAATATACTTAGTTGTAACATTTGTCACAGTTTTTATTCTTCTTCTAAGATAAATTTGTTCATCAATAACTCAAAATATTGAGGATGAAAATACGTAAGGGGATTAAATTTTTAATTGTCTGTTTATTATGCATAAGCATTACAACCATAATAATTCTTCTTATTGAATTCTTTAAAATCTAATTTTATATTATAAACTATGAAAAAGAACATGGGAAATACCGATCGTATTCTGAGATTGATTGTTGCTGTTACAATTGCGTTACTTTATTATTTTAATATTATTCAGGGTACAGTGGCATATGTTTTATTGGGATTAGCAGGAATATTTGCTGTGACTGGTTTTGTTAGTTTTTGCCCTTTATATTCACTTGTAGGTTTAAATACCTGTAAAGTAAAGAACTAAACTTGATTAATAATGTTGCTTACAAACCTGCCATATACTTAAATGGCAGGTTTTTTTTAGATACTATTCTATATTTTTAAATTATGAAATTAGAAAACAAGGATTTTCTTTTCGTTTTTATCCAGTTTGTACTCTTTTTAGTATACATAATTGATCTAAAAATAGTAAGTGTAAGTTGGTTACCATTTCTAGATAAAACAGGTTTGTTTATACTTATTATGGGCATTTTAATTGTGTTAGTTTCTTTAGTACAGTTAAATAAAAACCTATCACCTTTTCCAACACCAAAATTAAATTCAAAATTGATTAAGACAGGTCTTTATAAATTTATGAGACATCCTATTTATACAGGGATATTAGGCATTGCATTCGGGTATGGGTTTTATATAGGATCTATTTTTAAATTGATGATAACTACTTTTATTTTCGTGCTTTTTTATTTTAAATCAAAATACGAAGAAAAGAAACTACTTGGCTTTTTTTCAGAGTATGAAGCATATAAGAAAACTACAAGCCGTTTTCTACCAAAGTTTTTCTGATTTTTTTAGTAAATAAGCAAAAAGATCTATCCAGTGTAACAAAGGTTACTGACTTTTTAGATATGATTTGAGTTGTTTGTATAAAATTGAATTGTACAATGAATTGGATATTTCAACCTTGGCCTTGGTATGTTTCAGGTCCATTAATTACCGTGGTTATGGTTTTACTGCTTATAACAGGAAAAAAATTAGGAATGTCATCAAACCTAAGAACAATTTGTACTGTTTGTGGAGCAGGAAAAGTTGCAGGTTTTTTTAGATTTGATTGGAAAGCACAGCGCTGGAATTTAGTTGTTGTTGCCGGTATGATCTTAGGAGGTTTTATAGCCAATAATTATTTATCGGTTGACACAGAAATTCATTTAAATTCAGAAGTTAAGAGCGATCTTATTTCCAAAGGTTTTTTAGATGCAGGAGAGAGTTACATGCCTGCTCTACTATTTTCTGATGGGGCCTTTTTAGATTTCAAAAGTTTACTGATCCTAATTATTGGAGGGATCTTAGTTGGTTTTGGTACTCGTTATGCTGGTGGTTGTACTTCTGGTCACGCTATTTCTGGATTGAGTGATTTACAAGTACCTTCTCTAATTGCTGTTATCGGTTTTTTTATAGGAGGTTTGATCATGGTACATATAATATTCCCTTTAATATTTTAAACAGATGCGCACAATTATATATTTAATTATTGGTGTTTTTTTCGGAATTGTTCTTTTTAAGTCCGAAGCGGCTTCTTGGTTTAGAATTTATGAAATGTTTCAGTTTGCATCATTTCATATGTATGGAATTATAGGATCAGCTATTGGACTTGGTATTATAGTAGTTCAAATTATTAAAAGAAAAAAGATAAAGTCTTTTTCGGGAAATCAAATTGTCATTTCATCCAAAGAAAGAAGTTTTTTCCGTTATATGTTTGGTGGTATTATTTTTGGTTTAGGATGGGCACTTGCAGGAGCTTGTCCAGGTCCAATGTTTGTTTTGATGGGTGCTGGTTATCTACCAATTATTATAGTGATCTTGGCCTCAATTTTAGGAACATTTTTATACGGTTTGATAAAAGATAAGTTACCTCACTAATTATAAAAAAGCTCATTCTTAGAAACCTTATTCTGCTGCCAACAGTCAATATTATAAAAAGTCGTTTCTGCAATGTTAGTTAATGCTTCTGTAGTTGCAAATGCCTGATGTGGCGTCATTAAAACATTAGGTAAGTCTATAAGCTGTTGTAATAAGGAGTCATCTGGTTTATCGTTAGAATGATTATAGAAAAATAAATTGTGCTCATATTCATATACATCAGCGGCATAAGCAGCAATTCTATCCCATTTTAGAGCTTCTATTAAGTCTAATGTTTTTACTATCGCGCCTCTAGCAATATTTATAATATAGACCTCTCTTTTCATGAGTTTAATAAGAGCTGTATTAATCATATAATTAGTTGTAGAATTAAGAGGTACACTTAGCATAATAACATCCGATTTTTGACATAAATCTTCTAATGATACATATTGAATGTTATTTTTTTTTGCAAAGCAACTATCCTCATTAGTATCAGTCGCGATTACTTTGCATCCAAATCCAACTAAAATAGTTGCAATTATTTTTCCAATTCTTCCGGTTCCTATAATACCAACAGTTTTATTATAGAGATCAAACCCAATTAAATTACTAAGAGAAAAATTATAATTAAGGAACTGTTGGTTTGAGATCATCAGTTTGCGATTTAATGCTAATAATAGAGCGATCGCATGTTCTGCAATCGCGTTAGGTGAGTAATCTGGAGTATTGGCAACTTTAATACCCAGTTTTTTTGCTGTTTTTAAATGAATGTTATCATAACCGGCGGATCTTAAAGTAATATGTTTAATTCCAAACTCTTTTAATAACTCTAATGTTTTGGAAGTACCATCATCTGCAGAAAAAATAGAAATCACATCAAATCCTAAAGCCATCATAGCTGTTTTAGAAGTTAATCTTTCCGGAATGTATTTTATTTGGTAAACATTCTTATTTGCTTTTTCAAGAAATGGAATTTCAAAATCTTTAGCACTATAGATCAATATCTTCATTGGTGATTTCATCTTCAACTATTAATAATTTTTGACCTTTAAGCGCCCAAATCAACACTTTTATATAATCTCCGGTCGCTTTTTTTATGTTTTCTGGTTCTGTAATATCAATAGATCCTTTCCAGATTAATTCTCTTTCTTTATCTGGACAGATACAATATAAGGAGGTTTCTGCGTGATAAATTTCATATTCCTCGTAGTAGTCATTTTCATAATAGATACTTTGGTTTTGATAATAATCATCTTTAAAGTTTCTAAAATCTTTATCCATATTTCGGTAGGCATTTACTACCGTTACTTTATCCTCTATAGCAACTACTTTTGATAATAGGATAGCATCAAAACCTGCTTCCAGAAGTTTACTTTCCATAGCTAGTAGTTCTTTTTCGGTTTTTGGCGAATTGGTGAATGATTTTTCAAAGAAATCAATGCTTTTTTCTGATTTGACACCGTTTTTCTTAAGTGAAGCGGTAAGTTTCTTTTCGAATACCTTTCGTGCATCAATGTCAGAGGTAATTCCTATCACCAATACTTTATTAGCTTCAAAACTATCTATATCTGGATTTTTCCAAACTTCTACAAGTTCGCTGGATGAGCAACTGGTTAAAATTATAACTATAATTGTTAAGTATACTTTATTTAGCGTATTCATAGGTCTTAAATTTAAGTGAAAAAAGACATGAGTTATTAGAATTCCTTAATTGTATTATACTTTGCTTTATTTTTTTTAAAATAATCTCTTATCAAAGCTTTGGTTTGGTTCTCAGTCAAGCTATCTGATTTAAGAACAGCTTTTACCTTTTTGCTGAGGTCTCTATAATTTTCATCTATTTCTTTTTTGAATTTTTCACCAGCTTCGGCGGGTCCATAAATCACTATAGTATCAGAGTTCTTAATAAGAGGAATGATCTTTTTAAAATAAGATTTGAATTGATGTTTTTCGCGTTCTAAGAATTTGCTGTCCTGAACAACATCTTGTGGTCCACCTTTCATTCTAGTTCCAGAACCTCCATGAATTCGATAATCTTCTATTTCAGAAAAAATTGTTGTCATTTCTTCGTTATTTTCTTTTACGTTGATGATATAAGCTTTTTCCTTATCCATCCATATTCCTACGTTTTTCATAATTGTTGGGTGTTAATTTTTAATATCGTGTAACGCTAGTACTGGTACTTTAGAATAGTATCCTAAATTTTTGACCATAGGTCTAGAAAATATACTTCCGAAGAAAGAATGTTTCCTGTTTATAAAAGTAATCAGATCACTATTTCTACTTTCTACAAAAGCACTGAGTCCTCCTTTTACATCTACATTATGTAGCGTGTGAAATGTATGAGGGATATGTTCAAAATACTCTTTTAATAAGTTTTGATTGTTTAATTGCTCTTCATCCAAGGAGTCTTCTTTAGAAACATGTAAAAAGCGTATAGCTGCATTGCTAATTTTAGCAATTTCTATTAGATATTGTAGTTCTCTACGTTTTACCTGCATTTTATAATCAGTAGGAAACACAATCTCTTTTGGTTCCGTATAGAGCACATCTTCTGGGATTGCCATTACAGGACAGGTTCTTATTTTTTCCATGACCAAAACAGTGTTACTACCATAAATTATATCACTAGCATTTGTAGCTCCTTTAGTTCCCATAATGATCATTTCGATATCTTGTTTGTCCACGATAGTTTTTTATACCATCGAGCAAACTATTAAATTGAGAGATCATAATAAACTTGTGATTAGAAGAATCATCTCTAAAAGAAAGACGTTTTAATATTTTTTCTAATCCCTTTTCTGATTTCTCCTTTGCTTCTTCATAGATCTTTTCTCCAGGTTCTGGAATCATCATACTTTCTAAGGCGTATCCCGTAGCATTAAAAACATTGAGAATGTAAAAATCACATTCTTCATTTTTATATAATTCAATTGCATAACTTATCGCGTTCCAAGCGTTTTTAGAAAAATCTGTTGGTAATAAAATTTTCTTTTTCATTAGATAAGTTTTTAAAGATTAATGAGATAAATATATAAGCTACTTTAGCTAAAAACTATGACATTTGTCAGATCATATCAGGGATTACTAAAAACGGGACAGATGGATGGAACCCTATTTTTTTGATAACCGGTTCGTGAGTTATGTTTTCTATTAAACTATGTTTATAATTAATCATAATGACTAAATTGATATCAAATTCATCAATAAAATCATTGATTAATGTAGTTTTTTGCCCGGTTTTAGAAATCCAATGAATACTGTGCGTAAAATTTATAAGATGTTTCTTTAACATGTTATAGTTGTATTCTTGTATGTCGTCTAATTTATTTTCTTCATTGATATGAAAAATTCGCAGATTAGAATTAAATAAGGACACAATACCTAATAAAGGCCTTATTTCTTTTTCTAGATAAAACCGTTTAAAATCAGTAGGGAAAGCGATGTCCAAGGGTTTTTGGAAATCAAACTCATTGGGAACAATTAAAACAGGGCATTTTTTTATTTGTTGTATCACCTTTACGGTGTTACTTCCCATAAAAAGAGTAGTAGTATTTGTAACGCCTTTTGTACCCATAACTACTAAATCAATGTCTTTATTTTTGATCGTTTTATTAATGGTTTCAGTCAAACCTTTTGAAATAGAGATCGTTTCGAAAGTATGTTTAAAATCTTCGGAATCTCTTACAATTGAATGGAATGTTGTTGCTAGGGAGTCACTGGACTTAGTGCTTAACTCTTGATATAAATCATCTCCTTTGCTAGTATCAATTCTTCCAGTAAGTAGTGGTGTGTTAACTTCGAAAGTATTTAGTATATAAAATTGACAAGGCTGATTCTGAAATAATCTTGTAGCATAAAAAAGAGCACTGTATGCATTGTTTGAAAAATCTGTGGGAACAAGTATTCTTTTCATCTTTTTTTGTTTTATAGATCTACGATAAAAGTATTTCTAAAACACTCAGAATACTATGACAATTCTCATACTTGGGGTGAAATATAAAATCAATTTATGACTTAGTTATCCAAATACATATTTCGATGATTATATATGATCGGCAGGAATGACTAAAATGGGAATTTTAGTGTGTGATGTAATTTTTTTGACAACTGATTCTCTGGTTAAGCGTTCCATAAAATTATGTTTATAGATAATCATTGCTAATAGATCTATTTCTAGGTTTTCTATAAAAGATTGGATCCCATTTTCTACATTAGAAGATTTCGGTATTACCTGAAAATTGAAGTTTACATTTTTAAAAAAACCTTCGAGAGTATTGGTGTTATAATGTTGTACAGTATTTAGCTTTGATTGATCATGTACGTGGATCATTTCTACAGTAGCGTTATTATTTTTTGCTAAATCAACTATTGGCTTTATTTCTGATTTATAATATATTCTTTCAAAATTTGTAGCAAATGCAATGTTTTTGATTCCGTTAAAATTAGCGCCTTCTGGGATTATAAGTATGGGACAATTAAATTCACTTTCTAATGTCTGGTTAATATTACTACCTATAAAAAAATGCTTTGAACTTATAATTGCTCTGGAGCCCATCAGGATGATATCAAATTTATACTGTGCAGTCATTTGTTCTAAAACTTTGGCCAATATACCAGGTTTAGAAACTGTTTGAAGTGTATGATTTTTAGAAATTGAGAGGTCTTTTATGTCTTTTAAAATTGTTTTTAATCGTTCTTGCGAATTGATCTTAATAGACGTATAGAAATGACCTACTCTTTGCGAACTTACTGTAGTTACTAGTTGAGCTGCATTAAGATCATATGTATTAAGAATGTAAAACTCACAGGGAATGCTCTTGTATAATTCAGTTGCATATACAAGAGCATTCCAAGCTTTTTTAGAAAAATCAGTTGTAACTAATACTTTTTTCATTGTTCTAAATAATATTGTTAATGGTCGGATTATTCTACAACCATATCTTGATTCTCCTTTTTTCTGTTTTGGCTATTTTTTTTATCTGTTCCTATTCTTTTTTCTGAAGGAATTATTAAAAAAGGGATATTTGCGTGATGTGCAATTTGATTGATAACAGGTTTAAACAATAAGTTCTCAAAAAAGGAATGCTTGTTATGCACCATAACTAGCATATTTATGATATTCATTTTTTGGAAATCTTCAATTGCTTCTATAACATCCATACCATCGGAAATATGAAAAATATGTGCATTGTCTGTAAAATAGGTATCTATAAAATCTTTTATATTTTCTTGATTTTGATTTAAAGGAATCCCATAATATGCATTAAGTACATGGAGTCTTGAAGTGTGGTTATTGCATATCTCTTTTATAAAAGGAATATATTTGTTAGTTGGACTAAGGTAATAATCTGTAGGGAACAGAATTTCTTTTGGTTCTTCAAATTCGAAACCAGAAGGTACTGCTAATACAGGACATGTTACATTTTTGATGGTATACATGGTATGAGTTCCTATAAATATCTCTTTGGCCCCTGTTGTCCCCTTGGTTCCCATTACTATTAAATCAATATCATAGCGATCTACAGTATCTTTAATCTCATTGATTAACATATTGAAAGCAGAAATTCTTTCAAAACTATGTTTTGGATTATTGAACTCCTCTTTTGCTTTAGTTTCAATATGTTCGATCTCTTTATTAGAGTTCATCATTGCGATATCTTCCAATCCATATGGCATTGGATTTTCTATAAGATATCCAATAGTATACGATGCTGGTGTAAAGGTGTGAAGTAGATAAAATGTGCATTCTTCATTTCTGAAAAATTGCATGGCATATCGTATCGCATTATATGCGTTATCAGAAAAATCAGTTGGTAATAGAATCCGTTTCATAATTCAATTGTTTTAATTTCGTTGTAAATTTTGCAAGGTTAGAAAAGGTATTTTTATGTGTAATCCGATCTTGTCGATAGTGGATTGATATAATACACATTCCAGGTATGAATGTCTGGAGTTTACCATTACTAATAGGTTGATTTTATTTTCTTTAATAAATAAATTAATAGCCTTAGTAATATTTTTGTCATCGACAGTATGAAATAACACCTCCGTATCTGGTAAGCTTTCTCTTATAAATTCTTTATTATCTTCTTGTCTAATAGATAGTTTCTCATACTTAGATACGTGCAAAAAATTAATTGTAGATCTAAAACTTTTAGTCAATGTGCTAAGTAGTTTTAATTCTCGTCTTTTATAGGGTAACATATAATCCGTTGGGAAGAGAATGTTTCTTGGTTGCTCGTATTTACAAACTTCAGGTATTACTAATACGGGGCTTTTTACATATTTAAGTACTTGTAAAGTGTTACTCCCAAAGGTGATGTCACGATCATCTGTTTTGCCTTTGGTACCCATAATAATGATATCGATATTTTCTTGTTCCACGAGTTCATTAGCTTCATCGATGAGTGTTCCAAAAATTGATAAAGTTTTATAAGTATGTCTTGGGTTTGGAGAAATCATCTGCAGTTCAAATAGTATTTTGGCTAATGTTGAATCAGAATTATCGAGTGTCTTTTTTTTCAATTCTTCTAAATCCAAACGAGAAGCTAGTTTGTTATGATCATATACTTCATCTGCATAGGCATGAAAGATTAAAAATTCACTTTTTTCATACTTAAATAGCTCGACTGCATATCGAATCGCATTCATTGCATTTTCTGAAAAATCTGTAGGGATTAATATTTTTCTCATTATCCTAACTATTAGTGTTGTTATTTGTTAACTCAAAGCTAGAAAAGAGCAGGTTTAGAAACTATGACTTTTGTCAGTTATCTATTTCTTTAAACGAATAGAAAAGGGTTTGTTTATTTGATTTTTAGAGGTTTAAATAAATTCCTTCTCGTTTATGTAGAGAGGTAAATTATTACTACATCGTTGGTGTTAATAATCATTAATTTCTACCAAATAAATAGTTTATTAAACTATTCTATTCCTTCTAGTTTAGAGGTCTTTTTTATTGTTTTGCTATAGGCTGTACTCATGCCTGATTCAGGAATTACTAATAAAGGTATTTGTGTATGGAATGCCATTTTTTTTATTACAGGTTCTCTCGTAAGCTTATCCATAAAGCCATGAGCGTAATTTAGCATAGCAAGTAGATAGACATCTAGCTCTTTAGTGAATACTTTTATTGATTTTGAAATGGATTCACTTTTTGTCAAGCTATGTTGGTAATAGGTAATGTCTTTAAAATATTTTTGAAGCATACTAAGATTGAACTTTTGCTCCTCTGTTAAGGAACCTTCTTGTTGCTGTATATAAACAATTCTAATAATCGCATCAAAAGATTTTGCGAACTCTATTATGGGCTGAAGTTCTTCTTTACTATAAAAATGAGTAAAATCTGTGGCGAATGTAATTTCTGATGGTTTAGAAATAAGTGTAAAATTTTTAGGAATGGCTAATACTGGACAACTTTTGATAGTATTGATAACCCGAACCGTATTACTACCCATAAATACTTCTTTTGTCCCCGTTGCGCCTTTAGTTCCCATAACAATGAGATCTATTTTTTTAGATTTCACAACCTCTTCTACAGCTTCTATTAAGGATCCAAATAAGGCTATGATTTCGAATTGATGTTTTTGATTGGGACTGGTATGTATAAAGGTTTTTTTTACGTGCTCTAGATTGGTTATAGCATTTGTTTTCACAGTATTTTCAATACTACGTTTAGAAGGGATATCAGAAACGTGTATTGATTCATAAATAATCTGACTATATATATTTAGTAAAAAAAAAGTACAGTCTTCATCCTTAAATAGTTCTGTAGCATAATCAATAGCGTTCCAAGAATTGTCCGAAAAATCTGTTGGTAATAAAATATTTTTCATAATCAGTAGTGTTATGTTGATATGCCAAAACTAAATCATCACTAGGCCTAAAACTATGACTTTTATCATAGTATATGCATACGGTCTTTTTGATTTTTGTATCTCAAATTAGATACTTATGATAGAATCTACATGTTATCATTGTGGAAACGATTGTGATGGATTAGGAATTACATATGATCAGAAAACATTCTGCTGCAATGGCTGTAAGACGGTATATGATATTTTTTCGAGTAATAATTTAGATTGTTATTATGATCTGCAATCCGCACCTGGTAATATTCCTAAAGAGATTGAAAAAAAATATGATTATCTCGATGCGTCTTCTATTGCAGAAAGATTAATAGAGTTTAGTGATGATACTACAGTAATTAGTACGCTTTATATTCCTGATATACATTGTAGTTCTTGTATTTGGGTTTTAGAGAATTTACATAAACTAGAACCTTCTATTATTAATTCACAGGTCAATTTTCTAAAGAAGACAGTTCGGATCACCTTTAATAAAGAAAAATCATCCCTAAAAAAAGTTGTCATACTTCTTAATTCAATTGGTTATGAACCATATATCAGCCTGGATGATTATTCAGAAGGTAAAAAGAAGAATGTCAGAAGTTTAATATACAAGTTAGGGATTGCTGGATTTGCATTTGGTAATGTTATGTTTTTATCCTTTCCTGAGTATTTTGAGGTATCAGAATATTGGTTAGAACAGTATAAACAGGTATTCCGTTGGCTAATGTTTGCCTTCTCGTTACCGGTTGTTTTCTATGCAGCTAAGGATTATTTTATTTCTGCATATAAAGGACTAAAATCTAAAATATTGAATATAGATGTACCTATAGCGTTGGGTATTGCAGTACTTTTTCTACGAAGCACTTCTGAAATTATATTTGATTTGGGAACTGGCTTTTTTGATAGTTTGACTGGGTTGGTGTTTTTCCTATTGTTAGGTAAATTTTTTCAACAGAAAACCTATTCTTTTCTGTCTTTTGAAAGAGATTATAAATCCTATTTTCCAATTGCAGTTACCAGATTAGTTCATACTAAAAACAATAAAAAATATACTGAAGAGGGTATTCAGGTGTATGATATCAAAGAAGGTGATAGATTGCTTATACGTAATGGAGAATTAATACCAGTAGATGCTATATTAATTAAAGGAGAGGCAAGGATCGATTATAGCTTTGTAACCGGAGAAAGCGAATCAGTTCCTAAAAGATCTGGTGATAAGCTCTTTGCAGGAGGCAAGCAATTATATGGAGCTATAGAAATTGAAGCGACAAAAACTATAGAGCAAAGTTATCTTACGAGTTTATGGAGTAATGATGTATTTAAAAAAGATAAGTCTATCGGTTTTACTAACCTAACAGATACTGTTAGTAAATATTTCACAGTTATTATTTTGAGCATTGCTATAATCACAACGGTTTTTTGGTTCTTTATTGATATCAATAAAGCTATTAATGTTTTTACTGCTGTTTTGATTATTGCTTGTCCTTGTGCATTAGCCCTAGCTAGACCTTTTGCTTTGGGAAATATGTTGAGGATTTTTGGAAAAAATAAATTTTATTTGAAGAATGCAGATGTAATAGAGCAATTAGCTCAAATGGATAGCATAATATTTGACAAAACAGGAACTATTACAACTAATACTGAAAGTAATATTGAGTATCAAGGAATCGAGTTAACTTCTGAAGAAGAATCATTGCTTAAGAATAGTCTAAGAGCATCTAATCATCCGCTAAGTAGAGCATTGTATAAAATATTAGAAGATCACGATATATATACGCTTGATGAATATCAGGAGCACATAGGAAAAGGAATTGAAGGTAAGATAGATGAAAGTACGATTAAGATAGGTTCTTCAAACTTCGTTGGGAATAATCAATTTTCAGAAACACAAAACACCAATGTGCACGTAAGTGCGAATGATGAATACAAAGGGAGATATATTTTTCATAATCAATACAGAAAAAATATTAGAAATGTTTTTGATATTCTTAATAGTGGATATAAACTATCTATCCTATCTGGTGATAATGAAGGAGAAAGAGAACATTTGGAGCAAACACTTCCGGAAAATACGGTATTACTATTTAACCAAAAACCAGATGATAAATTAGATCATATTAAATCCTTGCAGGAGTTAGGGCAAAAAGTAATTATGATAGGTGATGGCCTTAATGATGCAGGTGCTTTGGCACAAAGTAATGTAGGGATTGCTATTTCCGAAAATGTGAATGTTTTTTCTCCAGCCTGTGATGCTATTTTAGATGCTTCGCAATTTGATAAAATTCCGCAGTATTTAATGATTTCTAAAAAGACAATGAGGGTCATTAAGTCGAGTTTTATTTTATCTTTCTTGTACAATATTATAGGGTTGTATTTTGCTGTTACTGGACAACTATCACCCATTGTAGCAGCTATACTAATGCCGTTAAGTTCTATTTCTGTGATTATTTATGTAACTATTTTAACCAATTATATCGGAAGAAAGATAAAACTCAAGGAATGATGTATAGATCAGATGATCACAATCCAATAGAACATTTCCAGAAATGGTTTTTTGAAGTGGATAAATCATATCCAGAAGATGAAACGAACGCCATGATATTATCAACAAAAGGTTTGGATGGCTTTCCTAAAAGCAGGGTAGTATTACTTAAAAAAATTACGTGGGAAGGGTTTATATTTTTCACAAACTACAATAGCGAAAAAGGAAAAGCTATTTTAAATGATAACAGAGTTTCTTTGTCGTTTAACTGGATAAAATCAAAGCGTCAGATACTAGTTTTAGGGAGTGCAGAGAAGCTTTTAGAAAATATGTCGGAAGGATATTTCGAATCTCGTCCAGAAGAGAGTAAACTAAGTGCTTGGGCATCTAATCAAAGTGAAGTAATCGTTTCTCGAAATGTATTAGAGGAACGTTTGAAAAAATATAGAATTCAATTTAAAAATAAAGAAATTACTAAACCGGATTATTGGGGTGGATATATTGTAAAGCCACACTATTTAGAATTTATGAAACAAGATCCGATAGCAGATGTTATCAGTATCGTTAATTATAAAATAACATTGGACTATAGTTGGCAAAAAGAAGTAAAGTTAAAAAAAGGGGGTAGGGTTTAGAGGATATAAAAAATAAAACTGAATTATGGAGTTTATGCCAAAATTCAGTTTATAGTTTTATCGTTCAACTTGGTAAGTGTACCGTTTGTTCCCAGTAATAATATTTCCTTCATAATCGTAGAATTGCGTGATATAATTTACGAATCTGCTATATTGCGGAGTACCACTATTTCGTGATATGTTTCGTATGTTTTGTAAAGTTCTCATGATGATTAGTTTTGATTGATGAATAATTAGATTTCCGAATTACCTATAACGTCTTTTAGCGTTCCAGATATTTCCATTTGTATTTTTTAATTTTTTAGTAATTTGATTGCTGTCTAAGGCTCTCATAATATTTTGCTTTTTGATTGAATTAATGATTGATTGATGAATATTTTGATTGTTATGGATTATCTATACCGTCTTTTAGCATTCCAGATATTTCCGTTTGTGTTCTTTAATTTTTTACTGATTTGATTACTGTCTAATGTTCTCATAATGTTTTGTTTTTTGATTGAATTGATGATTGATTGATGAATACTTTGATTGTTGTGGATTATCTATACCGTCTTTTAGCATTCCAGATATTTCCGTTTGTATTCTTTAATTTTTTACTGATTTGATTACTGTCTAATGTTCTCATAATGTTTTGTTTTTTGATTGAATTGATGATTGATTGATGAATACTTTGATTGTTGTGGATTATCTGTATCGTCTTTTAGCGTTCCAGATATTTCCGTTTGTATTCTTTAATTTTTTACTGATTTGGTTGCTATCTAATGTTCTCATAATTTCTATTGTTTTAAATTGTTATATACCTACTAGACGCAGATGTTTGTATTTCGTTACAGTACTATGTATAAAAAGGTACTATTTTAACATATTTTAACGAAAACACTGGAGATTTGAGGTGTTTTTTGGCAAAAACGAAAGAAATTTAACTGTTGATTTTTTAACTAGAGTAGAAGAATATGGTGATAACTTTTGCTGAATTAGCAATGATTGCTCTAAATTTAGATACCTATATATAAGTATCGGTTATAATATATTGGTACAGTTTTCTTACCGAGGTATTATATCTCGAGGAATAGGTATTTATAGTATTATAATATTGAAGAGTTTTATTCTTTAAGATCAGTTATCCATCGCATTCCACTTTTTGTCAATCGATAATTCTTAAATGTTTTAGCTTTAGTTCTAATCCAAAAAGAATCACCCTTATAAGAACCTTTAAAAATGAATACGTTATCATCTAATTGATCATAAGTAAATGAATTTGCTTTCTTTTCTGGATCATTATATTCATGAAAGCCAATGGTCTTTTTTATTGTATCCGCTTCAAAGAGAAAATAAAGTTGCTTTTTATCTTCTTGAATTATTTTTAAAGTTTCTGGTCTATAAGAACTACCATTAATGGAAATGTTCTTCCATCGAATATTAGTAGATTTAGGTATGGTATCACCATTTATTAACTGAATTTCCACTTCGTGAAACCCTGTCATACTAGGATATCTATTTGTTGTCTGACTCTTAATTCTATTAGAGAAGTTTATAGAACTAGAAACTGTAAAATATAGTAAGATACAAGCTTTAAGAATATATCCGATTTTTTTTGTTTTTGGGTTAGTAAACAGTGGTTGTTCAATAATCGGAGCTGTAGACTTGTTAAGTATAAAAAATTTAATCATCCTTTTCAGGTCATTACTAATTAGTAAAATAGTCATAAATAAAAGATGAATAGCGAACATTTTTACTCTAACATCATAGCCAATGTCAATAATTACTACATTGATCATGGCTATAAATAAAATAAAAGCACCTATAAACGTTGATCTCCTAAATAATAAAAGGATACCACCTATTACTTCTACCCAACCAGTGGTCATTGTATAGAATTTAGAATAACTCATAAATGTCCATAGATAACTCATACCATTATGATTGCCAATCGTATTTTCTAATCGATCCAGATCCATCTCGCCAAACTGAAGCATAAAAACCTTTGATAGTCCATAGATTATAAGAGTTAACCCAATATGATATCTAAGAATGGTTCTGGTAAGAGTTTTTAATTTTTGATTATAATTAAGTTTAAATTTAGTGTCTATGAGCATCCAAGCTATAGTACCAATTATAGAAAGCAGGGTAATTAATAGAAATCTACTATAGTCATATTTAGAATCAAAACCATTGAGAAGGTTTTGTCTATCAAACTCCCAATTAAGAAAAGTTTCTCCAAACCAAACAGTGATCCCTTGCCAAAAAGAAATATCGGAGGTATCTAGTTCTCGTATATATTCGAATCCATATGGATATATATAGAATAAAAGGTATAGAAATATAAATCGTAGAAAAATTTTGCTAGATAAACTCCAATGAGGTGTTTCTATATGGGTCATTGTTTGATTGTTTGATTGATGAAAATCATAAAAATACAATCTTACTCCATATTTATCCTATATGCAACGGATCTTTTTCACATTAAATAGTACGATCTATATTTATTCATTACATATTTATAGGATTTTAGAACATTTGCCTTATTTAGTTTGTTGGGGACTTATAGCAATATATTTTATTGTAATTTTCCCATAAGTCCCCAACCATTTGCTTTATCTATAACTACACAATGAATTGTATTATTACCTTTTTTAAGTGGCATGTATAGTGTATTGGTATTAATATCTAAGTGTCCCATATATTGAACTCCTTTTGTTCTAAATCCATTTTTACCTTCAAAAATGATTTTACCGTTTAAATAAACTAGTATTGTATCACTATAATCAAATGAGAAAAGTTTTGTTTCTTCTTTTTCCGAATAAACATTTGTAAAGGCAATGGTATAATCTTCGGTATTTTGTTCAAAGTTGCCAGAGGAAGTTTTTTTAATATACTTGGAAATAGGTAATAACCCCGATTTTTCTGCGGTAACAGTAATGTATTCTTCCTTTAAAAAATTTTTAAAATTAAGATTTTTTCGATCGAATAGTTTTGCCTCAGTAATTTTCCATTTTTTTATAATGTTGAGGTCGGTTGGTGTTTCTTTAGTCTTTTCAGGTACTTCACTAGATTCTTTTGGGGTTATTCTAAAATTAGAAAACCTGTTAGTGAATAGGGCAAATAAACCAATTTCACCTGATATATTATCTGTTCTTAAGTTATAAATGCTCATCACTTTTTCATTGTTTACAAAAATTTTAGCTTGGTCATTATTTACTTCTATACGAAGTGTATTCCATCCTTTATTCTTAAATAATACGTTCGCTTGGTGTTCTCTATATAACTGCCAGTTAGATTCATTATTAAAAATAGGAGTGTATTGTATCGCATCTGCTTGGTTTGTTTTGTGAAGTCTCATATAAACTTCTTCCATGGTATTATCCTTCTTTCTAAAGGTAATTCCTGCAAAACTTCTAATAGTGTTGGCATATACATCAACCTCAATAGAACCATTGGTAAATTTCTGATTCTTTACAGTAATTCTTCCTTTTTTTAATACAAGGGTTTCTCTATTGTCGAATTTTTCGAAAGTAGCTTCTTTTGTAGTATTCCAGTTGGAGGCGATCATTTCAATTTTTGTTTTAGAGCTCTGTGAGAAGGAGACTAAAAAGCATAAGGATAAGATGAATGATGAAGAAAGTTTTATCATGATTTTTTATTTGCAAATATCTGATTGAATTAGCTTAAATTCCGTATCAATTTACAATCAAAATCTATCATTTTGGTAATTTTTTCTATATGTTGTTGGACTTGTTCCTGTTAATTTTTGAAAAAAACGAGTCAAATTATTTGGCTCACTGAACTGTAAGGCATCAGAAATTTCTGCGATAGTTTTATTAGAATAACGTAATTCTGTTTTTATTTCTAGAAGTAATCTATTGTTAATTATTTCTCTTGTAGTATGTTTAGTATATTCTTTCGCTAACGTATTAAGTTGATGCCGTGTAACATTAAGTAGATTGCAGTAATCCGCTACTGCATGTAGGTTTCTAATGTTCTGTTCTAGCAAAGCCTTAAATCTATAAATTACTGTATTAGATTGTGTGTCT
The DNA here is from genome assembly GCF_943733665.1 of Aquimarina sp. Aq107. Classification (NCBI taxonomy): domain Bacteria; kingdom Pseudomonadati; phylum Bacteroidota; class Flavobacteriia; order Flavobacteriales; family Flavobacteriaceae; genus Aquimarina; species Aquimarina sp. Aq107. The sequence goes on along the minus strand of NZ_OX030782.1, from coordinate 3,781,454 downwards.
GGAGAGATATGGTAGAAATTAGAATATAATCGATTTAACTTAGATAATGAAAAATATAGTAAAGAACGTAATATGTGAGTACTATCGTTTTGATAATTACTTATTTCAGTGATAATTTCGTTAAAAGCGATTTTTATAATATTAAAATCAGCATCTTTTAAACATAAATATTGAGGATATTGTGTGTTGTAAAAATACTGTAATCGGTAAGTAAACAGAGCATCATTAAAAAAATCAGATAAAAAATCACTTTGAAATACAAGATGAAATCCTTTTAGTTGATTTAGAGAAACTCTGCAGCTTTTAGTCTGAAAAGGGGAGATAAAGAAAAAGCTATTATCTGCTATTTCTATAAGATGTCCATTTAATTCAATGACTCCGTTTGCTTTTTCAAAAATCATAATCTCAAAAAAGTCAGTAGTATGAGGCTTGGGTTCAAAAAATACATTTGCATTATTTTCGAATCTATGTAGGTCCATCAGTAATTCGAATCCATACTTTCTTTTTTCAAAAATAAATTTTCTCAAACTATTATTTTTTTATCTAAAATGAGAATCCAAGCATTTCGTAACACCATAAAAATAAAATAAATTTTATAGCAAAGTCGAAATTCTTTATTGCTTAGTTCTCAATAATCATTTTTATCAGTTTGTTGATATTATGATGATTAATGTAGAAATGATAACTAAGGTTAGTATATAATAATTATGTACAAAAAGTCCGCATAACATTAAAGATTCACTATCAACCGAAGATTCAATTAAACCACTTGTTGTTGAGCTGTTATAATGAATTAATCTTTTTTGATTTTGAGAGATACTCCATTTAGAATGCCAGAAATTATCATAGTTCCACCTGTAGTTGTTCCCGTTAAGTGAAATAGTAGTTCCGCTTCCCCAGTTACTAAATTTAATACTCCCGATAGGTTGATTTAAATTCAGGTCTATGATGTGCGTTTCTGAATTAAAAAATCCCTTCTTTTCAAATTTGAGTTTGGTATCATTTAATTTTCCAATTGAAAAATTCTTAAAGGAATACTGATCGAATTCTCCTACGTTTTGGTTGTGAGATCGAAGTCTATACTTAGACGAAAAAAGATCTTTTTTCCAGTTAATTCTTATCATTTATTTTTTTTAGATACCTAAATACTAATATAGAGATGTTTTATTTATTGGTATATCGAAAGTAGTATTTGTTACATTTTAATTCTTTAATTTTTGATTGGATACTTAGATAATATTGATAATTAATGTTATAATAAGATACGTCCAAACCTTAAATAATAAGGGTTGGACGTATCTGTTTTTAGCATTACACTTTTTGTGCTTCCCAAGCAAATTTTTGAAACGCTTCATCAACCGGTGTGTTGGCGATATGATTAGTATAATTACTAATTACCTTCTGTGATAGTCCTAAAATAACTTCTAACACTTGTCTTTCTCCATAACCAGCAGCATAAAATGTATTTAAATCTTCTTGTGTTACATGTCCACGGTTACGAACTACTTTTAGAGTGAAATCGTGTAATACTTGCAGTTTTTCGTTAGGCATAGCTGTTCTATTTCTAAGAGCTTCAGTTAGTGCAGAGTCTACTTTCATCATATGAGCAATACCTGTATGAGCAGGAACGCAATAATGACATTCGTGTTCTACATTAATTGTTTGCCAAACTACCGTAAGTTCTTCAGCATTAAATGATGAATTTTGAAAAGCACTGTGTAATGTTTTATAAGCTTCCAATACTTCTGGAGCAGAAGCTAAGACAGCATGTAGACCTGGTAACATACCAAAAGCTTTTACAGATTGTTCTAAAGATGCTTTACTCTCTTCTGGTGCTGATTCGATTGTGTTTACTTTTAACGTTGTCATGATTTTAAATTTTATTGTTATATATAATTATCTTTTATAACTAAATGATCGTTTAGTTATGATTTAAAAAAAATGCTACAAATTGTTAAATGTCATTTCGATATAATCTTCAATTTCTTTTTTACTATTTACTTTAGATGCAGCAGCAAGACCATGCTTGGCTAATAATAAAAAGTTAGCTTGTTTTAAAATGTCATTTTGTTTTTTGGTCTTATCGGCACTTAACTTGTCAATAAACAATTCTTTAAGGTCTTCCATGAATTTAGTCATCTCGTCATTGATTGATTCGTCCTCTTTTCCAACGAATTCGTTATAGGTATTCGTTACCAAACAACCCTTCTCACTACCTGGTTGATGACAAATTTTTACAGAGTCATAAAAGAATTCTTTAATATCCTCTATACCATTAGATGAGTTCTTAAATTTTTCAAAAATGTTATTAACCTTTCTTTTGTAGCTTTTTAAGCTTTCTAGAAATAGGCCATGCTTACTACCAAAACTCGAATAGATAGAAAATTTATTAATACCCATTTCCTTTTCTAACATCTGCATGGAAGTACTCTCATATCCATTACGCCAGAATAAGTTCATAGCTTTATCAATAACTTCTGATTCTATATATTGTTTTTTTCTTGCCATTGTTATATTAAAACAAGACAAAACTAAACAATCGGTTAGTAATAAAAAATCTTTTAACTTTTATTTCTGAAGTTTAATGTATTTGGCTCCCTGTTTACTAAGAAATTATTGTTTGGAAAAATCGAGTTATATGATCTCTTTGCATTTGTAAGACTCATATACGTGTATAAATTGTTATCGCTCTTTTTTAATTTTCTTCTATAGTAATCAATTTGTCCGAATTAAACATGGCAGCAGGTGAAATTACTTTTTCATCCATTGGTATATTTGTTCCATAACGTTCTTGCATTTTGGTTTTTACAATTTTATGACTTAAATCGAAATCAGATAGTCTTTGAAGTTCTCCAATTTCGATTCCTGTTGCTTCTTTATATATTTTCCATACAAGTTCTGAACAATACATCTTATCATCGGACCATTCAAAGTATAGATCATAGGACTTACCGTTATATTGCGAACCTATCTTTTTCATGTTTTTTATGGTCGAATTAGTTAATATTTTACTAGCATTTCGCAATCTTTTAATGACGTAATGGTTGTCTTTTCCACGATCAATCCATTTTGATAGAGGTGTTTGTTTTACGGGTTGGACTGCTTCATAAACAAAGTATTTTCCATCATTTTCATAAATCATTCCCATATGACTATATTTCGAATTGGTTGCTAATTGAATAGCTTTGCTTTGATTTGATTTTGAAGTCTGAAAAATTATATCACCATTCTGAATTTTCTGTTCAATCTTAAAATTCTCTGGAACAACAGCATTATTTTTAGTTTCTACAGTGGATCGATACATTTCTACTCCCCAATAACCAATAAAAATTAAGATTCCAACGGATACTATTGCTAAGAGTATTTTTTTCATTTGTATTATGATATTTTGCAGGTTTAGATATGAAATCATAGACTACAGATAGAAGTCTATGATTTCATATGTTTTATGATAACTAATTTATTAGGTCTGATAGCAGGGCTCGAACCTACGTCCATCCGGTCCAAGAGCCGGACGCTCTACCACTGAGCTATATCAGACTTAGATAGGTGCAGGGCTCGAACCTGCGTCCATTCGGAAGAAGAGCCGAACGTTCTACCACTGAACTAACCTATCTAATTTCTTTCAGGAAAAAACGTTTTTACATTTTTACCAGAAAAATATTTATGCTTTTTAAGAACTGTTGCCAAATAAGGATTAGAAACAACAACACCGTGCACAAGTTCTGGAGTAGGCTTAAATTCGGCAATCCCATGTTTTCTTGGTGCTATCCACCCAGATTTTTCAGGATCTATTCCTGCTTGTCGACAATATTCTATTACTAATTCTTTATTGCATAATTCTTTACCTTGAAATACTTCCCAAGGTAATGGTATTTTATTCCATACTTCGGTATTTGGATCAAGTTTTCCTCCAGTTGAAAAATGCCAAGCTACAACATCAGCGGCCATTAATCTTAAAACTTTTCCAAAACAAATTTCGTCAAGAATATAGTCCATTCCTAAAGAATAAATAATGTTCATCCAGTTGTCTCTCGCTTTGTTCCAAGCTCCAGCGGTATTATTCCAAGTTGTGGAGTCATTTCCTCTTTTAACAACCATTGTTTGTCTATTGATATCACTATTTATCCATAGTTCATTTAGGAAAAGAGCTATTTCCTGTAGTATGCCAGTCCATTTTCCTAATAGTTTTCCTTTTTGTTCATCAGTGAGTTTACATAAAACTTCTTGACTAGAGTAAATATGAGAAATTGCCCACCAATTAGTTGTTGGAATTGATTCTTTTCTTGTTTCAGTTTTAAATATACCTAAAACTGAAGGTGTCTTTATTTCTTTACAACGATTCAATAGCATTTCGGAAATTTCATCAAATGCTCTTTCTTGACTTGTATTGGTAAATAGACTTCTAAGATTACATCTAGCGTTATAATATGCTATAAAGCAAGCAGAATTAGGATCTTTTTGAAACTCGCTAAAATCTATTGTATGTGATAAGCCATGTTTTCCAACTTTTTGAAATTCTATTTTTTTAATTTCTCGGCTATATTTAATAAGCTTGTTTTCTAAGCGTTTTAAAAGTCTCCATTTCTTATTATAACTTCGTTTACTTAAATCTATACCTTTTTCTTTTCGTTGTTCCTTATTAAGTCTATCGGCAAGAAAGTTATTTGCTCCAACCGTTTTATAAATTATTGGAGAAACTTGTTCAATAAAGTTTTCGATATCGTTGACATTGTTATAGTCAATAGATTCATTATTATCAAGTTTGAAGATTTCAATGGTCTTTTTAATCTGCTTTTCAGCCCCTATTGCCGTAGCAAATTCTTGCATCATAGAAGTGTACCCAAAAAAAGTTTTCTTAAGAGATCCTTTTGCAGCTTTTTTCAAAATATTTTTTTCTTTAGAAGAAATTTTTCCTTCCAATATTTCGAGGATCATTTGAGCAACATCTTCTGGACGTTTTCTTTCACTTAGTGTTATATGTAGTTTTTTTAGTTCTTTCATTTATAAGATTTGAAATCTTATGCAAGTTTATTAGTCAATTGCGCATCCTTTTTGCGTAGTATTTAATTGTTCTTGATTTTTCCATTTATTTCTAAGGAAAAACTACCATGTATTGCGTTTATAAATTCGACAACAGGATGTGAATGACTTTCCGTATTCAACTCATCAAATTCAAAACTGTAGATCCCCTTTTTTATGTCAAAATCAAAAACTTTCATTAAAAAAATATTATAGGTTTATATAGCGATCTTATATATTGTTATTCTCTTGAATGTAAGCCAATAGTATTTCCATCTATATCCATTAAAATAGAGACAAAACCGAATTCTCCTATTGGCATTTTGGGCCTTATGATTTTTCCTCCGGCTTTTTCTACGACACTTTCTTCAGTTATACAATCTTGAGATTCAAAGTAAATAATAGTGTTATTACTGTTGGGTACAAAATCTTCTTTTTCTACTAGAGCTCCAGTAATATTTGAACCTTTTGGGTCAAATGGGAAGCCAGATTGTTTACCAAATTCAATCGGGAAATCAACAAGCTTGATATTAAAAACAGTTTCATAGAAGTTTTTAGCGTTGTTTAAGTTTGATACATTAATGTCGAACCAGTTTACAGGATTTACGTTTTTCATTTTATTTTATATTTTATTGTTATGTCTTGATGCAAATATGGGTTGACTTTAAAATATAAAATTGTAAAAATGGGACAAGGCTAATCTTCATTGTCAAAAATCAAAGACATTTTTAAATCATCTCCGTAAAATTCTTTAGGTGTTAGACCTGTAAATTCTTTAAAATCTTTTATAAAATGTGCTTGATCAAAATATTCATTCTGGTAGGCCAAATCAGTAAGACTTGTAACCTCTTTTGTTAATAATGTTTTTAATGTATTTTGAATCCTTACAGTTTTAGAAAGTTGTTTGGGGCTTAAACCAATTGTCGAAGAAAATTTACGAGTTAGTTGTCTACGATTAATATTGTTTTGTTTAGAAAGCTCGTGTACCGAAAGTTGTCCGTTAGCTTGCAAAATTGTATCAATTGTTGATTTTATAATAGTGTCAATAGTGTTTTTTTTAGTCAATCTTTTTAATAAAAATGTTTCTATTAACTCTATCCTCTCCGATGTAGTATTGGCTTTTAGAATTTGTTCTCCAATTTGCTCTCCATCTTTTCCGAAGATTTTATCTAATGGAACAGCTGTATTTTGAATTTCTTTTATGTCTACATTAGTAAAAGGTAAAAGTCCGTTTGGTTGAAATCGAACAACAAAGGAACCAGTATTGCCAAGTGGTTCAACAATATAGGGACGTGTGAGTTGTCCTATTAAAAAGCATTTTGGTAAAATTATACTTTCTTTATCGTTTAGGTGATGTTTATATGTATCTCCATAATGAAAAATCAATTTCATTGTACCATCCGGAATAATGGTGTTCTTTATGGGGGTGTTTTCAAAATTACTTTCTAATGTCCAATAACATTTGATCCATTCTACTAAATTCTGTTGTGGTTCAAATATTTTGGGATTCATTTGGCAGATTAATTTTGTTCAAATAGGTTCTTAGGTTTGGATTTATACCAATTTCTTTTCGTAAAGTAATTTACAAAATAAAAGAGAATCGCGATTTGAGTATGAAGCCAAATTACTATTACTTATATAAAATGATGTTAGCAGTGTTATTTATTAAGTTTATTCAGGTTACGCTAAAGACTTTTATTTTTTCTTTGGTCTAAATGGTTTGATTACATCTTCATTACACTCTAAAAATGGTCCGTGCATGAGATCGATACAATATGGAACAGCAGGAAAAACAGCATCCAAACATTCTCTGATTGATTTTGGTTTTCCAGGGAGATTAATAATTAAACTACTACTTCTGAGTCCTGCAGTTTGTCGCGAAAGAATCGCAGTTGGTACGAACTTTAAAGACTCCGCCCTCATTAGTTCTCCAAAACCAGGCATCATCCTATCGCAAACTGCTTCGGTAGCTTCTGGAGTAACATCTCTTTTAGCAGGACCTGTACCACCAGTGGTAATTACTAAACAGCATTTCTCTTGATCTACTAAATCGATAAGTGCTTGTTCAATAACTTCTTGTTCATCGGGAACTATTTTATACACTTCTTCCCATTGAGAAGTAAGATAATCATTCAATGTATTTATAATTGCTTTTCCACTTATATCTTCATAAATACCTGCATTAGCTCGATCACTTACAGTTACTATTCCTATTTTAGCTATTGACATATTAGTTTGTTACTTGATGTATACCTTTCTGCTAATATATTGGAAGCATTTAATTTAACAAATAGAAACCGAATACAAAATTTGCAGAAAACTATTAATTCACTTTCTGAATGGATTGTAGTTCTATCGATAGTGTATTTTTACATTTTTTCTAACATCCAATTTGGAGCAAGTTTCATAACCCAAGCGATTAATCTCCACCTTTTGGTTATGTAAACTTTTCTTTTCTTTTTTAGAATAGCAGAATATATTTGAGTGGAAGCTTTTTTTACAGAAGCTACCCAAAATAGTCCATCCCCTTTGGCCATTGGTGTATCTACAAAACCAGGTTGCACATCGGTAATCTGTATATCTAATTTTTCATTTTTTGCAATACATCTTAACGCTTCGAGGTAATTTACCTGAAAAGCTTTGGATGCACTATACGAAGGACAATACCTATTACCTCTTAAAGAGGCAATAGATGAAATTCCAACAAGGTGACCGTAGCCCTGTTTTTTGAACTTAGAAAACACGAATTCATACACTTTAGAAATCCCATTTACATTCGTTTGTATTATTTTGTTTTCAGTTTCCCAATCCAATTTTTGATTTAATTCTGAAATACCAGAAGAAACAATCACTAAATCAACTGCTTCCATTTGGTTAAAAAGAGCTTCCATTTTTTTATCCGAACTATTTATTTCTGTGATGTCATGTTCTTGGATTATGATTCGGTTGTTAGATTTTTCTTTTATTTGATTAAGTAGTTCGATCCTACGACCAGTTACACCCACCATCCAACTATTTTCTAACAGTATTTCTGCTAAACCTCTTCCAATACCAGAAGTTCCTCCAATAATAATAGCTTTTCCTTGTGTGTTTTTCAAACCTTAATTCACGTTCTAAAATGTACTGTAATGTTTCAGGTGGTATTACTCCACTAAATATAATATTTTGCTTTCTTTTTCTTAATAATGCCTTGCATCAAAAAGAAATCTAAAATTAATTTCATGAATACCTTATTCTTTATCAGGGACTGTGCTAGAACCTACAGCTGCTTCCTTAAACCAAACCTCTGCATAGCATCCATTTGCATATTGTTTTGAGATATCACCATCATAAGTTTTTGATCCAGTATTCCAAACGATATTATCTTCTGGATTCTTTCCGTTAGTTTGATTATATGCACCTTGTTTAAAAAATTGCAATTCGCCTGCATATGCATTTGGGCGTTCTATACCATCTCGACCTATAGACGCGTACAATGTTGTTATTTGTTGAGGGATGGTCTCCTTAGAGATAAATTCTGATTTTAATAAGTTTTTTGTAAATGTCCTTGTTGGATGACCTTCACTCGTAAAAGTGAGGTACATAATACCTTTATGAACATTTATTTCATAGCTAAATTCTTCTCCCAGTTGGATCCCTTCATTAGGTTCTTTAGGATAAGTAGTTGGACTTGATCCAATAGTAGACATGTCATTACCCCAAACGGCTGTTGAGTAATCCCACCTTTTTCCATTATCGCCTTCTGTATTGATTTCGTAGTTCCAAAAAACAGATCCTTTTGTGTGTCCAGGGAATTTTTTATAAAATATTTTTAGCGGTTCGTTCTCATGTCCGTCATCACTGTGAATTTGTCCAACGACTACAGAGTATGATGCAGCAACTCTGGCATCACCAGAAGTTGAAACGTGCATTACTTTTAAGGTGCCATTTAGCTTGCCACCCGTTTCAGGGATCCAATGTTTTTTTTGCCCTAATTCTGTTCTTGTATTGCTCGAATTTTTTGATGTAATACCTGAGTTTGGCGTTTTATAAACTACCCAGTCTGTTTCTCCGTCATTAGAAACATAAAAGAAATCTTTTTGCTCGTAATTAGCTAATTCTTCAGTGCGCGTACCATCACCTGTTAGAATTGTCCATTCATCCATAAACGGAATAATATCGCTAGGGTATATGATGGTTTTAGCGCCTTCGTCCTTAGGTTTTTTTGTTGCATTAGTATGAAAGCAACTATTTAAGAATAGTGCAAGGACACTGATTAGTATAGGCGTTTGAAACAGTGATTTATTTATTTTTTTCATTTCAATGGATATTTACACGGTTTTATTATTTCCTACTGGAAATATTCGGTGTTAGATTAGCGAATTTTTCTTCAGAGTAAGCTTTACACTGTACCAAAAATACAATAACCATTTGGTTGATTAATTAACTAATATAATTATATGTGTGTTGCAGTAAAAAGTTCCTTTTAATTTGAATCTTTAAAACGTATTAAATTATCATTACACAGTATTAGTTTTCGTTTTTTACCCTCTTGAATATAAAATATATCCTCCTCCAATTATTAATAGAGGAGAAGCAATTGATAATAATATTATTGTCCATCGATATAATCCCCAAAATGATATAATTTTTTTCTCATCGCTATTTTTAGCGTATACCATATTAACTGTATCTCCTATATCATATGGCGCTGGGCTAGAGCTTACATCACTTTTAAATGTAACTACATTATTTGCTTTGTCCTTATATTCAAATACAGGTTTGTAAGTGTATCCATCATCGCTAGTTATTTTAATTAAATCAATAACCTTTGCTTTAGTTTTTATTCCATCGGTTAATAGATTTTTTGTTACATTATAATGTCTTATTGCAAAATATATTAGTATAACTGATATCACTAACATTCCTCCGTATAAATATTCAATCATTTTCATTTTAGTTTGTAATAGTTTTTACTATTTCGTGACTCGAATACAAGTTTAATCTCATTATTAAAATTATATTTTTCAAATTCCTTACCAAACGTTCTTCGTTGTTATAACTAAATTTTACGTACCGAAATGATGTGGTAATAATTGTTTGATTCTTTTTATTTCTGCATCAGAAAATTTAGCGTGAGAAAAATAAATTGATTCTAGTTTAGTTAAATTTTTTATAGACTCTGGGAGTGTTATTAGAGGATTAAAATCTAAATCAAGATGTTTTAAATTAGTCAAATTACCAATTGATTTTGGGAGAGTAGTTAATCCATTTGCTTTTAATCCTAAATATTCTAATTGTGTCATTTGACCAATTCCTTCTGGTATTACGTTTAGTTTGTTTCCTCCAATTTCTAAAACTTTAATTGTATTCATTTTGAAAATAAAATCAGGAATTTTTTCAAATCTATTATGATGTAGTCGCAAATATTCAAGGTTAACTAATTTGACAATCTCATTAGGTATTTTTTCAAGCCCTTTATCTCTAATTTGTAAACCTTTAACCTTTTCAGGGTTTTTTAAAGCTTCTTCTAAAGAATAGTATACTACTACAGGTCCTATTTCGGTGTTTTCCCATAATTCGTGAGTTTTAGATTGTGAATATATGTTGAAAACAATACACACGGAACATAAGAGTAATAAGATTACTTTTTTCATTTTTTAAGTTTTGATTGGGTGCAAGGTTTTATATATGCATGATAGTAGCACAAAATGTCACCTCGTTTTTTAGCTTTTCTGTTGGTCATAACGAATTATAAACATTATTTAGGTAATTTCTTCTATGTTAAAGGCCGAGTGTATGCATTTTGTTTTTTTCGTATCTACTATCTTCTGCAGGATATCGCAATATCTGATCATATTTTTTTGATTGTTTAGCCATTGAATAAATCAAACTCTCTCCTGCAAAATCGGATGTAGGAATCTTTGTGAATATTTCATCTTCAAAAGCTTTATCGGCATCAATAACTTCCCAACCTTGTTTTTTAAATTTCTTAATGAGATCACCTAAAAATAAAGCTGACGTTAGATTATGATGAAGCAATAATGTGTGATTGATATGTCTTCCGTTCATTTCGTAAGAAAGCTCTTCATAAAAGTTCGCTCGCTCTAAAATATGTTCTAAGTAAAAGTTTTTAAACCTGTCCATTTCTACTTTTTCGAGTCCAATTTGTTTTATTCTTTTGATTAAGCGTTGATCTACATACCAATCAGAAGCATCTATAGTTACATAACCATTTTGGTAATTGTATTTACTAAGTATGTCCCTAATGCTATCAACTTTTGTTTGACTCCTACCTTCTTTTAAGTAAGGAAATCGAAAAAGCTTAATGTGATTACTAAGGTTTGAAATTATCCCATCTGTTTTTCTAAGTTCATTCTCAAAAAGATGTGAATCATTTTTTTCAGAATTGAAATTTGGATGAGAATAGGAGTGATTGGCTATTTTATGACCATTATCATTCCAGCTTTTAAGCAAGAATTGGCCTTTTTTGCTAGATTTATTTTTTCCAGTAACAAAAAATATGGCTTTTAGATTTTCTTTTTCAAGATGTGTTAAAATCATTTTATTCCATTCCTCAAATTTGAAATTTGCTATATCGGATGTATTTCCATCGTCGAAAGTAAAGCTTACTATTGGTTTTGTTATGATAGCTTCTTTTGGTTTTTCTAGTGCTTTTTCTGGTTTGTCAGATCTTGAATTTTTACACCCAAGAAAGATTGTTAGTAGTAATAAGATTAGTGGTTGTAAGCGTTTCATTTTTTTGTTATAAATACATAGTTACTATTAAGTATCATTTTTTTCATTAGCTGATGTGGTTTTGATATTTCTGCAACCCAACTTTATTTCATAAAGTTAAATATTCCGTCTACAATTCCTCCACTACTTGAATATTCTCCTTTTTTTCTTGTTTGAATCCAGATTTTACCCTTTCCTGATATTGCATACAAGAAACCTTCTCCACTTGTAACTAACTCCTTAACTCCTCTAGAAACGGTTTTAATCTTTAATTTGTTTTCAAAAGCAATTAAAGCATCTTCATCCACAAAAATTGGTTTTTCGGAGTCTATTTCGTGTTCAATTATTTTTCCGTAACCTTTTAAAAATAATTTTCCATTCCCAGTAGTTCTAAGTTTTAATCCATCATTAAGTGTGCTTTTCCAGTCTTTTCTTTCTAATTTAATTTCTAAATCAATTGTTCTTGCAAAATGCAGATTTGGCTCAAATAAAACGGGGTTGTCATTAGTAATTTCTATGTCAAATATCTCTGAATTATCTTTGGTTGATAAAGCCATTTTTAAATCCTCTTTTGCCGTATAGATATTATATGTTAAGCTTTTACCTCCAAATATTTTTGCAATCCAATTTTTGTAACTTTTAGCTTCGATTTTATTCTCAAAAGTATATTCTCCGTCGCAGTATATTAGATTCCCTTTTTCGGTAATTATTTTTTCATCTTTTTTAAATTCAATTCCTAAGTAAGAACTTGGATAGTCTGATATTTTAAATTTCATATTTATCTGACGTAATTGTGCTAAATGTGTTACATTGGATTAGTTATGAAAAGTGCGGTAGTAAATCAATATTTACCTTCTGCCATGCGCATAGCAAAATTCCTAAGACTTTGCTGATTCGTTATACATTGTTAGCATTTCGTTTTTTTATTAATTCGTATGTCCTTTCAAGTTTTTCGCTTTCTGAATCTTCAAACTTATCCATAAAAGCCCATTCTTTTCCCAATTCTGTAATATCTGTGATACAATCAAACGTATATCCTTTTCTATAAGCATCTGAATTAGTTATGCCAAAATATTCAAAGTCACATTTTAGAAATAATGAATACCTACCTCTATGAAAAGCAAAAATTTCTCCTGTGTTAGGATCTACCATTATGTTATATATGCTAATTGAATATTTGTATTCAATTGGAATGTTAATGCCGAATTCATCAAATAAAGCGATTCCACCTTCATCAAATTCTGTTCTGGCTTTTCCCCAGTTTTTAAAATATAATAAATCATCCGAAAAGTCTATTTTGAGATAGTTTAAGACTAGACTATTTATTGGAATATCGATTATTTTATTTAGTAGCTCATTCATCTATTTTAGTCTTATCTAAAGACTGTCAAAGGTTCTTGTTTTTTGTGCTCCACTCGTTTTTTTTAATTTAAACGAATCCAACTCTGGATTTCTATTTTTATTTTTTCTAATTCTTCGGTAATAACAAAATCTTTATTTTTCTTTTTTTCCTGTCTAAGGTTTAATAGCTTCTCATAAATAGGATAAAATTCTATAGAAGCTTTTAAATAAAATCTATCCTTTAGATATATAAGCATTTTGTTAACAGCTCTTTGGACTTTATTTTCTTTTAGAAGACTTTGGATATCATTTACAATCGTTTTTGAAATGTTAAGTTCATCCCAGCATTTGATATTATCTAGAAAAGAGTCAGTTGATAGAATTAATCTACAGCCTTCTTGTTTTTTTAGTAGAAACGAAAGACAGTCTATTTTTTTGGATAAGGGCATTTTAGATGTGGTATCCTTTTCTAATAATTTTCTCATTATTTGACCAAGCTCATAACCTGTACCAAAACCAATATAATACTCGGTTCCAGGTAATGTATAATGATCAGGCATTTTTATCTCTTTTAAGCCATTGTTTATAATAAATCGAGTAATATCAACTGAGTTATTTAAACCTATTATACGTCCGTCAATTATTCCCATACTAGTAGGATGAAACATTCCTCCCATATTGTTTTTAATTTATTATTCTTAAAAACCAAATCAACGATTTGGTGGTGATTAAATATAGAACTAAACATTCGTTAAGTACCGAAATCTATATTTACTACGTATAATGTTAGAAACAGTTTTTATTCTATTTTTATAAGTTTGGTTCTATTTTGATATTATATTTTGTTAAAAGCCCTACTATAGTTTCCAAAGTAAATTTCGCTCCTTTAATCTTATTGTTCTCTGGGTCAATTGTAAAGTTGAAAGAATTTCTGAAATCAGCATTTTGTAGGTCTGTCTTATTAAATATTGTGTTTTGTAAATTACAATCATCAAAAATAGCTGAACTTAAATCACATTCAGTAAAATCGACTTCTTGAAGTTTAGATTTTTTAAATAAAGTTTTTGAAAGCTTTCGTTTAAAAAATGACGAATGATTTAACTGGCAGTTATCAACTTTAATTGAGAATCCAAAATCATTACATTTATCAAAATGTAATCCTAAGATTTTACAATCTTTGAAAAGTACATTTTGAAATCCTGTTTGGAAAATATTAGCAGTACTTAGATTACAGTTGTGAAATTCGCAATCAACAAATCTGATATGAGATAAATCGGAATTTGAAAAATTACAATTTAAAAACACACATAATTCGTATTCACCTTTTTCAAGTGGAATTTCCGAAAAATCTTTTCTATCAAATGTTTTCTCTTCTATAAACTGTTCTTTCATTTAATACTTGTTCTTAGATGATTCTTTGCGGTACGTTTTATCAATTTGTTTGTTTTTTAATCAAGATATTCGTGTCCGTTTCTTCTACGTACTGATTGTAACAATAGCTTCGGATTTAATTCGTTTTTTATCTATTTTTTAATTAACCCCGTTATTGCAATTGAATACCCAATTATAAAGGAAATCCCATAACCTAAAAGAGGTGCTGAAAATTACCAAAATATACTAAATAAAAACAAATAAAATGACAGCGAATATTTTCGTGAATAGGCAATTAATAACCGTAAAGTATAAACGGTACTGCCTACAGTACGAAATATATCCACTGTAATTTTCACAATCATTTTTTCGAATCAAATTTGGTACAAGAACTCCATCTAACTGTCATAAACCAGTTGGGCATAGTGCTCGTTTTGTTTTCTTTTTATAATAAAGTATAGTTCCAAAAAAGATGTATGTGTTTTACTGGGAATCGTTATACCAAATCAAAGTAAATACAACATAAGGCGATGGTGTTAAAAAAACCGTGTACGGAAATCAGAAACCACAAATCATATTTACGTAAGTAGAATATCAGGGCTAAGAGCGCTCCCACGATCCAAGTAACAAGTTGTCCAGTAATTCCTTGATAACTATGCATAAAGCCAAAAAAACCAGTAATTAAAATAATGTTCACTGCTATACTGACTTTGCTTTCTCCGAAGAATTTTACAAATTGTCGCATAAAATAACCACGAAAGATAATTTCTTCTCCAAATCCTGCTGTAGCCCATACTAATAATAAAGTAATTAAAAAAGCTGGAAGATTTCCTTTTAATTGATCAAAAGCAGAATAATCTATAGGAGTTCCTGTGAGTTTTGTAATCCCCGGAACCAATATAAAAACATAAAAAATAAAAAGCCCTAGTGCCACTAATGGAGCAAGTACAAAAATGTTTTTGAATGTGAATTTTTCACGGTGAAATCCAAGTTCAGAAAATGCTTTTCCTTTATATTCTATATAATTCGTTATGATGATTAATATAGAAATAATGATATTTTCTATGGTTATACGAAATGGTCCAAACCAAAAAAAGCAGATGATTGCGATGGTAATTAATGGAATTAATATTTGACGTAATGTGATTTTGTTCATTGTTTTTTGATTTTAAATTCTAAACGAAATAATGAACAAAATCTCTGAAACTCCCTTTAAATAATGATGTTTTTACTGAATGGTCGGAATTTAGAACTGAATAGTCGGTAGTTTTTTATATCCTTTATTGAAACCAATCCATAAATATTTTTCGCTTGTAACGACTGATATTGATTTCTGCAATTGCATCGTTTTTAATGAAAGCTTTTAGTCGGATACGTAACTTGCCATTTTCAATCTTTTCGATTATGTCTACAGTATCTTTATGAATAATAATTTGCCGATTGGCTCTAAAAAATAATTGATCGTTTATTTTTTCTTCGAGCTCATTTAATGTAAAATCGGTGTTAATTGTTGTGCCATCATTCTGAACAGTATATACAATTTTGTTTTCGCTATAGAAGCACGCAATATTTTCGTAGGTAAGCTTTTTTACTTTCGTACCACTATCTATAGTAATCTCGGCATCTTTTATTGATAACTTATATAAATCGTATACATCCTGGGCATATAATAAACCTATGAGTATAAAACATAACAACAAGGTAATTAGTAAGCCAATTAATAAATAATAGAACTGTGTCTGTCCACCGGCTGTTTTATCAATAATAATGTTTACAGGAATATACATGATTGTAATATATCCTAGAGTAGAGAACATAAATCGTGCGACCGTAGCAATTTCTACTTTTTTAGAGAAATACTTTTTCTTGTAAAATTTAAAATTAAGATCAGCTATGATCCCAACAAGAATGGATAAAACAATAGTCGACAGAAAACCTTCTATAGGAAATCTATATGATTCTCCACCGGGAAAACTATCGCGGGTCGCTAAATGATTGGCTACTAAAGAGAAAATCGTTAATACAATTGCTTTCTTGCACCAACGCCATGCAGCACCATTAATCCAAGTATGTCGCAGTGTTTTTGTTGTATTCTTGGTTGGTTGTGTGGTACTCATGAATTTTGAAGCTCTTTTTTTGTCAGCTTCAAAAGTAAATAATAGATATTTTCTATAAATGTTTTAGTAATAAAAATATTGAATAAAAAATAGCTTATGGCCCTGTGGCATAAGAGTTCAATAAAATATGTTCAAGGTAATTTCTTCCAAGCTCTCAAAAACATAAATAAGAAATAAAAGAAAAATGGGTAATAGTAATAAGGTGATATAGGGAAAGTTTTCTGATCGCCAGATTAGTATAGATAGTATTTCTTTATATATTTTTTATTTTCTACAAGTTATTGACGCAATTACTTTGACTTTTCTTTTCTCTGAAAATTTTATTAAATTCTTTTTTTCTATTCTTTGCGGTAAGTTCCTAAGACATTCATTTTGTTAATTAAATACTATATAGATATATGTTTATCAATATACATATATCTATATAGTATTCACAAATCGAGTGGATTTATGGTTAACTTAAAACTGTTTACCGCGACCTGAGTATATATTTCTGTTGTTTTTGTTTTAGATGAAAATAGTTAGAAAGTTGTAATTTTGTAAAGCGGAGTTACCAACAATTAAACATCCAAAATGAGTAATATAGGGTAATTAAAAGTTGACAACATATTGTTTAGTTTGAAGGTTTTGGTTTACACCAGAACTGTTAAGAATATTAATGTTACTATTTGATTCTATTCTACAGTATATCTAACGATTACCTCATTATCCAAAATAACATTTGTAGACCAAATAAATTGCGCGTCATTTGATGCATCATCGAATACATCCGTAAAATTTGTATAAGAAGGTTTATTATCCACACCAATAATTGCATTGGTATAGGTTGTGGCGTTGGGCCAGCTAGAATCATCAAAATCTTCATTTGTCCAATTAGTTGGTATTTCCCAATGTAACCCGTAAAAAGAAGTTCCATCCATCTCAGAATCCGTATTACAATTAGAAGAGTCTCTAATGGTGCCATTTTCTGTTGGACAATTTAGGTCTTTTATAGGAGCAGTGTAAAACGTTTGTGCTTTCCAATCACTATTGGTAATGGCGATAGTATTTTGTAATGCATCTTCAAACACGGCCACCATTCCTCCATCTCCTGGATGATGTGCAAAACCTCCGTTTTGTTCTGTGCCCAGACCCAAATTTTCTTCCCAGTCTACCAATTTCATTGCAATAGTAAATGGTCGAGATACTTTAAACTTTACGATGTGAGAATTGAATTCTGTAAATGGAATGGCATCTTTTCCAACGGCCTGTCCATTTATATATAGTTCAAAATAATTATCTCCAAAAATATACCCAGTAATGAGGTCACCATCACTATCTATTTCTATACTATTGGTATCATCAAATGCTGCTAAAGCTTCTTCTGCTGTATTATAGCTGGTTCCATCTGAATTATGTAAATCAGGAGCAAATGGAAAAGAATTATCGGTATAATTTACTTCTGCGGGAACTGTCCAAATAGTATTGTCTGATGTTGTAATGGTTCCCATAGTTGCTATTCTTATACCAGGTTCATATAGGTTATCGATTGTAGTTATTCCCATACCTTGGCTAACAGAAGCCGTACCAGAATATTCATCAGTAACAGGATTGTCATCATCAGGATCGACTGTGTTCCCATTAGAATCATTATTACTACAATTACTAAACGATAATAGGATTATTGATAATAGCGAAAGGATATACATTTTTTTATAAGTTTTCATGTTTAATTTTTTTAATAAGTAATACAATTAATGGTGAGTGTTTTTCGTATCAAAAACTTTTGCGCAATTATCGTTGATATGTTTCTGTTGTTACATTACCATCGCTATCAACATATTCATAGGTGTATAATCCACTTTCGTCCCAACTATAATTGGTGTAATAGATATCTGCTCCGATCTGATATTGTAAAGAGTAAGCGTTAACTCCTGTAGAAGTAAACTCTGTAATTTCTGCACCCGCCAATGGTGTTAGTGCGGGTCTGACTTCTTGTGTCATAGCCTGCGGAAAAATTTGATCTTCTGGAGCTGTAGTATTAGGATCTAGCATAACTTCACCTCGCATTCCTGCAATAAAATAAGGGAATGTATTTGTTGTATGGTACTGGTATGAACCATCATCATTAAATTTTCCTAAATATTCATCAAGTGTATCTGTAGTTTCGCCATAAACAGGAAAACCGTCAAGTGCATAAGCCAATGGCTGATCAGAGCCAATAATAGACTCTAAATGAGTAGGAGGAACGTGATAGTGGTAATCGTCCGCTCTTCCGCAATGCCCTCCCCAGTTATCTAATTCTCCTATAACCAGTGCATCTTCTCCACGATTATTTAAAGGATTAAAAATTGGAATCCCATTAACTGCAATTGCGATTGCTCCTCTCAAAAAGTGTTCAGAAGATGATAAAGGAGATTCTGCAAGGACAGGTTGTATTGGAAAAGCCCAACTATTTGTTTCTGTATAGTTTTGATCAATCGGTACTTGTTGTTGCCAATTTGTTATACCAACCATCATACTATGTTCAGGAAGTCCTGTTGATGAAATATAAAAGTAAGTATCGTCTGAGCTTGTGGTAACATCTACGAAATGGCCAAAATGTTCTTGTAATATGGTTAAATTATTGGCAGGTACAGAAGTATCTATTGGTTCATCATCTACAGCATCTATAGCATCATCTGTAGTACAAGCCACTATTATTATAATTAATAATGATAACGTGGTTATAAAAGAGGCTATTTTTTTATTCTTTTTGAAAAAGATTATAACAAAGATACTTCCTAATAGTAACCCAACAAGCAATATTGTTATCAGTATATTATAGCCTGTCTGTTGTTGATATATAGGTGCAATCGCATTAGAGCTTGACTGGTAATTAATTTTTTCTATTTGATCAATTTTTTTATTGATCAATTGCTGATTTTCTTTGGAGAATGATGATAAATCTAAGAAAAGAACTTCTCCTGTTTTTGTTTCTAATAATACCTGTCCATCTTTAAAAGCAAGGAATGAAGCTTCGATATTTTGATTATTAATTTTCCAGGTTTTATGGTCGTTGGTACCGTGTCCTCCTTCATGTGCTACAGCAATAAAGCTGGATATTAGGAGTATTGCCAGAATAAGAAATGAGTTTAATTTCATGATGTATAGGTTTTAATTTAACCTTTTGACAAGAACTAATCTCAAATCCTTCGCGCATTTTTGATTTTTTATTAATTAAAATAAACTTTAGCGTAAAATAAATTTTAGCGCTTTCTTTTTAAAGTCCTCATAATAAGTAAGTTGTTCTTTGTTAAGTATCGACTTCATGTTTTCAAAATGCTTCTTTGTAATTTTTATTTTTTTTGCTTCAATGTCTGAAATATGACGTAGTAGAGAATCTGTGGGTTCTAAAAAGTAGGTACGAACGCTTTCTTTTTGATCTTCTTGTAATAACCTCATAGCTTCCCCATGTGTTCTACTAAATTCTTTAAATTGATTGTCTTGATTCGTGTTTAAATGTAATATTTCTCTTGCACTTGGTTTATGATGTTGTTTAGAATTTTTTCTCGGCTTTTTTGTTACTAAAAAAAAGGAGATTTGTACTCCATTGATTATTAATAGAACGAGTACCGCAATCTTATATAATGTTTCTCGCTTCATATGTTTGTGATTTTTAAAAACTATAATCCGTTAATAAGGAAATTTGGTCTTCTGATTTCTTCGCAGTATTATCGATACTGTCCTTTTTGAGTTTCAACGTATATATATTTACTGTTAGAATTATAACCGCTACAGCAGCAACCCATCCTAAATGTCTAAGTGGAATAATTTTTCTTTCTTTATTGACGGGAATTCGAGTAATTATAGTATCGAATAAATCATCTCTAGGGGAGGCAGTCTTTATGTTATCCAAACTTTTTAAAGTTTCATGTACCCATTTTTCTTTTTTATCCATTGTTTCGTTATCCTAATATTTGTTAGACCTCATTTTTTCTTTTTTCCTTCGGGATATATAGCAGTTAATTGATTTCTTAATTTAACCTTAGCTCGTTGTAATAGACTCTCTACAGATTTTAATGTAGTCTCCATAACATCAGCAACTTCCTGTCTAGGTAATCCTTCTACATAACTTAATAGAAATGCAGTTTTTTGATTCTCAGGAAGTTTATTAATGGCTGCAAACAGGTATTGCGCTTTCTCCTGATTTTCCAATTGAATTCCCGGATGGTTGAAATCAATACGATAAAACTCTTTGATTTCATTTCTAGATATAGTGTGTTTTTTTCTTTTTTTTATTTGATTTAGCGCTTTGTTTACAGTAATTCTATAAATCCAGGTACTTACCTTAGCTTTTCCCTGGAATGTATTAGCTTTGTTATAAATAGTTAAAAAAACGTCTTGTGTGATTTCTTCTGCTTCCTCAATATTTTGCACATATCCTATAGCTGTATTATATACTTTATCTTTATACAATATATATAATTTTAGAAAAGCTTTACGATCACCTAGGGCTATATGTTTTAAAAGTTTTTTATGGATAATTTATACAGAATTATTGCTTATGTAAAATGGTCATATCTAAATAGGAACACTGTCCTATATTCATCAACGGATCAATAAGTAGTTTAGTTTTTTATTAGTCCAAGTTTATTCAATTCGGTTAGTTGTTCATTCCAGTTTTGAGCAATTTTCGCTCCATTATCATCATCAATATCCGTTAGAATTTTTCTGTCGTTTAAATATCTTAGAGAGTTTAATATTTTGTAGTCAGCCAACTCATAATTAAACGTTCTTCCAACTAATTCTTGTTCACTAAGATAATTTGTTCTGAATTCATTCAATCCGATTTCATTAAGCAACAGTTCGGACTTTTCTTTAAAATTAAAATCAATTTTCAAAAGAGTTACTAAAAGCTGTGGACTTACCCAAGTCCCTAGACAAAGTCGTTTCCATAAAAAATCAATGAATTTTTGCTGCTCTGATTTTTCGAGTTTTAGAATCGTAATTAATGCTACTAAATGAAGCCTCCAGTTTAATTCAGCTAACATTGCTAATGTATCATTGTATATTTCTTCTATCGTACTGTTAGATATTATTTGGTCTAGTAGTTTTAAAGATTTTCCAAGATTGAAAGTTTCGGTATCAGATAAATCAATTCTTAGATTTAAAAGAGGTAAGTGGTTTGGCTGATTGTCCCAAAAGCTATCAAAGATTCCGAATTTCATTTATATTAATTAGTTTTTATCAATTGTTTTGATGACTAATTCTTTACTTAAATCACCTAAATTCATATCATTACCTTTTTCTTTAGGGTTATAACCTTTAGATATTCCATATAAAATTGTTCTTCTGACTAAGTTAGGTTCTACAATAAATGGATTACTATACATGCAAGAGCCTTTTCCGTTTATACTATGTCTAAAGTTTGCAAACAGTTTTTGACCATTATATTCTTCTGATATTATTAATAACATTACTCCATAATAATCTACTTTAATCATCCATCTAAAAGAATGATTATCAATAATAATTTTTCTAGATTTTTTCTTAGGAAATGACAATGTTTCTTTAAATTAAGCACAACACGTGTTCGTCCATGGTTTTGTTGTGTGATTAAGCACTAAAGTTAGTAAATGAATCACGAGCAGAAAAGTTTACGAGATATTTCTTGGGTAAGTTTTACAAGCAATTAATTTTATACTTTGTTCTAGCCAGTACTTATTATTTATGCCTCATTTTCAATCTTTCCGTTTTTATTTTGAAGTTTTAATAATTGTCTTATACTGGATAAATGGGAAAATAAAACTATAGGAACAATAACCGCTGGAAGCCAAACGAATGGAAAATAAGTTACACCTATATTCGGTTGTTCAAATGCCAATTTTTGAAATGGTGTTTGGGCACTTAGTATGGCAATAGTTAATATGTTTATTAGTAATATTAAAGCCAAAAAGTTCCAAATTAAAAGTGTTTTTTTATCCAGTACTTTCTTAACAAAGACCAAGTAATAAATTATAGGAGCTGTTATCCCAGAAACAACATCAAAATTATAACCTTCAAAAGTCATAAGGGCAGGAATTAATCCTCCTAAATAGACATAGTACAGAACAATTTCTACAGGAATTCGAATGGTATGCAATAAAGTCAACCATTTTAAATTTATATTGTCCATAAAATTTCTACTTTTTTTATTTAGAAGAAGTAAAAAGACAAATATGATACTTGGAGCAAGTAAGAATATAAATCTTGGAGGAAAGGTATCTATCTTTTGATAGAATCCAAATATACCGAGAGTACCTACTATACTCATCCAAAATAAAATAGCGTAAAGTGCTTTTTTACTTCTTGAAGCTTTAAAAAAGAACCAGAGAGTAAGTACCGTTGTTAATGTAAACCCAATGGATGTAGTAATTGCAATTTCTGTCATTTTTTCAACGTTTTGAATACTACAAAATTCAGTTTAAAAAAACTAACTACACTTGATAAAAGGCAAGAAATTGAGTTACATCATATAATGTTTTTTCTTATTCGACTAAGTGTACTGTCGGTAATACCCAAATAGGAAGCAATGTACTTCAAGGGGGAGCTTTTTATAATTTCTGGTTTTGAAGAGAGCAAATTTTGATATCGTTTTTCGGCAGTTTGATTAATCATAGCGTACACTCTTTTTTTCGATGCGATAAATTCTTTAACCAAAATAGCTCGTCCAAAATCTCTAAATGCTGGTTTGTTATGAAAAAGCATGTTTAATTCTTCATATGAAATCCTATAACCTATACAGTCTGAAATGGCTTGAATGTTGGTTTCTGAAGGCACTCTCATAAAAAATGATGTAACTTCAAAAACAATGTTATTTTCAGAAAAAAAATCTGTAGTAATTTGTTTTCCCTCTAAATCGTGTAGATATGTTCTCATTAATCCTTTTTCAAGAAAAAAATAATCATCACTGATTTGATTCTCTTTTAAAAAGTAATCACCCTTTTTTAATTTTAATAAATGAAAATAGTCAACAATTTCGTTTACTTCCATCTCATTAAAAGGAATGGTTTGTTTAATGAATTTTGTCAGGGAATTGTTCTTAGTCGGGTTCATTTTTCGTATTGGCTACAACGTGTTTATGCATGGTTAGTCGCGTTGCAACTAAAGATAGCAAAAGTGGACGAACCTGAGGGGAGTTAATAGAATTTTCCGAGAAACAATAACCCGCAATTAATTATACACAGTTTTGACAACTTGCTTTTAATTGTCAATTTCAATTTCTAATTTCCTATGTAATATTCCTTTACCACCAGCCATTAAATCTTTAATTTCTCCTTTGTCTATTTGTAAGTTAACAATAATCAGGCTTGGTGAGGGCTTTTCCATATACTTGCCTTGTTGAATATTAAAAGTGCTTTTTTTAATTTTTAAAATGTCAAATAAATAACAAGCAAGTGGTCCGGCAGCCATTCCTGTTCCTGACTCTTCTAATATTCCATAACGAGGACCAAACATTCTTGAAGTGGCATCAAATTCTGTCACGGTAGAGAATACATAATAACCAATTAAATCAAACTCATCACTAACTTCATTTATCAAATCAAAATCAGGAATTGTATTCTTTAAAATTTCATTGCTTATAACTGGAACTAGTATAAATGAATTTCCAGTATTAACTATTTGGATTGGAGCATTTGGAATTAAGTCCTTTTTCTTCAATCCTAAAGATTTTAAAACAACACTTTCTTTATGACTTACATCAGTATATTTTGGAGCCAATTGTTCCATAAATGCTAAATCTCCAATTATTTCTATTTTTCGTTTTCCATCTATAGTTTCTTTTGAAGAACTATTATTTTTCAGTAAACCAATTTGTTTTAAATAAGAAAATGTTGCTACTGTAGCATGTCCGCAATGTGCTATTTGTTTATTTGGAGTAAAAAAGTCTAATTTAAAGTCTTCCGTTTTAGATTTTGAAACAAAAGCGGTTTCTGATAACCCTACTTTTTTAGAAATCTCAAGTTTATTTTTATTAGATAATTCATCTGCATTTAAAACTACTCCTGCTGGATTACCACCTTTTCCATTTTCCGCAAAGGCGTTAAGTATCTGTACGGTAACTATTTTTTTTGAACTGCCCATTTTTATTTTTTTTATATGTTATATGAGATGGACGCAATTAGTTAGAAAAAGACGTAGTTAAATTTAATTATTTTCAAAGTCTATCAGCTTCCCCGTACTATCGGATTCTACATTCGGACAATTTAAAATGTTTTCCCTTAGAATTTCCTTAGCTTTTTGAACTCTTGATTTTGTGCCAGAATATGAGATTTTTAAATGTTCTGCAAGTTCTTTTTGAGAGTAGTTTTTAAAGGCAGTTAAAATAATTGCTTCTTTATGAAGAGAGGAAAGATTTTCGATTTTTTGATTGATACAGCTGGTCAAGTTTTTGTAATCAAAACTATTAGTATCCGTTTGTGGAATTTCTAAATCGCTTATTGATACGTTTTTATTGTTTGCTTTTCTGAAGTAGTCAATAATGGTATTCCTTGTGATTTGGTAAACCCAAGAAGTAAGTTTAGAAGTATGCTTTAGTTGATGGATTTTAGTTTGAATTTTTAAGAAAACCTCTTGATGAATATCTTTTGCTATTTGTTCATCTTTCATTTTTCCTAAAATGAACTTATAAAGTTCTTCATGTAGGTCAATCCAAATTGTATTGATTTCTTCAGTATTCACAATATTGGTTTTAGCTTGTTGCCAACGTCAAATATATTAATTGGAACATAGTAAATATACTTGCCCCCATCAATTTATCTGCACATTTTTTTTCTTATTCAATTTATGAAAATTTAGCGTTACAGCAAAAAAGAAATGACCTCTATCTAGTACTAAACTTCGTTTGAATTTCATATGTAATGTTAGCAATAGTGTTAGTCCCAGGAACACCCACCCACTTTATATTCTTTAAATAACTCTTTGGAAATATTGTCAGATAAAAATAATGAAAGCGTTGATCCGGCATAATGTTCAGAAGTTCCAATTAGCATATCAAGTAGCTTGTCGCAATTCAAATCTCCAATCCAATGGATAAACACTCCTCCTTCAAAACCACCAGAAGGAAAAGAAAAAAGATCCATTTTTCTAATTGTTTGTCTAGTGTTATCGTTGTATGAATCTACAACAAGTTCATAATTTTTAATTTTCTTAAAATAAGGGAATTCACCTTTTTCTGTTTCAATTATATTCCCTTTGGCGTAGAGAAAGTAATTTTTGCTATTCTCTTCATCCTCTATATTATAAACAGAAAATGTAATTGATTCTGCAGGGTACAACATTCTATTTATCCATTTTCCTGTTGTGAAAATACTATCTTTTAAATTCAACCCTTTTATTAAAAATTTTGGGATAGTAGATTTAGTATTATCATATTTTTTGATTAGAAAATTACCCCAGTTATGATACTTTTTTTCCTCATAAACACCCCAATATACTTTATTTACATCTGTTTTTATTTCTTTCCATTGTGAGTCTACTCCGCAATCAGGGATAATAACAGTAATTTTACCAGCTTGAGAATATGAGTAATAGAATAAAAGTGAAAGAAGAAATGTATTTATAGTTTTATACATGTTGTTAGTAAAGGGTTTTTATGCTTTAGTTATTTTCTGAACTTTTTAATAATAGTATTTAATCTTGAGACATTTTTTATTATTCAGACTGGCCTTTATTCTTTAATAATTTTCCTAATATCTTCTTGCAAAGATTTTTCGGTACTTATAACTTCAGACATCATTATTATCATAAATTCCTTTTTCTCTTTTTCAGTTTCTTTATAATTTGAATAAATAAAGTCTATTAACTTTTCAGCTTTCATTTGCAAAAGATCCTTTTGCTCCTCGATATCTGCCAAAGTAGAAACTTTCTGATAATCCATTAATTCAATTTTTGAATTAGAAATTGCTTTCCAAGAGTTGATTCTTATTTTCGGGATATAAATACCATCTGCTTTTTTTATTATTATATCTAATGAAATTTGGTCGTCTTTTAAATAAAATTTAAGAGAGTCAATTAACGTTTTTTGCTGAACTAATTTTATGTTTATATCATTATGGGATTCGGTTAATTCGTTTTGGATAGATGTTGATATTCGATTAATATAATTTTTGTCCTTTCTATCTTCATTCCAATTGTTGATATATAATGCGACTAAAATACCAACGATAATAGGAACTATCTCTTTGAAAAATGCTTTGATAATCTTTTTCATCTAATGTTAATAGGTGTTTTTAAGCTTGTTAGGCACTGGTTTTTATTCTAGTTTAAGTTTTATTAAATAAGTATCATCTAGTGCTTTTTTTCTTTTTTTTCTGATTCCACCTGGAAAAATAACGGGTTCAAATTCTATATTGGCTAAACAAAAAAGGAAATCGTTTTGAATATGTAAACATCTTGGGTCATTGAAAAAAGGGTGGTCAATTAATAATGTATCTACTTTTATTACTTTGTTCTCTTCTTTGTTAAGAGCGTATTTTTTTATAGCATTTTTTCCTACTCCGTATAAGTCACCTTTGTAATATTTAAGTCCATCATTGGCATTTAATGTAGTGTCTCGAAACGAATAAAACTGCTTAGTTTTTATGTCTAAAAATCTAATTCCTCCATCGTAAGCTGTTGTAAAAAGCTTTTCGCCATTATTGTTTAAATCTATTCCGTGTACAAAAGATAAATCTTTATGCTCAAAGAATATTTTCAGACTATCCTTTGGGTTTTTCGTATCAACAGTATGTATACTTGATTGAAGTGTGTTTGAAATATACGCAACACCATTATTATCAACTACAACGTGATTAAAATGATTTCGACCGTTTTTAGCTGTAGATTCATAGGCTTGCAATACGTTATCGGAATTAGTGTCTATTACAAGTAATACAGAAATAGCTTTAATGTTTGGGTCATCATCAACTTCATTCATTACAGCATAGAGCAAGTTTTTCTTTAAGAAAGTCCCCATTCCGTTTAATTTTCCGCTATATTTTGTTGGAATTGTAGAATGAGTTTTATCTTTTAATGATACTTTAACAATTTGTTTTTTGTCCCAACTTCCCAAATATGCTATTTTTTTTAATGAATCAATTGCAAGCCCTTTAAATCTAAAATTTTTATCTGTCTTGAGTTTGATTACTTCAAGTGTGCTTGAATCAGTATTGACTATATGTTTTCACTTTGTAAACTTAAATCAGATACTTCTTTTTTGTCAGTTTTACAACTAATAAAAGAAATCATTAAAAGGAATATTGATGTTGATTTAGTTTTCATTTTCAACTTGTCGCTAACGTTTGGGATAAGATTAGTTGCATTGTTTGACAACTAATTTAGAAAATAGAAGCAGAATATAAAATTCGTAAGGACTTTTATAAAAAGACCTGTACTAGTAATTAGTTTTATACTATGTTGCTATTTCGTTGATTTTTTGAGTTCAAATTATTCCTCAATACCTTAATATTTTAGGTACTTATAGTTATCTAGAAAACTGTATTGTCCTAGGTCACAATTTTTATTTAGTTAGTACTTTTAGCTTTTTTTTGGCATCTTTATTATCATCAATTTTAATAGCTTTTTGATATTGTTCTATGGCTTTTTTCTTTTCTTTTATTTTTGAATAGAAATCACCCATTGCTACATAACTTCTAGATTCTTCTGGATAAAAATGTAAGTTAATATCAAGGTAGGCTTTGGCTTTTTCAGGTAAATCGTGTACGTCTAACATGAAGAATCCTAATTCATTTACAAACTCCCATTTTGGTTTCATATCGCGTTTAAACCTAGTACTAAGTTTATTAAAGTGATCATAAAAAGGTTGTGTCAGCTCTTCTTTACTATATCTTTTTGGAGTATTAAAACGCCATCTTTCTTTAAATTTATACCATTTATATACAGATCGTAAACCATTGTACATTCCCAGTGTTACAATACCTCCGTGATCTTCTTCTGGATAATACTTCCAAGATGTTTCAAGATGTTTTTGATTTTCTACCAGTATATCGTGAAATTTAAGATTTGCTCTTAACCCTTCGGTGGGTTCATCATCCATTCTCCTAACTTTAACAGTGTCTACTTTATAACTATTTGCTACAGCAAGATGTAATGATTTGTTTTTATAATTATCTTTTTCAAGTAACTTTTTAGATTGTTTTACTAGGTTTTCTTTATCCCACCAAAGACTTGGGTCTATAGCCAAATAATTGTCAAAAACGTCTGGGTGGTTTACATAGGCATATACTGTAAAAAGTCCTGCTATAGAATGCCCTACAATGGTACTCAGCTTATCTGTAGGATATTTTTTTTCAAGATATGGAGCAAGTTCACATTGCATAAATTCTAGAAAATTAGAAGCGCCACCAGAAGTTTCAACAGATTGTCCTTGACGGCCTACAATTACATTGGTAGGAGTAAAATCTCTAGTACCATCTGTATTTGTAATTCCCACAACTATAGATTTTGGAATATCAAAATCCTCCAATAATTTTAACATGCCTGTCACTGGATAAAAATGCCTGGGAGAATTTAATACATATATTACCGGGTATTTTTTTCCTTTTTCTATTTCTTCTGGAAGATGTACCCAAATAGTACGATGTTCTTTAAGGACATAAGAATATAAAGAATCTTCTATTCCAATAACTATTTCGTTTTTTTCGTTTTTACAAAACTGAGCATTGATCTGAAAATGTATACTTATAAGAATTAATAATAATGATATTTTTTTCATCGAAGAAACTTTTATGAAGAATTGTTAGTAATATTATCACAGGATAAAAATACATTTTAAAAAGCTTCAAATCCTTAAAGAATATGGGTTTGGTACTAAATGTGATTTTTCAGGGACGAAAATTATAAGGCTAAAATAATGTCTTTATAATTTTTGGAAACAGTGACCTCCATTTGGGTAAGGTAAATCGTGTTTTGGTTTTTCCACGACTTAAAATGTGTTGGATTTATAAAGTGCGAACGATGCACTTGTACTAAAAAAGGAATCTCTTGATGCAGCTTTTTTAATGAAGAACGAATAAGCTTTGAACTTAACTCTCCATTATCTAAATAGAAAATCTCTACATAGTTTTGGGAGCTAGATGCGCTTATTAAATCCGAAGGGTACACTTTAAGAATATCTAATTTATTATCTCCTTTTATGGTGAGTTGAGTCTCTTTATGAGGAATGAGTCTTACAACGTATAATCTAGAGAATATTAATAGGGGGACTAAAACAATACATGTCTTTGCAAATAGAAAAGAAAAGAAATAAAAATTATAGACACTATTTACAATTGAACTTTTAGAATACTTATAGAAAACAATATTCAAAATCAAGCATAAGCATAGAATAGTTATAATCTCAAAAGTAACGTTCCATCTCATTATCTTTTTATAAACCTTGTTTTGTATAACAGCTACCATGCCGTAACACAAAAATGTAAGAAATGAAAACCCAATTCCGAGACCTACCCAATTAGTATTTGAAAAAGTTTCTATCTCAAATGGCCTTATAAAGTAAACAAAACAGAATATCCAAATTCCTATAAATACCCCTATCAATAAGTGATGTTTTATAGACGGATTAAGTTTATTCATTTGTTAATAATATTTGAGTTTGGGACTAATTTAAGCATTTAATAAATTATATAAATGTTGTTGCGATTTTGTTAATGTTTATCGAATGAGTAGCGTTTCTTTATATAGGAAATTATTGCTAACGACTTCGACTATGAGTAGTAGGGAGAATAGATAAGCTATTATTTCCGATTAAAATCTAATCGCCATATTTGCTATATATAGTGTTGTGAGTTTGCTTTATCAATAATGTTAGTCCGATCAATCCAATGCCCGAAAAAATAAAGTAACCAAGAAAAAAGTTGGATAAACTTGTTGTATCATAACTTCAAATAAACTATTTAAAAATATTAATTTGTCAAAACCTTTAGAGTATGCCCTTTTGGTTCTGTTACTTTTTTTGATACGCTGAATAGTTCAAGCAGAAACATCTGTTTTTTTAGCTAATTCCTCTTAAGTGAGATTTAGTTTTTCTCGATATTTTAAAAGTTTATTCAATTCCAAAATCTTTTTTTCGTATGACACATTACGATTTCGTGTATAAGCAGTAGCAGATTTCTATTCACAAACCTTTTGGTTATACACTAACCTTTGTTTTATCACTTAATTTACTATTGCTTATAAACATTGTTGGGCAAAGTCTATTTTCAATTAATTAATCTCTTAGAATGGGTTCTATAATTGTTTTTTCCCACAGAAGATAACCTCCGTTATCGCTATTGGTGAAAATTATGAGACCTTTTTTCTTTTGCAAATTCAATATAATCAATGTTCTCACTCCTGGGTCTCCACCAGAATGCATTAAGATTTTTTCTCCGTACCAATCAGGTATGATTTCCCAACCTAACCCGAAATAGGAATCATTTTGTGTCTCTACCTGTAAGTCAATCATTTCGTTATAAATTTCTTTAGATAAACCTGCACCATTTATTACAAATTCAGCGAACTTACCATAATCTTCAATAGTGGATAACATTAAGTCTGAAGCGTAAGCTTTCTCGTTTCTAATTGTTTCTAAAATTTCACCGTTCTTATCATGATTGAAAGCAAATCTTTTTTCATCAACTCCATGTTGCCATGTAAATTTGGTATCAAGCATTCCAATGGGTTTAAACAATAGAGAATCGGCTAATTTTTCTAAAGACATTTTAAATTTACGTTCCAAAGCATTTTTGAGATACTCGTAGCCTTCTCCAGAATACCTGAAATTTGTTCCCGGCTCAAAATCGAACGTAAGTTTTTTCGTTTTGTGTTGTCTCCTCCAATTAAGAAACCCTGTTTGGTGTGTGAGAATATGTCTCGTTGTTAATTGTTTATGTTTGGGGTCATCAATTACATCTGGGTCAATCCAATATTTATCTAGGGTTTCGTCTAAATCCCAATCCCCGTTACTAACAAGCTTAAGCGTAAGAATTGAAACAATTGGTTTCGTTAAAGAAGCGACTTTGAATATCGTGTGATATGGCGCTTGTTCATTTTTTTTAAGATTTCCGTAGACGTTAATATTTGAAAGTTTTCCATTTTCAATGATTCCTATTCCAATGGCCGGAATTTTGTTTTCTTCTAACCAATTTTCAATACTTCTTTGATTTCCAAAGTTCGGTAAGGATTCTAGTTTTTCTTCTGATTTCTCTACTTGAGAAATGGCGAAAAAGGGTATGATAACTAAAGCTAATACTATTTTATACATAGAATTTGAAATTTAAGGGTATGTACTAAAGATTTAAGATTTTAGATATTGTTACAATTTGAACATAAGTTTTCAAAAAATTCGTATAACTATCTTTTTGAAATTAATTGTGCTTATATAAAGAATGTACTATTATGATAATACATTGAGATAAATCAACATAAACAGTACAAAATCTGCTAAAAAATGAGTGAATATTACCAAGCCAGTTGACTTTTGTTTATCAGCAATAAAACTATAAGCAATGGAAAT
This sequence comes from Aquimarina sp. Aq107, assembly GCF_943733665.1. Classification (NCBI taxonomy): domain Bacteria; kingdom Pseudomonadati; phylum Bacteroidota; class Flavobacteriia; order Flavobacteriales; family Flavobacteriaceae; genus Aquimarina; species Aquimarina sp. Aq107. The sequence continues at coordinate 3,749,390 of NZ_OX030782.1, read as the reverse complement.
TAGAATATATGGTAGTATTAACTCTAGTGGTAAAAAATGAATGATTGCGAATAATACTCCAATAATTAAATAGCTTACTATTTTAGCGTATTTTCTATTTGTAGTATTCTGCATAAAACCTCTATAAGTAACTTCTTCTACTACGCCAGCTGTGAGTGTTAATGCTAACAAAAGTGGAATTGCTGTTATAGCATCATAATTTGAAAATGATTTTATAAAGTCTAATTGTGGTGAGTTATCGATGTCAAAAATTATATAACTAAAGTAAATAGTTAAAACAGTAAATAAACCTAAACCTAAAATGCTTATTATGTTTTTTTTATCTAAAATATTGAACGTAAAACTTATTTCAATATCGTCTTTACTTGTAAATGGATTCCATTTAATTATAATTCTCCAATACAAGTAAAGCATCATCAAAACAAGTATTAAACCTATACCATATTCTGGAAAGTGTTCAAGGTTAAGTTTTATTATTATATGATTAATAGTTATTATTGGGTATAATAAAATAATGTTTAATAACATTGCTTTTAACCAAGCGGGAATTTTTTGCCAAACTTTTTTCATAATTGTTTAAATTTTAATTTGAAACAAAAGTAGTGGCAGTCGAAGGGATGGACGTCCTTTTAATATTATTGGGACGTATTTCTGTTTAAATTTCTAAAAGCACTAGGTGTTTGACCTGTTTTTTCTTTAAATATTCTATTAAATGCAGATTTACTATTAAAACCATTATCATAGGCAATAATCATAATTTGTTCTGAAGATGATATGAGTTCTCTTTTTATAGATTCTATTCTATACGTATTTATTAAATCGTAAAAATTTTCAAACTCACTGTATTTAATGATTTCAGTTAACTCTACAGATTTAATATTTAGATAACTTGAAAGCTTCACCAATGAAAGATTTTCATCTTGATAATACTTTTCTGTTTCTAAAGCCTTTTTTAGCTCATCTAATTCATTTTTAAATTGGTTTATTGGTTTGGTATCTTGTTTTATAATGCCTTTTTTAGGTATGCTAACATAGATTTGAGATAATACATTTGAATTAAAAATAAATGAAAAGAGTACTTGTATTGTAATCATAAAACTTAGTAAAATGCCAATGTTAATTACAGGATACATATAATTAATAAAATAGAGTATAATTGGAATTAAGAAAAGAGAAACCCATAAGCTGTGAAACTTTAAAATCCAATTTGCGCTAATGTTTTTTAGACTCGAAAAGTGATTATAAAGAACACTATTAAATTTTTTTATCTCTTTAATACTCTTCACAAAATATACGGTTGATATCGTAATTATAACTAAGAAAAGAACTAAAACATCTATAGAGAACAGAGACTTATTATTGGTTATGTCATTTTTAAGTTTTATAAATTGTTCTACAATGAACTCATCAGGAACTGAGAAATACATACTTATAGAGAGTAATAAGCCAATTGTAAAAGGAAGAAAATTTAGGAGTATTTTAAATTTAAACTTTGTGGTATGTAATAAAGATTTTGAGTAAAGCCATAAAACCACGCTATCTAACAATAGCAAGTTTTGATCTAACATTAATAAAAGTGGAAATTTTAAAGCTATTTCAGAATCTTTTAGCAGAAAAAAAATGAGTCTAACAAACCATACTATATTAATTAAAACAGCAATTTTAGTAGAAATAAGTTTGGAGTTTTTTCCTTTCAACAATTGAAAAACTGCTAATAGATTTATTCCAATACCTATTCCTAAAATAATGTTCATTTACTATAATTTTTTACAACATCCCTTGTATGTCGCGTTTGCCTTTCGAAAGCGACATATGCAATATACAAACTGTTGTATATAGTATTATTTTCTGTCTTTGATATCATCAATCAATTTTTCAATTTCTAATCTTAAATATCGATCTTTTGATTTTCTCTTACCTTTTTCTAATACTGGAATCGTTTCTTCTGTAGACGTTTTCCAGATTACCCATAGTATTTTTAACATAAAATCATCACCACTAGTTTTAAATTCTTTCAAAAGAAAATCATGAATTTCTGGATGATCCGAATTCTTTAACGCTTCTATAGCGGCTAATCTTTCATAATATTTCCCATGTAGTATAATGCTTTTAATGGGTTCGATATCGTAATCTATTGTTTTTTGAAATTTCCATAAACCTTGAAGAATTTCAATTTTATAATTTTCTTCGTTATTTAATTGTTTCATCAAAAAATAGTAAATCTCTTCGTTGTTAGTATTTCCACATAAAGAAGAAAGACAGGTATATATTTTGTCTTTTTTATCATAGTACTCTTCTTGATCTAAAAAACTAATAAGCTTATTCTTGAATTCGAGGTTTTTCAAATCCCTTACTTGTGCCCTTACATAATGACCTATAGAGTCTTCAGATCCATAGGATTTTAATACTTTTTGTTTTTCTACAACTATATTAGAGAAATACTCTGAAGATTCCATATTATCAAGTAGAAAGCTAATATCTTTTTTTTTCAGCTCATTAGTAAACCTTTGCTTTTCGTTCTCAAATTCTCTTCTTAATTTGATCTTCTCTTTATCGTCACTTGATCTAAAAAAAACAGAAAGAAAATTCTTCATAAGTAAACTGTCATTGATTTATTTAATATGGTTTTTGGAAGTATACACGAGGTTTTTATTTTATTATTTCTTTTGGATTTTAGGAAATTTGTCTTTCACTAAATCTAGTTCGATTCCATATTCAAGGTAAGCTTTTAATCCGTCTAATACAGTTGTAAAACCACCAGTATTATTTTTAATTGCTTCAATTAAATCATTTCCGATTTGATGAAAGCCATAATTTTTTATTACAACGTAAGTAGTTTCTTTAGATAATTCTGAAAATTCAAAATCCACTGTTGTCGAGGGATTGTCCCATTCAATAGTTATTTTCTTATTAGGCACAACTTCAATTACTTTTATTTCCTCAGCAATACCATACATTTCCCATTCCCAAGTTACAGTTCTCCCTTTTTCAAGTTTTCCACTTGATTTTGTGAACCAAAACTTGGTTGTAATTCTAGGGTCAACAAATGCTTGAAATACTTCTGAAACAGACTTTCTTATCATCATTTGACATTCTACCTTTGAGTTTTTTAAATCATTCATTTTTATATCAGATTTTGAATAGCATTTAACTTGCTGCCAACCCACTTGTGTATGAAAAGTAGCGTACGACATCTGCGAGAGCAGTGGGCGAGATGGTGCGATGGCGACACTAATTTTTCGGATTAATACAGAGCCGAATTTTTATATTTTGTTTTAATTTTTCACTTTTTAAAAGCCAAATTTTATATTTAGCGGACTTTGTTAATAAGCACAGACCTTTCGATTAAGCATAAACGCCCTATGTTTTATACACCGCGTTGGCGGTAGCTTTTATTTATCTTTCAAGTATTCCATTAATTTTTCTTTTCCATCTTTATCTATTATTTCATAATGAAATGGATAAACATCTTCAAAATCATAGTTCAATAGTTTTTTACAACTTTCAATTCTGTCCGATAGGTTTTCATAATCAGCAGGATTTTCTTTGCTAAAGTCTCTAATCTCACCATTCTTGTTGCCATAGAAAGTGTCTCCAGTAAATAAAGATTTTGATGATTTCTCTAATACGCAAACTGCTCCTGGACTATGCCCAGGCGTGTGAATTACTTCGATATTTTTTCCAAATTCAGGCATTTCTGTAAAGAAGACATCAGGTTTCATTCTTAACCAAGGGTGATTCGTGTCGGCTTTATGAGCATAGACTTTAAGACCAATTTCTCTCTGCCATTCTGTTCCATCCGAAATTCCACACGAACCGTGAGAAATTATTGCATAAGCGGGTTTCTCGAAGGAAGTTATAAAATCTTTGATTTCTTTTGAATAGGTCGGAATGTCAAATAGAAGTACTTTATCTTCCAATACAATTAGATATGTGTGAACTTTTTCGCTATAGAAATATTGGTTGTTTATCTCATAGATATTCGGCTTTAATTGAGTATAAACAGGTTCATTTTTCATGTTACACGAAAACAGTAAAGTCAAAATATAGATATATGTAAAAGACATTTTCATTTGTTTGTCAAATTACCACGAACGGTCTCGTGTATCAATAGTTGTGTGTTTTAGCACTTAACTTTGCAAGTATGCACCAAACTGAAAACCGCAAGGATTTTCAGAAGTAGGGGAGAACAAGCAATTACGTATAGCCATTGTTGTAGCCAGTTTTCTATTTAATTTCTATGTATTCCGATTTGCCTCCAGACAAATTTCCATTCAGCCAATTCCAGTCAAATTCCAGTTTTAGTTTTCCATTTTCAGTTTCTGAAATCAGACCTTTTGATTCTCCTGCTTTTAATTCACCAGCAGTTGTTAGGCATTGATACAACAGTTCAATTTTTGAATCTTGGGTTTGTTTGCCAATAATCATCCCTTCCAAGATTGAGCCTCCTTTATATTTTCCTGTAATCGTATTTCCACTTTGAGAATAATGAAAAATCGTCTCATCTGATGACAATCCACTTTTATTTTCGGTAGTCACAAATTTTTTATTGTTTAAATTCAATTTACGTTCGTTTTTAATTGGTTACAACGTGTTCGTGCATGAGTAGTTGTAGGTTTTAGCACACTACTTTTCGCAAAGTAATTTACAAAATAAAATAGAATAGCGATTTGAATTAAAACTCAAATCGCTATTACTTATACAGGTTGTTGTACGTTGGCTTATTTCAATATTAAGCCATATGTTATTATAAACTAGCTTCTCCAATAAAAAAATATAGATTCTTTAACGAAGCGTCTCTTTTTGGAAATAATGCTTTCATTCGTTCATCCGTTCCCATTTGTTGTAATCCTTCCATAGAATCAAAATAGAAGCGATGAATTTCATCAGGTTGTTCTAAACTTCCTTTTGATTGAAAAGGAGCTATAAACCGTTCAAAGTGAGTCCCAAATTCTGGCATAATTTCACAAACTTCTTCATGGTAATCCTCAAATTGCTTTTCATATTTTTCACCTTCATTAAAATAAATTAGTGCAACACCATAAGTCTTACTTTTGTCACCAACCTCTTTTCTAGATTCAAAATTGGTATTCTTACTTGTAAAAACATAAATATCTTTAAGTGCAGGAATCGCGTATTCATTTCTAACCTTTATAAACTCAGGATCTTTATTAAATTTGTTAAATGCTTCAATGCTTGGATAGCTGGCGAAGTGAATTTCATCTGGCATTTCCATTTTTCCTTCAGCTAACATTTTTGGCTTGATAATGCGTTCAATTTTTCCTCCATATTTTTCTAAAATGGCACCCCCTTTCTTTTTGTATTCTTCAAAACGTGCTTCCTCTTCATTTTTTATATACATTAAAGCAACGTTTACTATTTCTTGATTTTTCGCATTCATTTTACCTGTTTTTTTTGTGTTATTATTTGAGTTTTGTGCTTTTGTAGTACACGATAATACTAATGATAATAGTAAAGCAAAATTTGTTAGTGTTTTTAAATATTTCATCATTAATGATTTAAATTAAATGTTCCATTTGTAAAGCCTCTTTTATCAAATTTTCTTGAATTGAGCTAGTTTTACTATTCAACTCATTTGTGTTGTAATCTATTCCTATCGCTTGCCTAATAGGTCTGTCTCCTTTTTGCAATTCGATTACTTTTAAAATAGCATCTGGAATTTCTTGTGGATTTGGAGATGCATCACTTTTATAGAATTGGTCAAAGTTTTGAAGCATTGCTTTTGGGACATCAGCCATTTCTCCATAACTTTCTAGAGTTTTTGCATCTTCTTCTTTAGGTCCACTATATAATAGACCTGATGGATAAGGACCTGGCTCTATAATCGAAACATCAACACCAAGAGGCTTTAATTCATATTTCAATGCTTGTGAATAAGCTTCAAGTGCAAATTTACTTGCGCAATAGATTCCAAAATATGGAAACACTAATCGTCCAGCTAATGAGGAGATATTTATAATTAGTCCATCAGAAGAATTTTTTAAGAGAGGAAGAAATGCTTTTGATGCTCTAATAACGCCAAAGAAGTTTGTGTCAAATTGTTCTTGTGCTTGCTCTATACTATAGGCCTCTGTGATACCAACATACATTATACCTGCATTATTTATTAGAACATCAAGTCCGTTTTCTTCTTCAATAAGAAATCTATCTACCAAATCATAGGTAGATTTATCACTAGTCACATCTAGTTCAGCAACTGTAATTGCAATGTTTTCTTCTAATGCAATATTTTCAAGCTCTTCTTTTTTCGCTTTGTTTTTGCCATGGGTATCACGCATTGTTGCCCAAACGTTATAACCTTTTCTGGCCAATGTTAATGTTGATAAATAACCAAATCCATTGCTAGATCCTGTAATAAGTACTGTTTTCATATTTACATGTTTTTTGTTAATGATGCAAAGATGAGAACAGAGTAGTACGAAGTGTTTTAAGATTAGTTCAAAGATTTGTCTAAATGAGTCAACCTGAATATTGTTGGAGAAATTCCGTGTTTATTTTTAAATGTCTTTGAAAAATGAGAAACATTTGTAAATCCACATTCATATGCTATATCTGTAGTTCTTAAATCTGTAGAAACAAGTAGTTTTTCAGATTTTTCTAGTTTTCTTTCACGCAAATAAGCAGCTGGGGATGCGTTGTATAGCTTCTTAAATTCTCTTTTAAAAGTAGATAAACTTTGATTATTTAAGATAGCTAATTCATCTAATGTAATATTTTCATAGTAATGAGCTTTGACAATTTCTCTAAATGAATGCGAATTTGGGCTAAACAAATTTGAAAGTATAGAACGTATTGCAGGAGCATTTTTAGTCTGATTTAACAACAGAATAATTTCCTTTAGTTTTAAAATCAGGATTTCTTCTGTTACTAATTTTGGGTTTTGAAAATAAAACAATATGCCTTCAATATATTTCCGAATTAGAATATCGTTGTTAAGTTTAGACATTCCAATATCTAAAGGTATTTTTTGTGTAAGAAAATCGGGAAGATTGTTTTCATAGATTTTCATCAAAATGTCAGGGTAAAAATGTACAGCAAGCGCTTGATAGGTGTCTGAAACCTTTGATGGATGCATATTGCAAGTGTAGTTTCCACATTTCATTAAAAGTGATTCTTCGGCTTCAATTCGAAGTCGTTCAGTTTCAGAAATTGAATCGTACTCACCTTTAAGTATATACAAAAAGCAAGCCTCATTGGGCATCAAATTAGGCTTTTTGTAAGGTGGCTTTAAAATAATTGTTTCAAATAGTAACTTCCCAAATAAGTCTATAGTTTTATAGTCTTGTACCATTTTCTTTTCTTGTAAAGATAACTTTTGTCAGTTATTTGGGGGTTTCCAATTGGTTCATTTTGTTGTCAATTTGGGTCACTTTTAGTTTGTGTACAACGGACTTTGTTAATATGCGCAGACTTTTAAATTTAGCACAAACGCCCTATGTTTTTTATACATTGTTGTAAAATGTTTTTTATTTGTCAAACAGCCCACGAGCAGTTAATACACCATTTTTCTTTTCGTTAAACAGCTTTTCAACTCTTTCACCGTTCAGACCTTTCCAGGTTCCATTTTTTGTTTTCTCTATAGGGTCAAATTGATATTTCTGATGATAATAATTACCTTTTTCCTTGTTTAAGGATATGTATAAAATCACATTTTTATATTTTTCAAATCCTGGTCGACCATAATGATCGTACGCAACAAATTCAATTGTATCAGATTTTAAGTCATTGAATACATTTTTAACAACTTTATATTTGTTTATAAATCCGTTATCCATTACATACCTAACTCTGCGAATTGTATCGCCAGATATTGAGTCGATTTCTATACGAGTATTATTTTTATTTGGGTCAAATTCCGTTACAGATATTTTTTCTCCAATGAAGGCATATAAATTCACTGATTCATCGTTTAATTTGAATTCAGTACCTTTTTTTAAATTAGCTGATTTACAGCCAGCTATTATTAGAATAATAAGAGGAAATATTTTTTTCATATTCCAAATCTAAAAGCTTTGTTTAGAATTTAATATTTGAAATGAGTTAACTAAACTTAAATTGTCGTGAAACATCTTTTTCATTTAGTCAAATGTTTTACAACGGACTTGTGTATGAAACATAGCGAGTATAAAGACACTAACTTTTCGGTTTATCCTTTATTAGCACACCGTGTTGCGTACCGTAGTTTTTCAATAACATTGTAAGCTAAATTCTATTTTCTCTGATTTTTTATCATAAAAAACATAAATTAAACCACTATCTCCCCACATCAAATCGGCATTTTCTTCTGAATCAATTTGGAATAAAAGTTCCATCGGTTCTCCATTACTGTTTTTTGGTGTAGATTCTCCTTGAACCCATTTAGGGTATCCACCGAGTTGGCTTTGGTAATCTTGTTTTTCGATAAGCTTTTTTACAATCTGTCTATAATTATCCCAAGGTTCATCTTCGTTTAAAACACAAGATAGTTTAGTTGCATTATAGCAATGTAAATCAATTCCTTCCCAATCAGGTAATGAACTTGAAGGTTTAAATGTTATTTCACAATATTTTGATTTTTCTAAATCACTTGGTTTATTGATAAATTCGATATTTTTTGGTTCAATATTTTTATAGATTTTAACTAACCACCCATCATCAGAAGTGTCCCAAGGAAATTCATCCCAATCATAATAAAATTGAATTAGCTCAATATTATCAGGTAATTGAGATTCGAGTTTGTTAAATACTTGAAAAATAAAATCTAAGTGTTTGCCTTTTTTAGTTACTGGCCATTTTTCTCCTTTTTCAAAATATGGGTTACCTCCAAAATGAGAATTCATTTGTGAATTTTCGGGAGGTCTTGAAGCTGGAGAAATTTCAAGTTTAGTTGTTTGTTTAATTAAAGGCTTAACCAAAGTTTCTAAATCTGAAGTTGATTTCAAATTTAGGTCATTCAATTCACGTTTATATTTATCAAAATGGGATTCAGTTTTATTAACATTTTTCTCTTTGTTTTTTCCAAATATTTTCTTCCAAAAACTCATTTATTTTCGTAGTTTTTATAGTACACAACATTTAGTATATGAAAAGTAGCAGGTTTTACGCACTATTTTTTTATATACATTGTTACCAACTTTATATTTTAATTAGTATTTATCGAAAAGATTAGTTAGTTCTGATAAATCCATTCCTTTCATAGGTTTAAATATTAGTTGGTCAACGTCTTTGTAGAATTTTTTATTTTCGAGTATACGTTTATTCATCAGTATCACCCATCCATTCCCATCATTCATTTTAGATATCATAGCATATGTACCAGGAATAGATCCTGTATGCCACCAATTCTTTTTATGATTTACCATCCAGCCTTTAGCATAATTAGAATTTTTAAATACTGTTGACATGTTCTTTAAAGATTGTTCAGAAATAATATCAGCCCTATTTGTGAAACCATCTATTGCACAAATTAATTTTGCTAAATCAATAGCTGAAGAAATCCACCCTCCACAAGAATCCAATATGGATAGATCAAAGCCTCCGTATTCAGGTTTAACTTTTTCTTGAAAGGGATAAAAAGCAGAGTTAACAATATAATCATCTTCGCTATAATACATTGACTCGTTTTCATTAGATTTTTTGGAATCACCTATCTTAGTGTCAAACATTTCTAAAGGAATAAGAACTTTGTTTTTTACAGCATCTTCATAATTAAGGCCTGTCAATTTTTCAATTATTCTACCTAAAATACAATATCCAAAATTTGAATAAGCAAATGTAGAACCAGGGGCAGTATCCAGATAATGATTTTGTAGCATATATTTGATAATATCCTTTGAGGTAGGTGATTTATCTAATTTTAAAGAATCAGAAATACGTTTATTCTCGAACACTGGGTCAAAACTTTTATTTCTATCCCACCCGGCAGAATGCTCTAATAGTTGTTTTACATCTATATCTAAAACTCTTTTATCTAGTATTTTTGAGTACAAGGAATCATTCAAAATTCCGTTGTTTCCAAAAACTTTGTCTGAAAGACTTAGTTTATCTTCTTCGATTAATTTAAAAATGGTTATCGCCGTTATAGGTTTTGAAATACTTCCAATTCTAAACATATGATTAGGGAAGACTTCTTTTTTTGACTTAATATTAGTATATCCAAAACCTTTTGCATAGACTAGCTTACCATTGTTTATAATTGTAACAGATAGCCCAGGTATCTGCCATTTATTCATGAAATTATTAATTCTCCTGTCTATTTTATCTGTTTGTTGCCCTATTGCACTTAAAAAAAAGAAACATAGGGTTATATTTATTATTTGCTTCATCAAAATATTTATAGCTATATAGTATTGTTGGTAACGTTAAATATATGGCAAGTAGGGCAGAAGACAAGCGGTTATTTTCGGTTTAGCCACAAGCCAAATCTTTTTGTATTTTCTTTTAATTTCTCTTTTTAAAAGCCAAATTAAAAATTTGGTGGACTTTCTAAATATACACAAACCTTTCGGTTAAGTACTTATTAGCTATGTTTTATACACCGTGTTAGCAACTGTTTATTTCTCTTTAATTATTATTTTTCCGTTTTGCCATCCTTTGGGCAGATATAAGTTAATTCCTATCTTATTTTCAACATCTATTAAATTATTTCTTAGCTCAATGCTTCTAAGTCCAATATTAGCTCTATTCTTATTTATAGTTTCAAGAATTATATCGTCTGGAATAGTTCCGAGAAATCCATAAGATGTTAATTTATGGTCATTTAAAGCTGCAATTTGCCAGTCTTCTATTTGAGCGAATTCATATGGCGATATTTCACCTTTTTTCAACGCATTCAATAATTTCGGCTTTAATTGAGTGTATATAGTATCCTTAGAATTATAACTTACAGATATTGAGTTGTGATGGCTTAAAATCACTGAACACCACACATTATTCCCTATAAGTCGTTCCCCAGGATAACCATATTCATTTAAAATTGCCTCTAATTTTTCCATCTGACGTTCACTATGTGGGGCAAATTTATTTTCAGAGTATTTCCTTTTAGATTTTTGTCCAATTCTAAGGAACGCTCCAAGAGCTTTTTTTTGATCTTTTTTAAACATCTCATAGACTTGCTCTTTAAGTTGAAGGTTTAGTCTTGACGAGTAAATCTTGTGAATGGAATCGTAAGCTGCTATGATTTGAGGCCATTCCTGTTGTTCCTTTAAAAATTGCAAGCGATCATTTTTGTTAATACTCTCAATTGTCCATCCATACTTGAATCCAAGTTTAATAAATTTCAATGCTGATTTATAATCTTTTTGAAAAATGCTAAGTTCTGTAGCAATTTTGATATCTCTTAGAAACAAGAAATCGAACTCTTTGAATAGAGAGTCAAACATATTAGTTGCAGAAGTGTATTTACCTTCCACAATTAACTGTTCGCATTCAATAACTTTAGAATGATAGTTCAAGTAGTTTTTTTGAGCATAACTCTTAATAGAAACTAAAAGATAGCACATCAAAATAATACTAAGAGAAAACTTTGTCATTAAAGAATGTTTGTAATAGTTGCTAACGGTTTTGTGTAAGCGTCAGTAATGGGAAAGTGCGCTAGTACTTTCCTATGACGCTACTAATTTATTAAAAAGGTATGAATTTCCGATTAGGAAATTCAGCCATTATTGCGTTTACACTGTGTTAGCGATAGTTGTGTGTCCTGGGTTGCTTCGGGATACAATTTACTAAAATAAATAAGGAGCAACAAAAACTGTAACTGAGATGAGAGGCTCATTTTTTTTAGAAACAATCTTGACATTAGTTTCAAGTGGAAGTACGTAAAAGGAAAGTGAGTATTGGTCTCTCGGCTGGGATGTATAGGCATATCAGTCAAACCGCCTTATGGGGCTTACTTTTCACGAGTTGGTCTTGAGCGATAAGGTTAAAGGCGCTACCATTTTTGTATAATGAGAAGTTTAGTTAAGCTATGGTGGGAGTAAAGAAGCTGAAAGAGATGAGATTGAACCCTTGTAGAATTGTCGTAAACAACTTTAGTATTGTCAAAATCGAAGGATGGGCGGTCTAGCGAGACAGAACTTAACGGGAGTAACCTATTTACTGGTTAAGTGGCAATCGGCATAAAGAGGGCAGGAGCTTTACTTACGGCTCAATTACGGAACAGGAGAAGCTAAAATGTAGTGCAAAAATTCGATAACCCCGAAGGGCAACGAAGAAAGTAGCAATACTATGTTATTAGTGACGGATTAGCTCGTAGTAGTGTTGAAGTATTTGTAATGAATATGGAGCGAAGGAGCTGACTTAACAGTTTTAAATTGTATTACAACTAAGATTTTTTTTTTTAGGATGATTTTCAAAGAGAAACAAAAGTCGCAACCGATATTGCGCGAACAAGTTTGGCAGGCCTTTAAAAAGGTGAAAAGTAACGGCGGTACTTATGGCGTAGATAAATTATCTATAAAAGAGGTATCCACACAGCCGAGGAAATACCTATATCCTGTATGGAATCGATTAGCTAGTGGTAGTTATTTTCCAAAAGCGGTTCGTGAAGTTAGTATTCCCAAAGAGGAAGGTAAAACAAGAAAACTGGGCATCCCTACGGTACAAGACCGAACAGCTCAAATGGTAATTCGAGAAGAATTAGAACAAGATGTAGATCATTTGTTTAGTAGTTCTTCATATGGTTATCGACCCAATAAATCGGCACATCAAGCTATTGTACAATGTAGAAAGCACTGTATGGAACTAGATTGGGCAATCGATTTGGACATCAAGAGTTTCTTTGATGAGATCGACCACGTTTTAATGCTTAACGCATTAAGACATTTTACCAAAAAGAAGCACATTCACTTGTATGTAAAACGTTGGTTAGAAGCTCCAGTTGTAAAGAAAGATGGTACAATCCATCCACGTACTAAAGGCACACCACAAGGAGGCGTTATTAGTCCATTATTGGCAAATATCTTTTTGCACGTAGTTTTTGATAGTTGGATGGAGAAGCATCATCCCGAAGTAAAGTTTGAGCGTTATGCCGATGATATTATTATTCATTGTAAAAACTTCAAACAAGCGATGCGTACCTTGGAAGCAGTAAAACATCGTTTATTTCAATGTAAATTGGAGATAAAAGATGGGAAGAGCAATATTGTTTATTGCAAACGCAACCAAAAGAAGCATCCTCCATTTGCGGTTCATTATGTAACATTCGATTTTTTAGGATTTACATTCAAACCCCGAATGGTTAAGGGTTACTTCGGGCATTTTCATTTAGGTTTTACCCCCTCAATTAGTCGTAAGAGACAGAAGCGGATCAATCAAACTTTATTCAAGATGAAACTACATCGTATGGTTCACTTATGCCTGTCAGATTTGGCAGGCATTATAGCAGCCAAAGTACGAGGGTGGATTCATTATTATGGAAAAGTTCGGATGAGTGAATTACATTATGTATTCCGTTTTCTGAATATGCGACTGGCAAAATGGGTACGTAACAAATATCGGAGATTTAGGCGTAAACATTGGTTTGCAAGTTACAAATGGTTACAGGAAACTGCGAAGCAGTATCCTACAATGTTTGTACATTGGCAATACGGTTTTATGCCTTGACTTGTTAAGAAGAGCCGTATGATGGGAGACTATCACGTACGGTTCTGGGAGAGGTTTAGGGGTGAGATTCCCCTTTACCTACTCGACTTTACTCGTTTTGTAGCTCGTTAATCGCATTTAGAATATTCTTTTTATCTTTCTCTAAGTCGTTAGCAACGCTTCTAAAAAATGTTTGTCTATCATCGGGATAATTCAATTCGTAATGAACAGGAACTCCAATATTTTCGTAAATTTTATTGTTTTTATCTGTGTAAATTTCGTTTGAGACTGAAAAAAACCATCCGTTTGGTAAAGTCTTTTGTAAAGCATCTGAAATTGCTCCATTTGTATGTGAGCCAATACGTTTTAAATTATTTAACTCCATTGAACTTAAAGCCATCATATCGGTTGCACTTGCAGATTGTTGGGAAGTTAATAGATAAACTGGTTTTGTATAAGGGTTTTTGGCAGACTCTAAATAAATAGGTGTATTTTTTGTGTAGTGATTATTGTGTCTTGCTTTTTTCACAGCGATTTGTTTTCTATCAATGTTAAATCTTCTCAAAATTTCTAAAGCCACTACATCTTGACCACCACCATTAAAACGGACATCGATAATAATGTGTCTTGTTTTTTTGAGGTCTTCCATTATTGTATCCATTAACTTGCTTATTCCAGCTACTTCTTTTGAAATTTGCTTTTCGAAATCTAAACTGTCAAATGCGTCCATATATGTTGAAACAAATCCATTTTCTTTAACAAGGCTTTCATTTAAGCTCAAATCTGCGTATAGAAACATTGTTTTGATTTGGATATAACCAACATTATTTTCCATATTTCCCCATTTTATAAGCCACGAATCTTTTGTCAAATCCTCTTTAAGATAATAATCTGCAACAATTCCAGCAATCTCAAAATCGCCATATTCTTTCAACTCTTCCGTTTCTACGTCTTCTATTTCTGACTGAATTTGGTTTTCTGCCAATTCGTAAATTTCATCCGTTGGTTCTATCGAACCGTGGTTGTCTTTCAAACTTTCAATCATGTCTTCCATCACTAAATACAAATCAAGTTCCGTACTTTTTGAGTTAATTTTATTTTTAGAATTTTTGTAGAGACTGTCCCAATTAACATTATTGAGGTCTAAATAAGCATAATGATTTTCGAAGGTATTAGCAAAAACTTCGAAATTATATGTGATGTCTTTTTTGTCTTTTAAATTTTGCTGACATATTTCTGGAAACTCGTTTACTCTTACATAGCGATATTTGCTAAATCCACGTTTTACGGTAAGTGTATCATTTGAAATTTGCATTGTATTTTTGACTTCTGAAATATCGCCTTCTTTTGCAGGCAAGCAAGAGATATCCGTTGTGTCAAAATATTCATAAGAATTAGTATCTATTTTAAGAATTTTTCCATATCCTATGGATTTCCAAATTCCTTCGATTGAGTTGTTTTTCTCGTTATTCGGTTTGCAACCAATTAACAAAATTAAAATTAGTAGAATAGAGAAAAGAGTAGTTTTAGTTCGCATAGTATTATTTGATTTCTACTCTAAAGATTACAATTTTTTATGTTTGTTACAGTTTTTCTTAAATGCACCACAACGCCAAATATATGAATCGGAGCAAGGCAAACATGCTTGAACCAATTGATTTATCTACGCATTTTTATTTCTTATTAAACTTATAAAAATCTAGCGCCATTGCAAAAAGGAAATGACCTTTAGATTGGTACCAAACTTTGCTCTGATTTCATATATAATGTTAGCAATTGGCTTTTTTCTCAAACTCTCTCATATTAGCGTCATAACTTTCTTTAAGTTTTGCTTGTTCCTTAATACTTTTTTTAGACGTATCAATTATGATCAGAATAACAAGTGCTACTATATTTATGAAGACAAAACTGTCTTGATCAGAGTTAATAATATTAATTTGAAATCTACTTCCGAGGTAAGTTTCTAATTTAAGATCGTTCCCGGTAATATTATATCCAATAAATAAATATCCAGCAGAAGTTAATAAATAGGTAACTCCTCCATATGATATTGCTATAAGCTGTATTAATTGTAAAACTATAGAATGAAAAGTTCCTTGTTCGAGGTTCCTGAAAATTTTAATTCCAGCAAAAATTGAGTAAAAGTAAAACCCAAAAGCAAGTAATAAAATCAGATATAAATAAATATTTGTTTCAATTCCTTTTAAAATCAACCACATTATTAATCCAATACCAGTAATTCCGCCAATTATTTCAAGAATTCCAATTCCCTTTAATATAGTCCTTTTTGATTTTAGTTTTTTCTCAAAATCTTTTTTCATAATTTATTTCTGGCTTATTGCTAACGTTCTGTGTATGAAACGTAGCGTGTAAAAAGACACTAACTTTTCGGGTTAACACAGAGCCGAATTTTTATATTTTGTTTTTAATTTATCATTCATAAAAGCCAAATTTAAAAATTTGGCGGTCTTTGGATATAAGCACAAGCCTTAAGGTTTATACTTATTAGCTATGTTTTATACACCTTGTTAGCAAACGTTTTTACGTCTAATTCAGGCTTAATGTGTTTTAATATTTCTCCCATAGATTTATGAATATCGTCTCCAATCTCGTATTTTTTTGGTTGATTATTTTCTTTGGCTAATCCAACAAGTTGAGTTTCGATATTCTGATATTCTTTTTCGACTAGTTTTATCTTTGGTTCAGGTAAGTAATGGCAGTTTTCCTTTAAAACATCAATAAACTCTCTAATTTTCCCTATTGAATCTTGATAATTTAACCCTCTAGTTTTTTTATCTGGTGTAGCCGAAGTTGCTAACTTAATTGTAATTCGCATACAATTTTTAGTTTCATTGAATAGTCTTCCAAGAGAAATTTTGTTTTGCTCAGTTGCGATAGCATTTTTCATTTCTTCGGCTTTATCAGCAGACTTTTTTGCTTTTTTAGCCTCATTAATAGCTAAATACGCGCCATATGCAGAAGCAATAGCTCCAACAATTCCAACAATCAGGCTAGTTATTTCCATTCCCTGTCAATAATTTTAATTCCCGTTTGTCCGAAATAATAGTCGAAGTTTTTTGATGTTCCCGATGAAAGCATTTCTAAGAATTTTATGAAATCGTAATATCCTTGTGCTACATAAAGTTCTCCATTTTCATCATAACTTGGAATTGGTAACTTACATCGTCCGCCATCTACAACAAGATATGTTTCTCGAAAAACTAAAGAATTGTTATAGAAAATATCAACCATTTGAGAATATGCTTTAGGGTCAGGGAATTTGTTAGCCCATTTTTCTTTAAAATCATCATTTGACATTAAACCATAAGCCATTGTTATTGACAGGTCGTCTTTAAAAACAGAAACAGTACTATGAGAATCTTCTTTTAAGATATTCGAATCTCCGTCAAATGCTTCATAAAATGTAAATTGACTTTTATAAGAGGGCCCACTTCCATATCCCCAACAACCAATCTCATTCCAATTGGTAGAATCTGATTTTATTATTGTTTCTAGTAGATTGTCTAATGTCATTGTTTATTTTTTTTCTTAATGTTTGCTAACGTCTTGGCTATGGTTAGTACGGGGGAGTTAACAAGCGATTAATTTCCGATTAAGCACCTAGCCAAAACTTTTTATTTTGTTTTATTTTTTCATTTTAAAGCCAAATCAAAAGATTTGGCGGACTTTATAAAAATACACTAAACTTAGGATTAAGCACCAAAACCCGTATTAACTATAGCCATTGTTATGCCCAGTGATTTTTTCACGTATTCTTTCTCTCATTGGGTCTTTTAGTTCATATTTCTCCACTATATCAGGTCCAATTTGTTTGTAATGGCCGAGTGGAATTTTTTTATTCGCAAAATCAATTACTCCAATCGCTCCAGACTTGAAATGGTCTTTAAATTTCGCTAATTTTTCTGCTTGTTCATTATCGACTATTAATTTAAATTGACTGTTCGACCAAGATTTTCTTTTAATCAGTTTTTTTACCAATCCATTTTGAATTTGGATATCAGAATTGAGAAATATTTTCACTTCATTCAAGCTTTTCATTTTTTTGATATCCAGCTCTAAGGAAGAAATTGAGTTTTCAGAAAGGTTTAATTGTTCTAATTTCTTTAGTTGTTCAAGGTTTAAAGGTGTTTTAAATAATTTATTGTCACCTAAATCTAACTTTGTTAAATTGCTAAGTCTACCAATCGTTGTTGAAACTTCTGATATTTTATTAGACTTAAGGTTTAACCATTCGAGTTGATTTAACCTATCACAATTAATTTCGAAATTTGATAGTTCATTTTTAGATAAATCAAGTCGATTTAAGTTAATTAATTCTCCAAATTCTTTAGGGATTTTTTGAAGAGTGTTATTTCTTAAATCAAATATTTTTAACTTATTTAAGTATCCAATAGGTTTAGCAATAGTATTTAAATCATTTCTTGAGATAAGCAGTTTTGTCAGATTTTTTAAGTGACCTATCTCGTTTGGTATTTCTTTTATTTTGTTACTTCCCAAATCTAAAACAGTTAGTTGCTCTAGATTGTAAAGTTCTTTAGAAACGAATTCAATTTTATTCGAATCAAAATATGCAACTTTTAAATTCGAAAGTTTTGAAATTCCATCAGGTATTTCGGAAATATTATTATTCCTTAGATTAAGGTTGGTAAGAAAATTAAGTTCAAAAACTTCTGCAGGAATTTTTTTCAAACTCATTCCGGACAAGTTTAATAAAGAAGACTTGTTTTTTTTTACATTCTCTATTTTTTTTAATACTTCACTCATCTAATTGGGGATTAGGCATAACGTCTCGTATATGAAAAGTAGCGCTGAAAATAAGCATTAACTTTTCGGATTATACACAAGCCGAATTTTTAAATTTTACTAATTATTTTATTTTTGGGAATTTGTCAAATTTAAAAATTTGGCGACTTTCCAAAAATGCCCAAACCTTTGTGTTAGCAACGACTTGCGCTATTTTTTATATACATTGTTGTGAGCTGGCTTTCTGCGCAATCAATTTCGTTTGAGCAATAATTGAAGACCTAAACCAACAAATACAAATCCGCTCACTTTCTTCATTATTTTTCCAATTCGGTCATTATTCCGCAATGTATTAGTCATAAATGACGCTGAATAAGCTAAAAATAAACACCAAATTGTTCCAGTTGTCAAGAATGTCAAACCAAGAATTATAAATGGTATTGAACTATCCACATATTCAGGTTTTATAAACTGCGGTAATAATGATAAAAAGAAAATCGCCACTTTAGGATTTAGCAAATTTGTCCAAAATCCTTGTCGGAATATTTTCCAAAAATTCAGTTTTTCAAATTCGGTTTGTTTGTCAGCGAATAATTTTGATTTGTCTAATAACATTTTGACACCTAAATAAATCAAATAAACTGCTCCAATCCATTTGATAATATTAAACGCCAGAATTGAATTAGCTAAAATTACAGAAAGTCCAAGTCCAGCTAAAATTACGTGTATTATTGCTCCACAACTAATTCCGAGAACAGAGTAAATTCCAGCTTTTTTACCTTGAGCAATACTTCGTGTGATTATATAAATCGTATCTGCTCCAGGCGTCAAATTCATAATAATTCCAGCAATAATAAAACCTAAATAATTTTCAATTCCTATCATTTCAATTTAATCTCGATGTTTTTTTAGCTTGCTCACAACGTTTAGTATAAGAAACGTAGGGCAGGTGATAAGCGATACGTTTCGGGTTGGTACTAAGCCAAATATAAATATTTTGCTTTTATCTTTTTTCTTGTAAACGCCAAATTTTATAGTTGGCGACTTTGCAAATAAACACAGACCTTTTGATTAAGCCTAAAAGCCCTGTGTTTTCTTATACATTGTTGTGCGTTCGTTTTTCTTTAGTTAATGTGCTCCATTTTCTAATTCCATTTCCAGCAACAAGAGAAATTAATCCAATAAAGAAGCCTTTTACTAGAGTTTTTATTTGTCTGCTATTCAGTAAGAGATCTGTGTGGTTACCATCAGAAAAATCCCTATGTAAACTTGTTACAAATATGATAAAGTATTCAAAAATCCAACCAATATTCATAAACAAGGTCAAAAAAAATATTATATAGATTTTCTTTCCAATGCTTTTATTCAAAAGTATAAACGGAACTACAGTGTTCATTAATAACATTAACCAGTAAGCCCAAGCATATGGTCCAGTTGCTCTATTAAGAAAAGCATATTCCTCAGAGTGTGGAAATATTAGTAAAAGTAGCCAGCTAATTGAAGCTATAAAACAATAAGTTATTATGATCCATCTTATGATTTCTAATGAAATTATAGTCTCTATTTTTTCTTTAAATAAAAGCCTCACAAGAATGATTAGAGCGACACCAATAAAAATACCTCCAATAATATTTTTTCCAATAAACATTGGTATTTCAGCAATTTTATCAATCATTTGATTTTTTCTTATATAAAACTCCTAATTTTTTATAAAATACCGATTGCGATCGTAAAACCAAGCCTGTTAGAATTAGCCAAACAAAAATAGTTATTAAAAAAGTCCACTCAATTGGTTCACTAAAATTAAATAAGATAACATTGTCAAAAGGATTAAAAATATAGCTTACTAACAACAGTATTTGAATTAAGCCAAGCATAAAAAATAGATAATTGTGAAAATTAGGCATCCACGATAATCTCTTTAGAATCCAAATCCATAATCCGTATGTCAAACGTATTGGTAAAGCCATTCTTTTTAATCTTTCTGAGTAATCTTCCTGTTTTTTATTAAAACTCCAAGCAGGATCATAAGATTTTGGAAAGATGTCTTTTGTCTCATTCTCATTATGAATAAGTTTTGCGTATTTTCTAATTCGATTATTTACATATTGATCACGTCTAAAACCATATGCCATATTTGAAAGAAGTACTAAACTCAAGCCTAAAACAATAGTTGAAATAATAAGAGCAAGAGAAAGAAGAAAAACAGAAGGTTTTAATTCAGTGTTTGGGATTTCTCCACCCATTGTATATGCATAGCTATATCCAACCGTAACAGTTACGATTACTGAGAGTATCTGAAAGAATAATTTCTGATGATGATTTTGATTTTGAGCAAATTGCTCGTGAAAAGATTTTATTAATTCCTCTTTCAATTCCATTTTTTTTCTAATGACGCACAACATGCGAGTATAGTTATTACGTATAGTACCGTTTGTAATTAATTACACGCATTTGTAATTATTTGTTTTCTGCTTCTAAAATAAATTAAAAATTCCCCAAATTCAAAATTCTAATTCAGATACTTTATATAACTATTTCTTCTACCAAATTATAAGAGTTACTAATAACACCAGTTCTTAGTACAAACTACCTTTCTAAAACCTGATAAATGTCATTTTTTAAGAAAACGTGCACCCATACTTTTGGAGCATAATAAGAACCGCTATGGGTGTTATATATGTTTTATTAACCATTAGTATCGTTGTTGCCCTCGTATTTTTTGTGGCTTTTATTCTTTCTGTAAGAAAAGGACAGTACGATGATACCTATACACCCGCAATCAGAATGCTGTTTGATGATGAGGTGATCACAGAATCCAAAGAAAAATCTTCAGTAACAACTAATAACAATTAAGTATAATATGAACATAGAACAATTCTATTACGATAATAAAATCGTAAAAAAATTCTTATACGCCACGATGCTTTGGGGTATTGTAGGGATGTCGGTCGGATTGCTGCTGGCGTTTCTGTTTTTATTTCCTAACCTTACCGATGGTATTCCTTGGTTAAGTTTTGGGCGTTTACGACCATTACATACCAATGCAGTGATTTTTGCCTTTGTAGGTAATGCGATCTTTGCAGGAGTATATTATTCTACCCAGCGATTGCTAAAAACCAGAATGTTTAATGATACGCTTAGTAACATTAACTTTTGGTGTTGGCAGTTGATCATCGTCGGCGCTGCAATTACATTGCCCTTAGGATATACAACTTCTAAAGAATATGCAGAACTAGAGTGGCCTTTTGATATTGCGATTGCAGTGATTTGGGTAGTTTTTGGTTGGAATCTGATTGGGACCATTCTAAAACGAAGACAACGTCATTTATATGTAGCCATCTGGTTTTATCTGGCGACTGTAGTTACTGTGGCGGTACTTCATATTTTTAATAGTTTAGAAGTACCCGTAAGTGCGCTAAAAAGTTATTCGGTATATGCAGGAGTACAGGATGCACTGGTACAATGGTGGTATGGACATAATGCGGTAGCTTTCTTTCTTACAACTCCTTTTTTAGGATTGATGTATTATTTTGTACCTAAAGCAGCGAACCGGCCCGTATATTCCTATCGATTATCGATTGTGCATTTTTGGTCATTGATTTTTATTTATATCTGGGCAGGACCACACCATTTGCTATATTCTTCGCTACCAGATTGGGCGCAGAACTTAGGAGTGGCATTTTCTATTATGCTAATTGCACCATCTTGGGGTGGTATGATCAATGGATTATTAACCTTGCGTGGTGCCTGGGATAAAGTTCGTACAGATCCAGTGCTAAAATTTATGGTTGTTGCCATTACAGGATATGGGATGGCCACGTTCGAAGGTCCTATGCTTTCCTTAAAAAATGTAAATGCTATCGCACATTTTAGTGATTGGGTGATTGCACACGTCCACGTAGGTGCATTGGCATGGAACGGCTTCTTCACCTTTGGGATGGCATATTGGTTAATACCTAAAATATTTAAAACTAAATTATGGTCTACAGCATTGGCTAATGCACATTTCTGGATCGGGACCTTAGGGATTATTATGTATGCATTGCCTATGTATGTCGCTGGATTTGTTCAGGCTTCTATGTGGAAACAGTTTAACCCAGACGGAAGTTTGGTGTACGGTAATTTTTTAGAAACCGTAAACGAAATTATACCGATGTATTGGATGCGAGCTATCGGTGGTAGTATGTTCATCTTAGGGATGTTTATCATGCTGTATAATGTGATCCAAACAATCAAAGCAGGCAGTAAGGTTACCGATGAATTGGCAGAAGCTGCTCCATTAACAAAAGTAACTAACAAAAGAACTGCAAAAGAAGGATATCATATTTGGTTAGAAAGAAGACCGGTAAAGCTTACGATTTTTGCTACAATTGCGATACTTATTGGAGGAGCCGTACAGATTGTACCAACCCTAATGATCGATTCCAATATCCCTACAATTACTAGTGTAAAACCTTATACACCGCTAGAATTAGAAGGTAGAGATCTTTACATAAGAGAGAGTTGTGTGTCTTGTCATTCGCAGATGATTCGTCCTTTCCGCAGTGAAGTAGAGCGCTATGGAGAATATTCTAAGGCTGGTGAATATGTCTATGATCACCCATTTCTTTGGGGAAGTAAACGAACTGGGCCTGATCTGATGCGTATCGGAGGTAAATACTCGGATAACTGGCACCTTAATCATTTCTATGATCCGCAAAGTACTTCGTCGGGTTCTATTATGCCAAGTTATAAATGGCTGCTAAAAAATGAACTCGATCGATCGGATACAGAAACCAAAATGGAAGCTATGGTTACTCTTGGGGTTCCTTATACTCCAGAAGAGATTACTAAAGCCCAACAATGGATGGATGAGCAAGCGACACAGATAGAGAAAAACCTGTATGATGATCCAGATTTTGCCAAAACCTATGAAGCAGATAAAAAATATGCTAAGGATAATGGATTGGATTTTATCGAGATGAGAGATAGAGAAGTCATCGCCTTAATTGCCTACATACAACGATTAGGAACGGATATCAAAGTTAAAAACGAAACTGCAAATTCAAATTAAATATACCATGTTTAAATTTATAAAAGGACATATGGAAAGTATCGAAGGCGTAGAGATATATCCTATCATATCACTACTAATATTTTTCATCTTTTTTACTGCCTTATTCTGGTGGGTAATTTCAGCAAAAAAAGAACATATAAAAGAAGTAAGCGAGATTCCTTTTGAATCAGAAAATGAAAACGAATTAATACTATGAGAAGTACAGTATCCTATATCAGAGTCATTGCATTGCTATTGATAACTTATTTTTTAATAGAATGGGCAGTGGATTCTGGAGAAGAATCAGCATTTATTGCAGTACCAATTACTTGGGTAGTGTTAGGAATCGTATTGTTATTTGGGATCGCCATAGAGATTTGTGTAGAGGCGTTACGAAGTGTGTTGTTTAAATCCCTGAAACCCGAAGCTCAAGAACGCTATGTATTAAGTCAAAAGATTAAAAAAGAGAAACAATTTCGATGGATCAAAGCGACCTATCTAAAATTGGTAGATAGTACACCTGTATCAGAAGAAGATGAAATCATTCTGGATCACAATTATGACGGAATTAAGGAGCTGGATAATAACCTTCCGCCTTGGTGGGTGTATGGTTTTTATGCGACTATTTTATTTGGAGTGATCTATTTGGTGCGTTTCCATGTATTTGATGATTACAATCAGATAGAAGAGTATGAAACAGAAGTAGCAGAGGCTTTGGTTGCTATCGAAGCGTATAAAAAAACAGCAAAAGATCTTGTGGATATAAATACCGTGGTATTGTTAACAGAGGCTGCTGATATTTCTGCCGGAAAAGCAATTTTTACAACCAATTGTGTAGCGTGTCATAAAGCAGATGGAGGAGGAGGTATCGGTCCCAATCTAACGGATCCAAATTGGATTTTGGGCGGAGGTATTAAAAACGTATTCAGGACTATTTCTGAAGGTGGTCGTGATGGAAAAGGAATGGTTGCCTGGAAGCAAACGCTAAAACCAGCAGAAATGGCGCAAGTGGCTAGTTATGTAATCACATTAGGCGGCACAACTCCTGCAGAACCTAAAGAGGCGCAAGGAGAGATCTGGATTGATCCAGATGCTGTAAAAGAAGATATTTTAGAAGAAGAAGTTCCA
Source organism: Aquimarina sp. Aq107 (assembly GCF_943733665.1). Classification (NCBI taxonomy): domain Bacteria; kingdom Pseudomonadati; phylum Bacteroidota; class Flavobacteriia; order Flavobacteriales; family Flavobacteriaceae; genus Aquimarina; species Aquimarina sp. Aq107. The sequence continues at coordinate 3,724,879 of NZ_OX030782.1, read as the reverse complement.
GAAACTGTTACAGACTCAACGTCTGTAGTAAGTAATTAGTGCCATAAAGTTTAGTATAACATATATTATATAATCAATAATTATTGTCCATTGGAAACACCAAAAAACGAAACATTTAGAGATTCTATCGGTACAATTAACGAAGAAGGAAAACGTGCTTGGTTATATCCTAAAAAGCCAAGTGGCGTATTTTATGAATACCGCAAATGGGTAAGTTATGGATTATTGATTTTTTTGTTTTCTGCTCCTTTTATCAAAATAAAGGGCAACCAGTTTTTGTTATTTAATGTTTTAGAGCGACGTTTCAACATTTTCGGAGCTCCTTTCTGGCCACAGGATTTTCATCTGTTTGTAATATCAATGATTATTGGGGTAGTCTTTGTAATATTATTTACAGTAGCTTTTGGACGATTATTCTGTGGTTGGATATGTCCGCAAACCATATTTATGGAAATGGTGTTCCGAAGAATAGAATATTGGATCGAAGGAGACAGAGGAAAACAAATACGCTTGGATAAACAACCTTGGAACGCCGAAAAAATCAAAAAGCGCCTGCTTAAATGGGTAGTGTTTTTTATCATTTCATTTTTAATAGCCAATGTGTTTTTAGCTTACCTGATTAGCAGTGATGTGCTTATCCAATATATATTTATTGATGGTCCTTTTCAGCATGTGGGGACTTTAATTTCTTTATTAATATTTACCGCAGTATTTTATTTTGTGTTTGCTTGGTTTAGAGAACAGGTTTGTGTAATTGCTTGTCCATATGGTCGATTACAAGGGGTATTGTTAGACGCCAAATCAATTGTAGTTGCATACGACTATAAGCGAGGAGAAAAAGAAGCAGGGCGCGCCAAATTTAAGAAGAACGAGGACAGACCTATTACCGGAAAAGGAGATTGTATTGATTGTTTTCAATGTGTACACGTGTGCCCAACAGGAATCGATATTCGAAATGGAACACAGTTAGAATGTGTGAATTGTACAGCCTGTATTGATGCCTGTGATCATATGATGGAAAGTGTAAATCTTCCGAAAGGATTGATCCGATATGCGAGTGAAGATGATATTGCTAAAAAAGAGAAATTTAAGTTTACACCAAGACTAAAAGGATATACAGCAGTATTGGTAATATTGATTGGTGTCTTTCTAGGAATGTCTTTTTTAAGAAATGATGTCGAAGCGAATGTTTTAAGGTTACCAGGGCAATTGTATGAGCGAAAAGAGCATAATATCATTAGTAATGTGTACACTTTTAAACTGGTTAATAAGACGATTAATGATATCGAAAATGTTCATTTCGAATTGCTATCACATACAGGAACTATAGAAGTGGTAACGCATAAAAACTTTGTAGTGCCCAAGCAAGGATTGGCTGAGGGAACATTATTTATAGAAATTAATGCATCTGCGTTAAGTGGTGATAAGGATAAAGTAAAAATCGGAGTATACGCTAATGATAATGAATTAATTGAAACAACGACAACAGCGTTTTTGGGACCTAGAAGTTATAGGTAATGAAGATGAGTCCATGAGTTCGGGAGTATTGGAAAAAAGAGAATTCTAAAAGATATGAAGTGGAATCTAAAATAAAAAATGAGTTATGAAAGTAAACTGGGGTACATCGATTGTATTGGTATTTATAGGATTTATAAGTTTTATTTTATTCTTCGTGATACGAATGAATACTGATAAAAAATATGAGCATGATTTAGTAACAGAAGATTACTACAAACAAGAATTGGCTTTTCAGCAAGAGATCAATGCCGAAAAAAATGCAAAGGCATTAAAAAACAATATTGTTATTGAAAAAGTGTCCGAAGGATTACTGATTAAATTTCCAGAGGATATAAACGTAGAAAACCTATCAGGAACTATTTCCTTATATCGTCCATCTAACAAAAAGCTAGATTTCGAAGTTCCGATCACACTTCAGAGTTCGGAAATATTGGTTCCTAAAAATCAATTGATCGAAGGGCGATGGAATATTACAGTGAATTGGGAGTATGAAAATACTTCTTATTTATTTAGAGAATCATTTACGTATTAGATGTTAGTTTCGGCATTCATATTAGGCGTTTTAGGAAGTTTTCACTGTGTTGGGATGTGTGGACCTATTGCTTTTATGCTGCCTTTGGATCATAAGTATCAGCTTAAGAAATTTTTTCAAATCTCTTTATATCATTTGGGCCGTTTGCTGGCTTATAGTATTATAGGATTATTTTTTGGGTTGGTAGGAAAGAGCCTGAATATTTTTGGAATGCAACAAGGACTTTCTATTGGTATTGGGATTGTAATGATTTTGGTGGTTTTGATCCCTACATCTTTACTTATGAAATATAATTTTTCTAAACCGATATATCGAATAATTTCCAGAATCAAAAGCGCATTAGGAAAAGAGCTGAAAAAGAAAACACCAGATACATTTTTAACCATTGGTTTTTTAAACGGTTTTCTTCCTTGCGGATTGGTATATATAGCAGTTTTTGCTGCCGTAGCTTTGGGTAGTATACTAAGCAGCACACTGTATGTGCTTTTATTTGGTTTAGGAACGATTCCGTTAATGACGTTGGTGGTATATGCAAGTCACTTTTTTAAGGCAAAGTGGATACGAAAACATGTCCAAAAAGCGATTCCTGTATTTATTATAATGATTGGATTATTGTTCATTTTGCGGGGAATGGGATTAGGAATTCCTTATGTTTCGCCGAAACAATCAACAGAAACTATTTCTACAAATTTTGAATGTCATTGATACCTACAGTATTAAATTGTCATAGAAAATAATTGAGTTTCTGGTTTGTTATGTTGTAATCTTAGATCAAAAGCCATACATATATTGCGTATAAAGGGTTTTCCTTTTTCAGTAACTTCAATACTAGTATCAGTTATAATTACCAATCCATCATATTCCATTTCTTTTAAGCGTATAGATACGTCTATTAGTTCATCAAAATAAAGTTGATTACTGCTCCAATCAGTTTTAAAATGGCACATAAGGTTTAGTATGTGTTGTCTTATTGTTTCATCTTTTTTGGTTAGTAAGTGGCCTCTGTATACTGGTATTATTCCTTCGCTTACTAAGTTTTGATATTCTTCGATGTTTTTAACGTTTTGAGCAAATCCTTGCCAACTATCACTAATAGAAGATACGCCTAGACCAATCATCATGGTTGTATTAGAAACCGTATACCCCATAAAATTGCGATGTAGACTTTTATTTTCCATTGCTTTGTATAGGGAGTCGCTTTTTAGGGCAAAATGATCCATTCCAATTTCTACATAACCCATTGTAGATAACAATTGTTTGCCGGTTTCATATTGTCTTCGTTTTTGTTCTGGAGTTGGAAGATCGACTTCGTTAAATCCACGTTGCCCGTTTCCTTTTTGCCAAGGAACGTGGGCATAGCTATAAAAAGCTAAGCGATCGGGCAACAATTCTTTGGTTTTCTGGATGGTATGAATCACCGCTTCTTCTGTCTGAAAAGGCAATCCAAAAATGATATCATGACCAATCGAGGTATAACCAATTTCTCTGGCAACCTCAGTAACGTGTTTGACATGCTCAAAAGGTTGTATGCGGTGAATCGCTTTTTGGACTTTTTGATTATAGTCCTGAACTCCAAAACTAACTCTTCTAAAACCTACATCGTATAATACCTGTAGATGTTCTTTGGTTGTGTTATTGGGGTGTCCTTCGAAACTAAACTCACATGTTTCTATCGATGCTGTAGAGTAAAATAATCCTTTGATTAGAGATTGTAAATTCTCTGGAGAAAAGAAGGTGGGAGTTCCGCCTCCTAGATGCAATTCTTTGATCCTGGGTTTGGTCTCAAATAGATTTAAGTATAATTGCCATTCTTTTAGAATTGTATTGATATAAGGTGTTTCTACAGTATGTCTTTTTGTAATCCGTTTGTTACATCCACAAAAAGTACACATGCTTTCACAAAATGGTAAATGAATATATAAACTTATTCCCTTTGATTCATTACTGTTTTTAAAACATTGTATCACCGAGTGTTTCCATCCTTTTAGAGAGAATGTTTCTTGATCCCAATAGGGAACCGTGGGGTAGCTGGTGTATCTAGGTCCTGGAACATTATATTTGTCCACTAAATTAGTATGCATAATCTTGTTGATATTTAATTCTTATTCGTGTAATACCAGAAATGGGATATTGATGTGATAGCTTATTTTTTCTACTGTTGGATGAAATAGAATTCTCTGAAAAAAGTTGAGGTTCTTAGCCACCATCGTAATCATATCAATGTTTCTGCTTTCTACAAAACACTGTACGGCTTGTTCGATATTGGAATTGGATAAAAAATGAAAACTACGTGGTATGTCTTTTTCTAGATAATCATCAAGAAAATCTTTATGTTGTTTTTGTAAATCTGTAAGCTCTTTTTCTTTTTTAGAAACATGCAGTATGCGTAATGCCGCATCTTGTAGCTTAAGAAATTCTGTAATGGTACTGAGTATTTTATTTTTGAAAAATATATTGTAATCCGTAGGAAATGCAATCTCTTCTATGTTGGTATATGTAGCCTTTTCTGGAATAACGAGTACAGGACATTTTACTTTGGTGATAACATCACCGGTATTGCTTCCGATCGTTTTTTCCTTTAGACCAGATGCTCCTTTAGTGCCCATCACGATAATATCAATATTCTTTTCTTCTATTTGTTTTCTTATAGTATCTATGAAAAAAATGTGCTCATTAATAGTAAAGAATTTGTGCTTGTTATTATGCGGTAATTTTTGAACTTTTTTTATCAGTAATTCCAGTTGTCCTTTATCACTATGAGTTACTTTCTCAATGACTTGATCAGCTGGCTCAAAAAAAGAATCACTACTAATAACTTGTTCGTAAGGAGAAACGTGTAGGAAATAAAAATTACATGTCACTTCACTAAAAAAGGACAATGCATATGTAATAGCATTCCATGAGTTTTCTGAAAAATCTGTCGGAACAAGAATATTCTTCATTTTTAATAGGTTGTAATACAACAAATGTATTCGGATGTGCCTATTAAAAATATGACAAAAATCAGCTTAGGGAATTTTTATTCTATTAACTGGAGTTTTGATAGATTTAGAATTTTAATATTACGTCCTTCGATTTCTATTAATCCGTCTTTTTTAAAACTAGATAAGGTACGTATTAAACTCTCTGTTGCAATACCAGCTACACTGGCTAGATCATTTCTAGATATTTTGATGCTTTCTTCTGGTTTCTTATTTAATACCTGGGTAAACTGTAAGATTGTTTGTGCAGTTTTTTTGCGCACAGAACTATACGCCATTTGTAATAATTGTTCCTTTACTTCGGATAGATTGTCACTTAATAATTCCATAAGTTCTAAAGAGATATTGTTACTCTTTTCCAAGATATCTTTTAGATCTGTTTTGGATACACCCGCCAATTCTGCATCTTTTACTGCCGTAGCTGATTCCTGATATGGAGTATGATCTGTAAATGATGTAAAACCTAAGAAATCATCTTCTTTAAACAAGGCAGTAATAAGTTCTTTCCCATTCTCGTCCATCTTGTGTGTTTTAACCACACCTTTTAGAATTAGATATATCTTATTAGAATGATCTCCTTCTTTAAAAATGGAAGTTCCTTTTGCGTGGTTCGAAATGTCTCCGTGGTCATCAAAAAAGTTCTTGAGCTCATGCAAACTTCGCAATCCATCTTCGGTATCTTCTTTTGGTTTTTGAGCTTGCTCTTTTACGATGTTAGAAAGAATATGAGCTTTTGCTAAGCGACTCTCAATCGCACTTAATAAATCATCTTCATCAAAAGGTTTTGTGAGATAATCATCAGCTCCCAAATCCATACCTTTTCGGATTTCTTTATGTTCCGTTTTGGCAGATAAAAAGATAAATGGAATCTGATGCGTATTTAAATCATCTGATAAAGCTTCTAGAACACCATAGCCGTCAATTTCTGGCATCATAATATCACAAACAATGATGTCTGGATTTTCTTCTTTAGCCTTTGTTATTCCCAATTTTCCATTAGGCGCTGTGATCACGCGATAATCAGATAATTCTAAAAGTTCTGCGGTATTCTCTCTTAATGCCGTATCGTCTTCTATTAATAGAATGGTCTTCATTGGTTTATGATAGTTTAGATATTGGTATGTTTACGGTGAATGTAGATCCTTGATTTTCTTTACTGATAAAAGTAATGCTGCCTCCTAAATTTTCTAAATGACTTTTTACAATATTTAAACCAATTCCTGTTCCTTGATCAAGTAATGCATTTTCTGCTCTAAAATACCTTTTGAATATAAATTCTTGCTCTTTTTCAGGAATACCAATTCCTTCATCAATAATATAAAAGGTGAGCAAATCGTTTTCTAACAAAACCTGTAGATCTATCGTTGTATTTTCCCCAGAATACTTTATGGCATTTCTTATGAGATTTGTTAAGACCAGTTCTAATATTTTTTCATCAAAATCTATAACATACTCATCGATATCCTTTGGATATTTAATGCGCTGACCATCTTTTAGCAACATATTGGCATCATATATTACTTCATTGATCACTTTACTTAGTGGGAATGTGGTATATTTATACTTTACTTTACCACTTTCTAAACGTTCTACAGACAAGAAATCGTTAAGGATATTATCAAGGTATTTTACCTTGTTTTTAATCGTGTCTAGATGCTTATCTCTTTTTTCTTGTTGTTCGGCTTTAGTATATTTTCCTATTAATGTTGCCGAAGTGAGGATTCCACTTAATGGTGTTTTAAATTCATGAGAAACTAGCGAAAGAAACTTGGTTTTTAGTTCATTAAGTTGTCGTTCTTTTTTAAGCGATTCTTGTGTAACAGCTTCTGCTTCCTTACGTAACTTGATCTCTTCTTCTAATTCTTTTATCGTAGTATAAAGCTCTTGTGTGCGCAGCTTTATTTTTTGTTCTAGTTCTGAGTTTAATTCTTTTATTCTAACTTCTTGTTCCTTACGAAGTGTAATATCACTTACCAATGCCATTACATATGAATTGTCATAAATCTCAAATGGATTTAATCCTACTTCTACAGGAAATTTAGAACTATTTTTTCGTACACCATAAAGATCGCGACCAACTCCCATACTTCTTTTCCCGCTGTCTGCAATAAATTTTTTGACATATCCACCATGCGCGTGATGATGTTTTTTGGGGATTAGAACAGTTAGTTCTTTTCCTACCAGTTCATTTTCTTCGTATCCAAAGATTTCATTGGCAGATTGATTCGTAGCTACGATGGTTTGATCTTCGTTTACAACGATGATTCCTTCCGAAATAGCTTCAGAAAGAATCTTAAAAATATTATTGTTTTTCTCAAAGACCTTCATTTCTCAAAAATAGTCAATTTGTATTAATAGTAAGAACTGATTTTTGTCATAAAAAAGGTGAAGATTAGATATTATTTTTACTTAATAAACAAATAATTTTTAGCAATATGAATGCAACTCAAAATATAGGAATTAGTTTTTATCAGAATTTAGGAAAATTGTTTTATGCTATTGCCGCTTCTGATAAAATAGTACGTAAATCTGAATATGCAACCTTAAAAAAACTAGTAAAGTCTGCTTGGTTAGCCGTTGATGATTTAGAAGATGAATTTGGAGTAGATGCTGCATTCCAAATTGAAATTGTTTTTGATTGGTTAGATTATGAATCACTAATTGCAGAAGACAGTTTTATTGAATTCAAAGATTTTTATCAGGAGAATACATCGCTTTTTACGGAGAACGTAAAGAAGTTGGTGTGGAATACATCTAATAGTATTGCCGGAGCTTTTTCTGGTAAAAATAAATCAGAATTGATGATGCTTGGAAAGCTTCAGTTAATTTTTGAGAACTGACTTTTGTCATATTTTAACTAGTAAGAGCCTTGTAATTTTACCTTGAATTTAAAAATTAAACGATCATGACATTATACGCAAAAATTAACGCTGATTTTTCTGAGAACTATATTGGATATTCCGCTTTAGCAATTATTGCATCTACTTGTTTAGGCTCCATTGCAATTATGACCACTTTATTAGCTGGTAATGGTTTTATACAGATGCTTCTAGTGTTTTTAACAGTATCCGTTTGTAGTGCTCATAATGCTGCGATATTAACAGTTCAGAAGCCTAAATTAGTATTAGATTTATTGATCGTAAGTCTACTAGTTAATAGTTTACTGATTATTGGGAATAGTTTATTTTGATATTTTACATATAACGCTTAATGAGAAACGAGTTTCATATGATGAGACTCGTTTTTTTATGTCTTTGTAACTGATGGATATCATATTTTTTAAGAAGTAGCCCTATTACATTTATATAAAATAAAAAGTATCCTATGAGAACGCTAATTACCAGTTTTGTGATGTTAAGCTTAATCGCTTGTAATAATAAAACTCAGATCAAAGAAAAACCTGAAACCTACACTACACAGATAGAAAAAGACAATACTCTAAGTGAAGATAGTATACAGTATTTATTAGAAGAGCGTCAAGAACTACATCAGGAAAAAACAAAATCAACAAAAGTAGAGCGTCTGATGTCTACAAAAGATGATGAGCATAAATTACAGAGACTAGTTATAGATAAACAATTCTATAAAGCTGAAGACGTGTATATTTTGGATTATAAATATCCTTACCTAAATGAGAATATGGATGAGAATAATTCTGTATTTAATGATTTTCTGACTGAAAACTATTTAAATATTGAAGCTACGGAAAATGAAATTTTAGAAGATAAAGTCCTATTCTGTGATTCTCTGGCAATCGGTAGATGCATGGATAAGCGAATTATTGATTATAAAATATACACAGTAAAACGACATCTTATAAGTGTGTTACTCTATAAAGAGAATTATTATTCGGGGATGAAACATTCCACCTATATGTTCGAGTGTCTTAATTATGATATAGAGAATCATGAATTTCTATATTATGATGATTTTTTTGTCGATAATTCAGAAAGTGAGTTGTTATCCATTATCAATACTGTGATATCTGACGGAATAAATTCTGGAGACTTATATTATGAATGTTGGCAATTGTCTAAGGAAGATTTTAGGGTTTATAAAAACAATTTTGTTATTACAGAGGATGTTATTAAATTTTATTTTGACGACTGTATTATCTGTCCTTCATATACCGGAACATATGCCATAGAGATTCTAATAAATGATGTTATTCATCTTATAAAAAAGTATAATAATAAACCTTTAATAGGATGATCAGGGATAGAAAAAAGCAGCATAAAGATTTCATGCTTTTATGTGGGGTATATATTATCCTAATAGTAATAGGGTTTATGTTGCCCTTTTTTTCTGATTCTGAATACTCGATATCAAAACATACGTTATATGAACTAGGAGCTCAAAAAACTTCGTATAACTGGATCATGAACGTTGTCCTTATTTTACTTGCCTTGATAACATTTGCTAATGGTTTTAGAATATTACAAAAGCAGCGTGTTCAGTTATTGATATTACTTGTTTTTTGTCTCTCTCTCGTATTATCTGCAATATATTTATCTGCTCCCATAGATCGAAAGCTCGTTTTTGATTCTTTTCAAAATGAAATGCATTCTGTATTTTCGATCATTACTGGTATTTCATTTTGTGCATATTCTTTAGTCATTAGTTTCGCTGCAAGATGGAAGAGTCAAAAGTTGATGGCGTTGTTCGTTGGGATAATTACTTTAATAGGATCTTTTTTGATGTTTATTCATTCTGATTATAGAGGGATATATCAACGAGGGATATTTATTATCACTTTTGGGTGGATATTATATTCTTTTAAATATTATGAATATGTTTATGCAAAAAAAGAATATTTTAAATTAATAAAAGAAAATCAAAAATGAAAGATAGCTTTAGTAATATTATAGATTCTAATACACCTGTACTGGTAGATTTTTATGCAGATTGGTGTGGTCCTTGTAAAACATTAGCTCCTATTTTAAAAGAAGTGAAAGAAGAATTAGGAACGTCAATAAAAATTGTGAAAATTGATGTAGATAAAAATCAACCATTAGCAGCTAGATATCAAGTTAGAGGAGTACCCACAATGTTACTTTTTAAAGAAGGAAAACAACTTTGGCGACAATCAGGAGTTTTACAAAAAACAGAGATAATTAGTATTATAAATGCTAATAAATAGCTATGGAACTTAATCAATATATAGATCATACCCTTTTAAAGCCGACAGCTACTGTAGAGGATATTAAGAAATTATGTACGGAAGCTAAACAATATGGTTTTTATTCAGTATGTGTTAATGGTGCTTATGTAGGTTTAGCTTGTAGTGAATTAATGAAATCAGATATAAAGATTGCAGCTGTAATTGGATTTCCTTTAGGTGCTATGACCACTAAAGCTAAGGTGTTTGAAGCTAAACAGTGTATTGATGATGGAGCAAATGAAATAGATATGGTGCTAAATATAGGATTACTTAAATCCGGTTATCATAAAATTGTTCAGGATGAAATTGCTTTGATCAAAAAAGCCATTGGAGATAATGTGCTAAAAGTAATTTTGGAGAATAGTTATCTTACTGAAGAGGAAAAGAAAATCGCTTGCCAATTATCTATTGATGCAGGTGCGGATTTTATAAAAACATCTACCGGTTTTGGTGGAGGTGGAGCCACTATAGAGGATGTGAAATTAATGAAGGAGGTTGCAAAGGATGCAATACAAATAAAAGCTTCAGGTGGAATTAGAGATGTTGAGACCGCCATGCAATATATTAATATGGGAGTTTCTCGGTTAGGTACTTCTTCTGGTGTGACTTTGGTAACTTCTAGATAGAAATAATATATTAAAAGACCCTTTATAACTTTGATTTATAAAGGGTTTTGTGAACTATATATTGATTAACTCTAAATCTTAAAAGTAATTACAGGTTCATGGGCATGATTTGCTATATCTTCTCCGATACTTCCATTAAAGAAATGAGATATACCTTGTCTACCATGAGTTGGTATTCCAATAATATCGGCGTTTATTTTTTTGCAGTAGTTAAAAATTCCACTTTCTACGGAGTAATCATTTTGAATATATACTTTTTCAAAGTTTTCTAAATTTCCGGAATCGGCTTTGAAAAGAAAATCTTTAATTCGTTTTTCAATTTGATTAGAATTTCTAAATCTATCACCTGGTAAGTTGATATAAACTAGGTGCAATGTAGCATCAAATAAATCAAACAATTTTTTTGCTTTATGATAAGCTTTGATATTTTCCATCTTGAAATCACAAGCAAAAACAGCTTGTTCTATTGAAAACTCCTGAATCTTATGTTTGATCACTAGTACTGGGATATCAGAAGTACGTACTACTTTTTCAGTATTTGATCCAGCAAATACTTCGCTTAGTCCACTGCTTCCGTGAGATCCCATAACGATAAGATCTACATCGTTTTGTTTTGCTACTTCATTTAGCTCACTAAAAACTTTGTAGTTTTGTACTGTCTCCGTGACTTTAATGTCTTTTAGGAAATCAGTGTCTAGGAAAGTACTAAATCTTTTTTCTGCAAGTTTTAAATAATAAATAGCTTCTGCTGTTTCTTGAGCTTCATCTTTAGTAAAGATGGCTTCTGATAAACCAAGCATATGTATTACAATGATTTCTGCTTGTTGCTGTTTTGCAATAGTAGCGGCTACTCGTAATGCATATTCTGAATGCTCAGAAAAGTCTATTGGGACAAGAATTTTTTTCATATTTAATTATTTTATACGATCAAAATTAGAGGATGTTAAGATTAATTAATATGATAATTGTCATACCTGTCGATCTTGATAATGATTTAATATGATTAGTTAAATGTTTTATGGTTGTTTTAAACTTTAGGTATATTGTATGATAAATTGGACAGGTAATTCGAAGTAGTATGGTTAAGCATTATAATATAGTTGTAAAAGGAAAAGTTCAAGGGGTTTGGTATAGAAAAAGTACCTTAGAAAAAGCATGGGAATTAGATGTAAAAGGAATCGTAAAGAATATGTCGGATGGTAATGTCTATATTGAGGTCGAAGGGAATGACACGCAACTAAAAACATTTTTAGATTGGTGTGGCAAAGGACCTGAATTGGCAGAAGTTACTGATGTTTCTATAAAGGAAGATACTGTTTTGCCTTATACAATGTTCGAAATTCTTTATTAGTAATTATAAAGATAGTTTTCTGTATTTGCATATTGTAACATAAGTTACTGAAAGAAGTATTCACTTTTTATACTTTTAAGCCATGAAATTATCTCGATGATTAGATGAGGTAGGAAAGGAAATGTTTTAATGTTTTAGACGACAGAATCATATCTGTTATTCTATAAAATTTTATGATATGGAGAAGTATATCAATGCTTTTATTGATGCTTTTATAAATAATATCCAGTGGACCTGGAAATCTATACTATTAGAAGTGCCTTGGTATATAAATTATTTCTGGGGCTTGATTGTAATTTCGTTATTAGTTTGGAGTTTAGAAATATTGTTTCCTTGGCGAAAAGAACAATCTATTTTTAGAAAAGATTTCTGGTTAGATGCATTTTATATGTTCTTTAATTTTTTCGTTTTTGCGATTTTAATTGGTGGATTTTATCAACTCCTAGCCCTGTTTTTCGAGGATATTGGAGTTTCTACAAAAAGTTTAACACTTATTGATATTTCTGGATTACCCACTTGGGGACAATTAATTATCTTTTTTGTCATATTGGATTTTGTACAATGGTTTACTCACGTACTACTTCATAAATATCCATTTCTTTGGAGATTCCATAAAATTCATCATTCTGTAAAAGAAATGGGGTTTGCAGCCCATCTTCGATATCATTGGATGGAAAACATATTCTATAAACCTTTAAAAACCATAGGAGTCATGGTTTTAGGAGGTTTTGAACCGGAGCAAGCCTATATTGTACATTTCGTAGCTATTACTATAGGGCATTTTAATCACGCAAATATTAAAATTACTTGGGGACCTATGAAGTATATTTTAAATAATCCAGTTATGCATTTATACCATCACTCTTATGCACTACCAAAAGATTCCTATGGTGTTAACTTTGGAATTAGTTTGAGTGTATGGGATTATATTTTTAAAACGAATTATGTACCAGAAGATAGTGGTGCAATAGAAATTGGTTTTCCAGGAGATGAAAAAGTACCTAAGAGTTTTTTTAACCAATTAATATATGGTTTTAGAAAATCGAAGAAATAAGCTGGGTACCTAATACTGATAATTGTCATAGTAAGAGCTACGTCGTATAGCTACTTTTGTATTAGAAACAATGAATATGAAAACAACAGTAGAGATACAGAATTTAAAGTGTAGTGGATGCGAAAGTACAATTGCAAGAAAGCTTCACACACTTAAGGGAATAAGAGATGTATTAGTAAATACTAATAATTGTACAGTTTCATTTAATTATGATACTAGTGATGGTATAGAAACTGTAGAGAAAGAGCTAACTAGACTTGGATATCCATTGGTTAATGATCAAAATAATTTGCAAAGGAAAGTTAAGTCCTATGTAAGTTGTGCTCTCGGGAGAATCCAGAATGATTAATAGTATAGAACGGAAATAATTATGAGAGAAAAAGTTCAGAAAAAAGCATCTTCAAACACAGTTTATGGTTTGGGTATTATAGGAGCTTTAGTCTATTATATAGGCCATGCAACAAGTTTTTGGATGGGTTTATTTGGAGTGGTAAAAGCCATTTTTTGGCCCGCTTTTTTGGTGTATGAATTATTGAAATATTTAGGGGCTTCTTAAATTGGATTCCTATGGCTTGTGGTATTTTTAATTAATCATACCTTTGAAAAATTATTTGATATTTATTATAGAGAAAAAATGAGAATTGAACAAATGTATACAGGTTGCCTTTCGCAAGGAGCATATTATATAGAGAGTAATGGCGAAGCTGCAATTATTGATCCTATCAGAGAAGTGAATCCTTATATTGAGAAATCCAAGGAAGATAATGCAACCATAAAGTATATTTTTGAAACTCATTTTCATGCAGATTTCGTCAGTGGTCATCTTACGCTTTCCAAAGAATCTGGAGCTCCGATTGTGTATGGCCCGCAAGCTTCTACTTCATTCGATGCAATTATAGCAGAAGATGGTCAGGAGTTTAAAATTGGAAATATCACTATTGTAGCATTGCACACACCAGGACATACTTTAGAAAGTACGACATATTTGCTAAAAGATGAAGAAGGAAAGGATCATGCCATTTTTAGTGGCGACACGCTATTTCTTGGTGATGTGGGAAGACCTGATCTTGCACAGAAAGCTGCAAACATGACTCAAGAACAATTAGCAGAGATGTTATATGATAGTTTGCGAACTAAGATTATGCCATTATCTGATGATGTTATTGTATATCCAGCTCATGGAGCCGGATCAGCTTGTGGAAAGAATATGAGTAAAGAAACCATAGGAACTCTAGGTGTTCAGAAAGAAACGAATTATGCGCTGAGGCCTGATATGACTAAAGCAGAATTTGTAAAAGAAGTAACAGATGGTTTACTTCCTCCGCCTTCTTATTTTCCATTAAATGTTAAAATGAATAAAGAAGGATATGATGATATTAACGAAGTTTTAGAGCGTGGTACGCGAGCTCTAGATCCAGAGGCTTTTGAAATAATCGCTAATGAAACAGGTGCAATTATTCTAGATGTACGTCATCAAGATGAATATGTTAAGGGACATATCCCAAGATCTATTTTTATTGGTTTAGATGGAGGTTTTGCACCTTGGGTTGGAGCATTAATTGGAGATGTAAAGCAACCTATATTATTGATAACACCTAAAGGAAGAGAAGAGGAAACAGTTACCAGACTTTCCAGAGTAGGTTTTGATAATACTTTAGGGTTTTTAAAAGGAGGTTTTGAAGCTTGGCAAGAAGAAAGTAGAGAAATAGATACTTTAGATTCTATCCCTGCGGATACTTTTAAAAATCTACTAACAGGTACTACTCCTGTTTTTGATGTTAGAAAACAGAATGAATTTTCTGCTGCTCATATAGAAGGAGCTTATAATACTCCGCTTGATTTGATAAATAATCATTTTAACGAATTTCCAAGAGATACAACTTTTTATATTCATTGTGCTGGAGGATATCGTTCTGTAATAGCTGCTTCTATTTTAAAAAGTAGAGGAATACACAATTTGGTGGATGTTGCTGGCGGTTTTAAATCAATTAAGGAAGCAGGAATACAAACTACCGTATAGGGGTTTTTCTTTGTATATCTTAATGATTGTTTCTTAGTATGTTTTAATACTATGTAGGCTAGATTGACGTTTTAGTAGTTGATTTAACAGAGTTTTATTTCAAAACCACTATTTTGTAACCTAATAAACCTACTTATCCTTTTTTTGAACCTTAATTTACTATATATAATATTTCTTCAGGAGGTGCCGCAACCAGGAATTCCAAAATTTCTTGGTGTTATTCTTACTATTGGGATTGTTTCTATATGTATATATTATGTATCCCGATATTTAGAAACGGTATATGCAAAGGTGCATAAGAAGCCTTTCTTTGTGCATTTTTATTTAACTCATAAAAAAGTACCTACTAGGTTAGTTTCTTTTTTAGCGACTAACACATTGTATAATCAATTAGATAAGCGAAGAAAGAAGTATTTTGAACATCGTGTTGCACATTTTTTAGAAACGACCAAGTTTGTTGGACGAGAGGGACTTATAATTGATGATGATAAACGTATGCAGATTGCCATGATGGTCATCCAATTGACTTTTGGTATGCGTAATTATTTGTTAGAATATGTTGAAACAATTATTTTATATCCATCGAGTTATTATTCTATTCTTAATAAAACGGAGAACAACGGAGAGTTTAATCCAAGATCAAAAGCGCTAGTGTTGTCTTGGGAACATTTTAATTTAGGAAACTTACATCAAGAAGATGGAGTAAATCTAGGAATACACGAAATTACTCATGCAATCCATTATTGTTCATTAAAAAGTAATAATATTAGCTCCGAGATATTTCACGATACTTTTTTGGAGTTAGAAAAACATTTATCGTCTTTAGAATTACGCAATAAAATTATTGAATCTAAAATATTAAGAGAATACGCATTTACCGATAAGTTCGAATTTATAGCTGTATTAGTGGAAGTTTTTATGGAATCTCCGGAAAAACTTAAAAAGCAATTTCCAGATATTTATACCTACGTGAGCCGCATGCTAAATTTTAATTATTTTAAAGTTTAAATATGTATGACTCGTTAGATTGAATTCTTATATATGATTGATTTTTAAATTCTTATGTGTTTTTTGTGAAAAACACGAGAAATGGAGGTAACATTTTACTTTACTATGATACTTATATTAAATGATAAAACTATCTTTATCTAACTAAACAGTTAAATCTAAAATGAATAATATGGAAGAGTTTCAGCAAGTAGCGCCTGTAGTAAGTTCACTTACTGATGAAAAAAGAGTTACTTTTTATAAAAAGACATATACGCATCTAGCAATGGCAGTATTGTTATTTGTGATTGTAGAATGGGTGTTTTTTCAGATTGAGCCTTTGGTAAATTTTGCATTTTCAATGACTCAAGGATGGAGATGGATGATTATGTTAGGAGGTTTTATGTTAGCAACCAATTATGCAGAGAAAATGGCCCATAAAACTCATGATATTAATAAACAGTATTTAGGACTGCTTCTTTATGTAGTAGCTGAAGCTTTTATTTTTATCCCTTTAATAGGAATTGCAATGATGATTGCAGAGAGTGGTGGAGCTAATATATTAAATCAAGCTGCGATATTAACATTAGCATTGTTTACAGGGCTATCTGGAGTGGTATTGTTAACTAAAAAAGATTTTTCTTTCTTAAAATCTATGTTGACAATTGGTTTCTTTATAGCATTGGGTTTGATTATCGCTGGATTATTGTTTGGATTTAATCTTGGATTATGGTTTAGTGTAGGAATGGTAGTATTGGCATCTGGTTCTATTTTGTATCAGACTTCTAATATGGTACATAAATACTCAGAAGACCAGTATGTTGGTGCTTCTCTAGGGTTATTTGCTTCTTTAATGCTATTATTTTGGTATATTTTAAGCATCCTATCAAACGATTAATTTACCTTTTAAATTAAAGTAATAACAAATAAAAAAGCTCTCTAAATTTAGAGAGCTTTTTTATTTGTTATTACTTCTAACCGTTTCTTTTGGCGTTCATGATGTCTCATATGTATTTCTATAAGAGAAAACCATTCTACAGCGTTAATCATTCCGAAGAATGGATGGCTATGTTTTATTTTTTTATCGAAATGTTTGATTAATGGTTCCTGGGATAAAGCTTCTGTAATAAATTCTTTGAATTTATTTTCTAAAGTTTCTCTTTCTAAAATTTCAGGGGTAAAATCTGATACAATTTTAGTGGGAAAAGATTCCATTTTTATCGTACGAGAAGGAATAATATTTAAATTAAATATTAGATACGCAGCACTATTTTTTGGTTTTCCTTTTTTAATGCTATTCTCAATACATTTTTGAAAATTAGGAAGCTGATATGTTTTTGCTACTCGAATGATATGATCGAATAACTCTGCAAGACACCATTGATTAGATGCAGGTTTGTGATACAATTCGTCCTGACTATAATTTTGAAGATCTGTATACCATTTTTCTGATCTTCTTTTAAAAACGATTATAGGATCTTTATAAAACACTTGAGCGTTTGGATATTATATGTTTTATAATAGTTTTTGCATGTATTCTGGAGTTTTCTATGAACCAAACATGAGTATCCATTCCTCCACAGATAACACCAGCTAAATATAATCCACTGATGTTTGATTCCATAGTTTGGTCATTATAGTTAGGATATTTTTTCTCATCATCGGAGAGTTGAATTCCAATTTTCTGTAGAAAATCAAAATTTGGAGTATATCCAGTTAACGCTAAGACATAATCATTTTCGATACTAACTTCTCCATCTGGCGTATTTATAATGATATGTAGAGGTAATATTTTGTTTACCGTACTATTAAAGAAAACATTAATGCTTCCTTCTGAAATCCTATTTTCAATATCAGGTTTTACCCAGTATTTTACTCTATTTCCGATTTCTGGTGATCTTACAATCATGGTTACATCAGCACCTTTTCGATAACACTCTAAAGCGGCGTCTACAGCAGAATTACTAGCGCCAACAACGACTAATTTTTGTTTTGCAAAAAAATGGGGGTCCTTATAGTAGTGAGACACTTTTGATAGATCTTCTCCGGGAACATTTATTGTATTAGGAATATCATAAAAACCAGTTGCAACAATAACTTTATTCGCTACGTAATTTTGTTTTTCTGTGTCTATAAAAAAAGTAGTATCCTCTTTTTTTATGGTATTTACTTTTTCAAAAAGATGAATATTTATATCATTAGAAGTAACAATTCTTCGATAATATTCTAAAGCCTCATTTCTTTTAGGTTTAGCTTCATTACTTATGAAAGGAATTCCATCGATCTCTAGTTTTTCTGAAGAAGAAAAAAACTGCATATTAATTGGGTAGTTAAAAAGAGAATTCACTATTGGTCCTTTCTCAATAATAAGATAATCTAACCCGTTTTTTTTCGCTTCTAGTCCACAGGCGATACCTATTGGACCACCACCAATTACTATAAGATCATAATGTTTCATTAGGCAATCAACTCTTTCAATCCTGTAATGGTCTGGATTGGATCATCACTTTTAAATACATAACTTCCAGCTACAAGAACATCGGCACCAGCTTCTATAAGCTGTTTAGCATTTTTGTTAGTAACTCCTCCATCTATTTCGATCATTGTTTGCGAATTATTGCGATCAATGATTTCTTTAAGTTGTTTTACTTTTTTGTAAGTATTTTCTATAAATGATTGTCCTCCAAAACCTGGATTTACACTCATAATACATACTAAATCAATATCCTTAATTGTATCTTCTAGTAGGCTTACATTCGTATGCGGATTTATAGCAACACCTGCTTTCATACCTTCTGCTTTTATAGCTTGTAATGTTCTATGGAGATGCGTACAAGCTTCGTAGTGAACAGTAAGTATATTACTTCCTAAATCAGCAAAAGTTTTTATATATCTGTCTGGATCAACAATCATTAAATGTACATCAATAGTTTTTGTTGCGTGTTTTACGATATCTCTTAATACGGGCATCCCAAAAGAGATGTTAGGTACAAAAACTCCATCCATGATATCGATATGAAACCAATCCGCATCACTGTTATTGATCATTTCTACATCACGTTGTAAGTTAGCGAAATCGGCAGCTAGTACTGAAGGGGCAATTAGTTTTGAAGACATAAAATTGTGTTGTTTGCCACAAAAGTACTATTAAAGTTTTGAAATTGGGGTTAAGAAAGCTGCATAAATTTGTTTGTTAAATAAGATATACTTTTGAATGTTTCGGGATTATTAGATTTTTCTTTTTCTAAAAATTGCTGTAATTCCGAATGTTCAGATCTTCTATTAATTGTAGAAAAACTGGAATTATATGCGGAAAATGACGGTTTCTCCATTTCATGATCAAATATCTTGATTACATCATAATGCATAGAATCAAGAAGTATTTTTTTGAATAATTCTTTTATAATAGTTTTTTCACCTTCAAGGATTTGAAAAAAGTTACCATCAGAGTACATTAAAATACCGGTTATGTTTAGGCTATTATTTTTAACCTTAACAAAATCTAGTAGTTCATTAATATCAGCGTTAGTTAATAATCGATTTGCTGTACTTACATAACTAATGGTTTGCCACATAACAAAATAAGTGTTTATTAAATTTAATATTAATTGTGGGGAGTTATCCCTAATCTTAAAAAAATTAACATTTGTTTAATAGTTTAATCTTATCATTTTTTTGACCGTATATTTTTAGGGAAGTCCCAAAAATTTATTAGTCAAATATGAAATACTTTTAAAACTTTTTCGGTTATGTGCTTTTTCTTGCTCTAGGAACTGTTGTAGTTCTAAATAATCTTTTTTTCCGCGAACAGTGGTATAGCTACTCTGAAAACTTTTAAAAGATGGAGTATGAATTGGTCTGTCAAATATTTTAATGAGATTGAAATGTCTTAAATCTTCTTCGATTTTTCGATATAGGTTTAATATGATTGGCTTTTCACCTTCTATGATTTGAAAGAAATTTTGATCAGAATGCATCAAAATTCCAGTAATATTTAGCTCATCATTTTTTAGTTTTGAAATATATAACAGTTCATTGATTTGAAAATCAGAAAGCTTTTTAGAAGTACTTACATAAGATATTGTATGTAACATATTAGTTTCTTATAAACTAAAGTTAGTTATTTTTTGGGGAATTTTTATGTTAATTTTTAATTTTATCGTTTGTTTATTCTTTTATTGAAATCACTTTTACGAAACCGTAAAAAACAGAACATTCATTATGATAATTTCATGAATTTATTAGCTAGATATGAGATACTTTTGTAATTGTCTGGATTAAATGATTTTTCTTCTCTAAGAAAAGCTTGAAGTTCACTATGATCATAAGATTCTCCAACAACTGTAAAATTAGAATGATATCTAGAAAAACAAGGGTTTACTATGGCTCTATCAAAGATTTTGATAATATTATAATGCCTAGCATCTTGTTTTATTTTTAGAAATAAGGAATCGATTAAATCTTTTTTTCCTTCTAGAACCTGTAGAAAATTACCATCTGAGTACATTAAAATCCCAGTAATTTTAAGGTTATTATTTTTTAATTTAACGAAGTCAAATAATTTTTCCATATCATCGTCGCTTAGTGAAGGATCTACGGTACTTACATAACTAATAGTTTGCCACATTTGATATGAATCTTTCTTAAATATACTGTTTTTTATATCAAAAAGTACTTGGATAATATAAAATGGTTTCAAAAGTTCGCTAGAAAATTTTCTTTAAATTTTGAATAACTATGTATATACATGAAAAAACCTCCGGTAATCAGCCGGAGGTCATTCATCAATCAAAAAACGAACAGTTATGTTATAAACTGTTTGTAATCGCAATTTAGGAAATAAAAAGTTATCCTAAATAAGTTTTTAATATTTTACTACGAGATGTATGTTTTAATCTACGAATAGCTTTTTCTTTAATTTGACGAACACGCTCACGTGTTAGGTCAAAAGTTTCTCCAATTTCTTCTAATGTCATAGGATGTTGATCTCCAAGACCGAAATATAAACGGATTACATCAGCTTCTCTAGGAGTAAGTGTTTCTAGAGCTCTTTCAATCTCCGTACGAAGTGATTCGTGCAATAATGATCTATCAGGATTTGGAGATTCTCCAGAATTTAATACATCATAAAGATTAGAATCTTCACCTTCTACTAAAGGAGCATCCATACTTACGTGACGACCAGAGTTTTTCATAGACTCTTTTACGTCATTAATAGTCATATCTAGTTCTTTTGCAATCTCTTCAGCACTTGGCGGACGTTCGTGAGATTGCTCTAGAAAAGCATATGTTTTATTAATTTTATTAATAGAACCAATCTTGTTCAATGGTAAACGAACGATACGAGACTGTTCTGCTAAAGCTTGTAAGATAGATTGACGAATCCACCATACTGCATACGAAATGAACTTAAAACCTCTTGTTTCATCAAAACGTTTAGCAGCTTTGATTAATCCTAAATTACCTTCATTTATTAAATCAGGTAAAGTAAGTCCTTGATTTTGGTATTGCTTTGCAACAGATACAACAAATCGTAAATTCGCTTTAGTTAATTTTTCAAGGGCTCTTTCATCTCCAGCTTTTATTCGCTGAGCTAATTCCACCTCTTCATCAGCAGTAATAAGATCTACTTTTCCTATTTCTTGCAAATACTTGTCCAGCGATGCAGTCTCACGATTCGTTACCTGCTTCGTAATCTTAAGTTGTCTCATCTATGTTATCCTTGAAATTTTATTAGTGAATACTTTAGGGCTTTGCTTTTTATTTATTATACGTATGTTGTTACGAAAATGTTACAAAAAAGTAAAATTATTTTTTTATAGCCTTCTTTTAGGACATAAAATAACTTGAGAATTTTGTCGTAAGAGAATCTAAATGTTTACAATTTTATTCGAATTCAAGAACATTTTTAGCTGCTATAAGAGATCGGAGTGCATCTATTTTTTTGTACATTTTATTAAAAAATAGATTTCTTTCCTTTTCGCCAGCTGTACTTAATAGTTTGGAGCCATCCATTTGTATATTCAAAAAATGTTCTGCTTGATTACAGGTAATCACATCATTGGTTCTATAATATGATAGAATAGTGAAAGGAACATATAATGATGTTTCGGTAGGTGTTTTAACTAATACACGATTGTTCATTAGTAATAACTCATTATAATAGAATTTAAAGTTATCTTTTTGATCAATTATTTTTTTAGAAATTCTTTGAATCAATTTCTGAAGGTCATCACATATTTCTAATGCATCTTTAGAAGTAAGTGAATTCGATTCAAAATAAAAGTGGATTTGTTTTAATGTACTATTTATAGTGGTAATATCCCATATCTCTACGGAGTTTAGGTCATTGTACATATTACCTAAACGTTTTGCGGCTTCTAATAGTGATAAAGAAGGATTAAAACCTGTAAATCTAACATCACCAAGATCAGAATCCATTATTTTTAACCAGACATACATTTTAAATTTAGAAAGTAAATTGTCGTCTGATGTATAAAAAATCGGCAAATCCTTAGCAGAATAAATCATTTCTACATCCTTATTGTTTATGAGAGGTGATAAGGAGTTATAGGAATTCTCATAATAAGCAAGAAGACTTTCCATATCGCGAACAGGAGCTGTTTTTTTTACAGCTACTATGTGTTCGTCTTCACTAGAGAATAGCTGATCTATTGATAAACTGAAGTATTTAGCTAATGTAACTCCTTCTTCTAATGATAATTTACTTTTTTTACTGATTCTTCTGTGAGCAGCGTCATAACTAATGTCCAATGCGGTAGCTACTTCATCAATAAGAGAATTTTTAGAATTAATTTGTTTTTTTATAAGTTCTAAGAAGTTTTCTTGTATCATTTTTTGATTTTAATAAGATTGATGATGTTCCGAAGTGGAAAAGTAATGTAGAAAAATAAGTTAATTTTGCGTTTTTCGCAAATAGTAAAACATCGGCTTGTGATTATTACGCTTTTCGCAAAATAAATATATCAGTTTTCTTTCTTATTGGATATATTATATGGGTGATTTCTAAAATAAGTAGGGATACTATGATTATTGGATAAAAAAATGAAAGATAATTACTTTTTTTAGTTCATAAGTACTTAGAAATCAATTGATAATCCGGTCTGTATCGTAAAATATAGAGGTTTGTAGCTTTTTTGGTTTTTACTAGCGCTCTGCATTTGATATTTAAATATAGGTTCTACATTGATATATGTATTCTTAAAAAGAAGATATCTAAGATTCGAACCAAAATTTATGCTTGTATTTGTTGATTTTAGATTGTTACTTCTTCCTAAGTTAAAAGTATTAGAATTTGACTGCAAGGTTATGTTGTTTTTTTGCAGAATTAAAAAGCTCGCGCCACCTATTATAGACCAATCAAATCGATTATTAATTATTTTATACGCTAATCCTGCCGAAAGTTCGTGATAAAACACCTTTTGAGTCAGGTCGACTGTTTCTTGATTTGAAATACTCTGAACAATAGTATTAGGTATTAATATGTTCGAATCTAAAAGAGCACTAGGTAGTGTGTCAATTTTTATATCGTTAATTTTAGTGTTTAATGCTATTCTATTATAACCTGTTCTTAAGCTAATTTTTTCATTAAAATCTGCGGTAAGAACTACACCATAATTTAAAGTTAATTTTCCGGTTTGCTCGTTGTTTAATAACCTGTCACTTACCAAAGAACCATTGTTAGGAATGGTATACGTTGGAATTGCGTGAACCGCAAAATTGAAGTTTTTAAACATTTTTTTCTGGACAGGCTTTAGATAAATCAATGTATCCTTAGAGGTTTTTTTAAGAATTTCATTGTTTTCAGTAATAACATCGGTAGGTATAGTGTCATTTTTTATTATTTTATTTTCTTGATTATCCGAGACAATACTTTGATTAGGCGCTCCTAAGAAAATAGTATCCTTAGATATTGTACGTTTAAAAGGTTCTGATTTGTTGTTTTGATTTGTTTTAGTGCTCGGAATATTAGCTGAAGCTTGATTATAATTCTTTGCACGTTTGGTTTTGTTGCTCTTTTCTGAAATTAAACCATTCATTATTTTCTTAGGGATCGAATCAGATATTATAGATGTATTACTATTAGCGATTTTATTCTGATTTGTTACTAAAGCCGGATTAGGAACATTTTGGGGAACTGTTTTATCAGAGGTTGTGGTTGTTACACTTATAATTTCGATTGTGTCTTTTTTTCGAAAATCATTATGGTTTGGTTCGGTTTTATTGAGTATGCTCTTATCTTCAATTTTTTCATTATCACTAGAGAAAAGTTGGTTCGTGTTATTTGTTATTTCTCCATTGGGATTATTGTCAATTTCATTACAATTTTCGTTCTGATCTTGTTGAATAAATATGTCAGTATATGATGGTTTGTTTTTATTAGACGGCTCAATGAATGTAAAAACACCAGTTACAATTATCATTATAAAGAGAGCTGCTATACCTATAATACGTAACCAATAGATTCGTTTAGAAGTATTTGTTTTGTCTAATTCTGCCTCCAGATCTTTCCAGATAACATTTTCTGGCGATTTGTTAAAATCACCTAGATGCTCTTTGAACACTTTTCCTATGTCTTTTCCATTATCCATTACTTACTGCCATTTTTTTTTGATAATCATTCTGCGCAAGAATCTTTGTCTTTAATAATATTTTTGCCCTATGTAAATTGGATTTAGATGTTCCTTCAGAAATTTTAAGCATTTTTGCCACTTCTTTATGAGAATAATTATCTAGTTCATATAAACTAAAAACTAATCTATATTGACTAGGTAACTCATGAATAAATGCTAATAATTCGTCTATAGAAAAATTAAATGTTTGTGTGTCTATGTTAATATTAGAAGTTAGTTCTTCTTTTAGAGGTACATTTTTATTAAAATCGTTTTTGTAGTGATCTATTGCCTTATTAATGGTGATTCTCTTCATCCATCCTTCAAAAGAACCTTTAAAATTATATTGATTTATTTTCTTAAAAATAATAAGAAAAGAATCGTGTAAAATGTCCTCTGCTTCCTCATAATTCTTGCAATACTTTAAGCACAATGAAAATAATTTATCCCGGTAGGCATAAAATAATTTACTTTGTGCTTCTCTATTGTTTTTCTTACACTTGTTAATCAGTTCTCTATTATCCAATAGATTATAATTTTATTCTTTCATTCGGTTTATTACCAATTTAGACCAAAATCAATAAAAAGGTTGCGTCAAACTAAGTTTTTTTTTGAAAAAAAATCAAGTATGTCTATATCGCACCTTTTTTTTAATGAACACAGAGTAAAAGCTATAAAGCATATGTACTCTGTGCTATGTTTAGTTCAGGAAATTATTTGGCTAATTCTAAACTTTATGAAATCAATTTGGGCTATTCATTTTCACTACAGAGTTCTTCAAATAAAACAATCCTTGTGATTTCAGAAACTTCTGTGATAACATTCTTAGTTACAACAAAAATGACTTGCGGATTTGTAATATTGTTATAACCGGATGTTGGTAATGGATTGATTTGTTGTTCTGCGTCGTCGATAGTTTCGTAGAATGTTAATTCCAATGCTCTAATTTCTGAAGCTTCTCTATATGATGCGATGCATGCTACATAATTATCAAACACGAATTGAGCTTCATCTTCATTATCAGATTCACATTCCCTAAACTCTACATAATCACAGTTGTTTTCGATATTACAGTTTTTCTTGATTTCAAAACCTTGTAATTCATTGTTTATTATTATCGTATTCTCATCAATAATGGTTGCTGTCCAATCAAAATTCCAATCTTCAGTAATTGAAGAATCTCCTTCTAGATTTATATTTATATGTAATTGTTCTTCTATATATAATGATATCCAGGATGTTCTAAATGAATTTCCATTGTGATAGAAAACACCAGTACCATCGTCATAAAATTTTAAATAGGAGGTGTTATATAGATTATTATTATTTAAAGATTCAATTTTCCAAACACAGTCTTGTTCTAATAAGTCATTGCAATATGATATTATTTGATCCTCAATACAGGCTTCTATAGCTTCTTTCAATTCTAAATTATTATTGATATTAATGGTATTGCCATCATTGGTAGTCCCCGAAATGGGATAACTTAATCCTATTGCGCTTTCATTATCAATTTGACCTAGAAGGGAAACAAATTCTCGATTTTCGTTTATGATTTGACTCTGTGTTATTTCACCATTATCATTATACAAATAAACATTAAATGGATAAATAAAAGTTAGACAGACTACTTCTGAGTTTTCTGATCTGATTTCGGCAACGTCTTTAAGATTGGCATATAATTCAGAGTTTGCATCTATTTTTTCAACAAGCGGTTCAAAAGATTCATTTTCACAAGATGATAAAACAATACACAGGAGTATTAACAATTTTTGTATTCTTTTCATGATTTCATTTTTATGTTGATTCATCCATTTAGACTAGATGCTTCTGAAAGGTTGCGTAACGGACAAATGAAAAGGTGTTTTTATAAGATAGATTGTAAGAATTTTGTGATAATCGCAAAAAAATAAATTTCTATTCGCATTTATCACTTTTGGTCTTGTAATTATCACAATAGTTTTGACTTGTTGAATTTTTAAAAACAAGAAAAATGAAAAATAGCATTGTAATAACATTTGTATTATTGATTTCTCTGTCTTCTTTTAGTCAGCAACGTAAGAAACATATTGGAGCATGGACTTATCATTCTAATAATGCCGATATAATGGGGCTTTCACTTGGGATTGCTCCAAAAGACATGTTAGGAGATACTACCTTAACAAGAACATATGGTATGAAATTAGAAGCACCTGGTTTAGGAATTTTTTATCCAATTGCTCCGAAATCATATCTTTCTGGAGGACCTGATAATGATAATCTTTTAGAAAAAGTATATGGAATTAATTTTTCTGGAGGTAGTCTGGGAGAAATTGCCGTTCATGGGATATCTGGTGCTTTTATAGGGCAATATTTACAGGTTATGAATGGAATAGCAATTGGTGGAATTGCAAATTCTATAGAAGAACAAAATGGGATATCAATTGCCTTATTAGGGAATGAAGTTTATCATGGATTGGGAGCATCGATAGCTTTATCAGGTAATTATGCTTATAGTTATTTAGGTCTTCAAGTAGGAGCGTTTAATGATATTGAGCGTTTTGGTAGAGGAATGCAACTAGGTATATTTAATACTTCTAATGATTATAAGGGAATCCAGATTGGTTTGTCTAATCATGATACTACTACTCATTCTAAATATGAAGGAATCCAAATCGGAATTCTAAATAAAGCAGATAATTTTAGAGGAATTCAAATAGGATTGTGGAACAAAAATGAAAGACGTTCTCTACCTTTTATTAACTGGCAATTTTCTAGGAAAAAAGTGAAAACAAAAACATCTTAATTATGAATATCACTAGCAACTTAAGCATCGAAGGGGATTATGGATTCGAAGCTTTTTATGTACTTACTGGAGACTTGGTTGGTCTTATTCCAGTAAAAGAAAAATTATATACGCGCATTAGACTATTGGACGACAGAACCCTGAAGATTAGTTTAATGAAATCAGAAACTCAAAAAATTAATAAATACATAAAAGGAACGCTAAGAGATGGGATTTTTAGTGTTTCATCTTGTAACAGAATTACTTCAATATTTTCGTTTATTAAGCATTGGCGGACTCAAAAAATAAATGTACGTTCTAGCAAGCAACAGTTATTAATTTTTTTGTCAAAAACAGGGAAAGTACAATTAGGAGTTTTTAAAGATCTTACTTCTAGAAAGAAAAAGTAAGATTAAAATTAATAATATGAGCACAGAACAAGTCTTTAGTTCTGTGTGAATTCTGAGTAATTAATATCATATATACACAATACAATCGAGATATCAAAGCGATAGCCTTTGATCATCCCGCTACTATTGGTATGTCTAATTTTTAAAGAAATAATTATGAAAAAAATAAAGTTTTCTAGAGATGAGGGTTCTGATTTTTATAAGGAACTCAATGAACGAATTAGAAATTATTTTGAAAATAATCAGATTGATAAAACAGGAAATAGAAAGATGGTTTTTAAAATAGCGATGTATTTTTCGCTAGTATTTTTGTTTTATTTTTTGATGCTCATTTCATCTGATTTAGTGGCATTCTTTGTGTTTTACATTGGTTTAGGAATATCAGTGTTATTAAATGCATTTAATGTCTCTCATGATGCTGCGCACGGAGTAGCTGTAAAAAGTAAATTCTGGAATAAACTTCTATTTCAATTAAGCTTTAATCTGCAGGGGAACAATGCATATGTATGGGGTAAAAACCACAATGAGTCTCATCATTTGTATACTAATATAGAAGGAAGCGACATTGATGTACTCAATAATCCTTTGGTACGAATGACAACAGAACAAAGTTTACAATGGTATCACAGGTTTCAGTATTTATATGTTCCTTTTTTGTATCTGTTTTATTCTTTGAATTGGTTTTTGTTTAGAGAATTCTTAATGATTTTTAATAGATCGAGTAGAACAATAAAGATTATGATTCCTACTTGGGAGATTGTCAAGCTTGTATTTTTTAAGATTGCTTATATCACTTATATGATAATCATTCCGGGGATTGTATTACCGTTTGCTTGGAAGTATATTTTAGTAGCTTTTTTATTAAATCATTTCTTAGTATCTATACTATTTACCGGAGTATTAGGAGTATCGCATTTGTCGGATTATGTAGTACATCCTCAACCCGATTCGGAAGGGAAAATTTCTATGAGTTGGCCCAAGTTGCAGATGTGTACTTCTGTTGATTATAATGTAAATAGTAATTTTTTAAATTGGACGTTAGGTGGTTTTAATGCACATGCATTACATCATCTATTGCCTAATATATGTCACATACATTACATAAAATTACTGCCAATATTTAGAGAGGTTGCAAAGAAGTATGGTATCATATATATGGAAATGTCATATAGTCAAGCATTACGCTCACATTTTAGATTTCTGAAGAAAATGGGAACACAATTAGAATTTAAAACCATGTCTTATGAAATCTAAACATATATATAACCCGTCTCACAAAGAATTATTTCTTTTCATTCAGAAGGAGATTGATAGAAAATTAAATTTCTGCCCGAATCGATTTAAAAAAAGGATCGTTTTTAAAGGTTTTGTTTATATAATTCTAACTATTATGGCATATATAAGTCTTTATATTATAAGTGATCCATTTTTATTAATAGCGACTTACGTGTTATTTGGTTTAATTGCATTGTTATTCGCTTTTAATTTTGCTCATGATTTTTCTCACAATACAATTTTTAAAAGTAAAAAACTAAATCATAGTTGTTTTGTATTCCTTTATACAATGGTTGGTGCTCATGCAGAAGCTTGGAAAGATAGACATGTGCATTCGCATCATCACGCGCCAAATGTAGAAGGGTATGATACAGATTTGGAAATAACTGATCTTATTAGGGTGGTTCCCGGAAGTTCTTTGCGATGGTTTCATAAATATCAGCATTGGTATGCTCCAATCTTATATACTACTTATTCATTGTTCTGGATATTTATAAAAGATTTTAAAATATTTTTTAGAAAAACTATCACGGGAAAGAGAAGAACTCAACGTTATAAAATTTCTTTTTGGTGTCAAAAACTTTTTTATGTATCGTACTTAATTGTGCTACCATTATTTTTGACTAATCAAGAATGGTATGTGATTCTTTTGGGATTTATGATGATGCATTTGATACAGTCTTTATTTTTATTATTTACTTTTTTTATGACACATCATATTAAAGGAGTGATGTATCCTAAAACGGATAACTTTGGTTTTATAAAAACTTCGTGGTTAATGAATCAGATAAAAAGCTCTAATGACTTTTATCCTTTTAGTAAAATAGCGAATTTCATATTTGGAGGATTTAATAATCATATTGCACACCATCTATTTCCTCATATTCACCATGTTTATTATCCGGAACTAAATAAGGTTTTATATAATAATTTGATTAAAAATAATATTATTCCTAATCAGACAACATATTTGGGAGGTGTAAAATCCCATCTGTCTCATTTAAAGTATTTAGGAAGTTTATAGGAACTGATAATTATAATAATGAGCAGGCACCTTCAGTCTTCTGGGGGTGTTTTTTTATGTCCTGATTTAGTAATTGTGATTATCACAACAACAAAATTTCACTCTTGTGTTTTTGACAATTGTAGTTATCGAATAGCAAGTATGTTTGAATCACTAAACAATAAAATTTTTATAATGAAAACATTAATTAAACTATTTTTTTTGCTACTGTGTATCTCTAAATATTGTTATGGTCAGGATATAAGATCTGATAAAAAGCCGATTGCTTTTACAAATGGGTTCAGTACGATTGTAAGTGACGAGAGTAATGAATTAGATATTTATGCAGGTGTATTGTTTGAGCGGAAGAATGGATGGGGTTATGGCTTTGATTTTACAAGATCCGCTTATACAGCAGAAAGTACTAAAGGAATTCCTCCAGTTACAGAAATTGAAAATTTTGAAGGTACTGAATTACCCTCCGGAATTGAAAAAAGATTTACTTATAATAGTAAAAGAGATAATAGATTATATTCTTTATCACCTAACGTGTTTAAGTCTTTTGCACTTAATAAAACGAGATCTCTTAGCATATTTGTAATGGGTGGTCCTTCTATTATATATAGTGAAGATTATGAATATACGGCTAAGTATTCTCCTGACTCATCTTGTGGTTTTGGAGGAATTTGTTTTCCTGGAGGAAACTCGGGTCCATCACTGGATTATATGAGAAGTAAGGAGAATAAGAAAATAATTTTTGGAGGATTTTCTAAAATATCTTTAAGATATACCTTTACTAGGGTAGTAGGTGTAGAACTTTCTGCATATGGTAATCTAAATGGAGTAAAAAGTGTATATGGATTACAGTTTGGAGTTGTTTTGGGAAGACTCTTTTGAATTAATCTATTTAACTAGTATTAAAAAACCTTTTAATAATTTTTAGAAGGTTTTTTTATGATGTAATGTTTTGGTTGTATTAATCACAAAGATATGTTTTTACCCTTGCGTTTTTGACAATTGTAGTAGATAAATAGCTTTTATGTTTGAATAACTAAACAAATTTAAAGTAATATTATGATGAACAAATTAGTAACACTTGGTATGATTCTTTTATTAACTATGAATTATGTATTTGGGCAAGAAAGCCTTAAAAAAGAGCATAAATTAAAGGTTAAGTCTATAACTGCTGGTTTTGGGGTTTACCATGCAGATCTTAGAGGTACTGATGATCCTTTTGGATCGAATCAAAATGGTCCCACTTTGTCAGTTGGGTTATCTCTGGCGTATAAAAAACATATTTTTTCGCTAGATGTAGATTTAGGGCTTGACCTGTATCCTGATATCATATTTGAAGCTATTGGTGGAGGCGATAATGAAGAGACTTTTTTTAATAGTTACGATATACTATATGGTAGAGAATTTTCTGTTTTTAAATGGTTTAGAATAGAAGCTCATACCGGTTTAGGGGTGTATCTATATAAGGATTGGTTAGCTTCTGATGGAAGATATGATACAAAAGAGATCATTGGAATCCCCGTAGATCTAAGGTTAATGATTGATTCTTCCAGAGGATTTTCGTTCGGGATCAATCCAGAGGTGAATTTTAATACTATAAATACTACATATATGGGAAGTATGGTATTTCAGTATCGGTTTAATTAAACCTAACTTTATTAATCAAAAAAAAACGCTTATAGTAACATTAGTTATAAGCGTTTTTTTCTAATATTTTGTCGTTTACTGGACTATAAAACGACCGTAAGCTCCTTGTATTTTAGCAATGTAAGTCCCTGTGCTAAAATTACTAATTTCTAATTGACCAATACTACTGTCAATTTCTTTTTTCAACATTAGCCTTCCGTGTAAGTCAAATACTTCTACTTTTCCAATTATCGTGTTGGATTCGATTACAATAGGTTGATTTTTTGCAGGAATAGGATATAATAAAATACCTTTAGAAGAAAGAAGATTGTCATCTACTCCTAGTGTAGCATCACAGGTGGTATCACCATAGATGTTAACTTCTACAATACTTGCAAATCCAGAACCAGTGCTATTTCCGTTAGAAGTAAATTTCACATATCTCCCTGTTGCATTATTAAGGTTAAAAAGTTGTTCTGTATTTTCCGCACCTATTTCAATCATACTATCTTGACCCGTTAATACGCTGGTAAATGGACCTGTTTGATCATCAGATACTGCAATGTCAAAATTAATAGTTCTTTCATCAGCTTTTAGCACATGAATTCCTATTTCACTTAGAACTCTGATACAAGACAGATCGAAAGTTATAGAAACCTCTGGTTCTGTATTGGCATCTCCCGTCCAATATTCTGCGTCGGTTACATTATCATCCCAAGCAAATTGAGGTCCTACATTAGGTTTTCCTGGTTCAGTTCCTATAGCAGTTGCATCAACAATTGTAATTTCTTCCGAAAATATATTAGACTGTGTTATGGTCAACATAGTAGTTAAATCACTTCCTCCAGCTACCTCACTAATAGTAATAGTAGCCGTACGTTGAGCAGATGAGGTGTTTTCTGTGAAATTAGCTGTAATTATTGCAGAGTTGCTTCCAGAAGTTATGTCAAGAGTTAACCAATCCGCATTATCGGTAATTGTCCAATCTACATTAGCATCAATATCAAACAAAGTATTTCCTGAACTTCTTGCTACATTTATAGATGTAGTATTTGTAGTTAATCTAGGACTGTCAATACCGGTTCCACCAAAACCAATTGAAACACCTACATCGGCAGTGGTATAAGGAATACGAGAACCACCTGAATTGAATTCTTCAGCACCTGCATCAAGATTTCCGGATCGATTTCCGCCTAAGATGTCGTTAGTTACAAAAGGATAGTTTCCAACTGCAGCATCAATAGCAGGACTATTACTTCCTAATTCATAATACAAAGTCCCATTTTCTAAGAGTCCATTGGTTACTACTTGATTGTTATTAGTTCCAGTGGTAAGATCCCAAGTTCCATTTTGAGTAATATTCCCTTGATATATGGAAGAACCTATTGGAGCTGTTTGTTCATCAACTGCATTTTCTTCTGTGTTAATCATAATGTTGTTGGCAATTACCAAATTCTCTGGTGCTAAGGTTAAAACAGGATTGCTACTTACGCTAGTCCCAATTCTAAAACCATAATCACAATTAACAAAAGTATTATTTACAATAACTGCATCTTTAACTTGGAAATAACGATTAAGAGGTGAATTTTCTTGTCCATTACTTACATTGATAGCTCCTGCGGTTTTGGTATTCCCTCCATCAGGTTTTTCAGAATTTACTCCTTCAATATAATTATTGTATACTTTATGCCCTTCTCCGATTACACGAATACCACCTGAGAAAAGATTGTTTTCGGCAAAAAAGAAATTGTTATATACTTCGCAATCATCACCATGTCGAAGTGTTAGTGTTCCTTGGTAATCTCTAAAAGTATTGTTGTAATACTTGTTTTCACCACTTTTATTAGAAATGATTTCAACTTCTCCTGACCAATTGTAGAATAAGTTATCATACACTTCAGTATTTGATGGATGTAATGAAGTACTACTATTTCCAATTCTAATAGCATCCTGATCATTTAGGTCATTTACCACACCAACAGGTGTTCGGTCAGCAAAGTAATTATGATGTATTTTTGTAAAATCTGGTTCTGCAAATTCGGTAGAGGTGGCATTTCTATTATCATTTATAATACTTCCTATACCATATTTTCCTTCGAATGAGCAGAAGCTTATTTCATTGTATTGCCCATAGACAATAATCCATTTAAACGTCAATAACTCTTGAGCTGCGGTTCCATTGTAGTTGTCTATTTTAATATTTGTAATAGTACAATTATCACATTCATTATTGCTAGAGTCTCTGAGTTCTATAACAGGTTCAATAGTACTACCATTTACGTCTAAATTAGATGGGTTTTGAAAAACAACCCCTTCAAAAATAATATAAGAACCACCCATACTTACACGTGAGTTGCCTTCAAAAAAAACTGATCCTGGAGTTTCTGCTTGGATAGTAACAGGATTTGTTTCGGTACCATTCTTATTGATGTTGATTTGTACATCGGTCCAAGTGCCGTTTGCTAATGTTATGGTAGTTCCGGCACTAGCATTGGTAATAGCTGTTTGTAATTCTGAATTGTTGTTTACAATCTGAGAGTAGGTGTGATTGTAAGAAGTGATCAATACTAATAAGAAGGTAAACACCTTCAAATAATTGTTTTTCATAATCTAGGGCTTTACTTTTTTTGTTTAAAATTGGTCAACCAATTTGGTCAACCAATACAAATATACTGTTCATTTTCGTAAAACCAATATAATTTATGAAAAAAACAAAAACGCCTTCATAATTTGAAGGCGTTTTTTAAGTGTCATAAAGAGAGTGTGTTAATTCTCTTTTTTATCATTATTTCTTGGTTTTCTATCACCTCTTGGCTTATCATCCCTAGATTTGCTACCTTCAGGTCTTGGAGGTCTAGGTAATAAAGCTTTTCTAGAAACTTTTTCTTTACGAGTTCTAGAATCAATACCGAAATATTTTACATCCATAACGTCACCCATATTTACAACGTCACTTACATTTTCAGTTCGTTCCCAAGCTAATTCAGAAACGTGAAGCAATACTTCATTACCTGGGGCATCCATATATTCTACAACAGCACCAAAATCTAACATTTTAACTACTTTAACTTCATATATGCTACCAACGACAGGTTTAAATGTAATAGAATCAATTTTTGCTAATACTGCTTCAATTCCTTCTTGTCCAGTTCCTAGAATTTCTACAATTCCTTCTTCTGTAACAGGATCTTCATTAATTACAATTGTAGTTCCCGTAGTTTTTTGTAATTCTTGAATTACTTTTCCACCAGGTCCGATAAGTGCTCCAATGTATTCTCCAGGGATTGTTCTGGTAACCATTTTTGGTGCGTGTGCCTTAACATCGTTGTTTGGTTTCTCGATCGTATCAGTAAGCTTTTCAAGTATATGAAGACGTCCGTCACGTGCTTGATTTAAAGCGTTTACTAAGATTTCATAACTTAAACCTTTTACTTTAATATCCATTTGACAAGCCGTAATACCATCAGCTGTTCCTGTAACTTTAAAGTCCATATCTCCTAAATGATCTTCATCACCTAAGATATCTGATAATACTGCGTAATTTCCAGAATCAGCATCAGATATTAGTCCCATTGCAATACCAGAAACTGGTTTTTTAAGTTGTACACCAGCATCCATTAATGCCATTGTACCAGAACATACAGTCGCCATAGAAGAAGAACCGTTAGATTCTAATACTTCAGAAACAACTCTAACTGTATATGGACAATCGTTAGGAATCATACCTTTAAGTGCTCGTTGTGCTAAATTACCGTGTCCAACTTCTCTTCTAGAAGTACCTCGTATAGGTCTTGCTTCACCAGTTGAGAAAGGAGGGAAGTTATAATGAAGATAGAATGTTTCTTCTCCTTCATATGATGGCATATCTATTTGATTAGCTTCTCTAGATGTTCCTAAAGTTACTGTTGCCAGTGCTTGAGTTTCTCCTCTTGTAAATATAGACGATCCGTGTGTAGAAGGTAAATAATCTACTTCACACCAAATTGGTCTAATCTCAGTGGTTTTTCTACCATCAAGACGTAATCCTTCATTAAGTGTTAAATCACGAACAGCAGCTTTTTCTGCTTTCGAATAATATTTAGATACTAAATCTCCGAAATCTTCTAACTCTTCTTCAGAGAAAGTAGCTTTTATCTCTTCTTTGATTTCAGCAAAAGCAGCTCCTCTTTCATGTTTAGAAGAACCTTGTTTTGCTACAGCATATACTTTGTCATATGCCATATCATGAATTTTCTTAGCTAACTCTTCATCATTTCTTTCTGGCTCATATTCACGAACTTCTTTTCTTCCGAAAGCTTCTGCTAATCTTTCTTGAGCAGCACATTGAATTTTTATAGCTTCGTGAGCAAATTTAATAGCCTCAGTCATTTCTTCTTCAGAGATTTCATCCATCTCTCCTTCAACCATCATTACGGAATCAGCCGATGCTCCGATCATCATATCAATATCGGATTCTTCTAATTGAGCTCTCGTTGGGTTGATAATAAATTCACCGTTAATACGTCCTACTCTTGCTTCAGAAATAGCACATTCAAATGGAAAATCAGATAACTGTATTGCAGCAGAAGCCGCTAATCCTGCCATTGCATCTGGCATAACATCTTCATCATGAGACATTAATTGGATCATTACCTGAGTTTCTGAATGATAATCTTTAGGGAATAAAGGGCGTAATACACGGTCAACTAATCTCATTGTTAACACTTCTCCGTCACTTGGTCTAGCTTCTCTTTTGAAAAAACCACCTGGATAACGACCTGCAGCAGCAAATTTTTCTCGGTAATCTACTGTTAAAGGTAAGAAATCTACATCAGCAGCTTTGTAGTTAGAAACTACAGTACACAATAACATACATTTTCCTGATTGAACAACTACAGATCCGTGTGCCTGTTTTGCTAATTTTCCGGTCTCTAGGCTAATTTCTCTTCCATCTCCTAGGTCAATGACCTCTCTATAAACTTTTGGAATCATATTTTTTTTGATTCTAACCTTGTATATCGTCAGTTAATTAGATACTTCGAATATCAAAGGTTTCATTAAACATTGGTTTCCGTCTTACTCGGACGGACAAGGTTGTGTTGTTGTTGTGTAGTTGTGCGACCAATGAAAAACTAAGGCATCGTTTTGATCATCTCTTGACCAAAGCGTTTTTTAATTTAAACTTATTTTACTAGGAATGAATATAATTAAAAAGAGAGGCGTACTGCCTCTCTTTTTTGATTATTTTCTTAATCCTAATTCTTTTACAATTGCACGATATCTCATAATATCTTTCTTAACAAGATAATCTAAAAGATCTCTACGCTTACCTACTAACTTTACTAACGAACGTTCAGTATTAAAATCCTTACGGTTGTTTTTTAAGTGCTCAGTTAAATGAGTAATTCTGTGCGTGAATAATGCAATTTGTCCTTCTGCAGAACCGGTGTCGTTTTTACCTTTTCCGTGTTTTGCGAAGATTTCTTCTTTTGTTTCTTTCGTTAAATACATTCCAATATTATTTTAAATGATTTTTATGTATAAATAGCATTCTGCTATCAGCGTGCAAATATAGTATTTTTTATATTAGAATTGCTTCTTATGAAAAAAAACATGTTTGATTAAACCTTTTGTAAATAATTAGGTCCTAGAGGAGTAACATTAAAAATTAAGATAATGAAGAACAACATTTTAAAATTTGGTTTTATTGCATTCTTTACAGTGGTTTTAGTAGGGTGTAATAGTGAAGAAACAACGGATCAATTATCAATAGATGAAATCGATAGTGAAGAAGCTACGTTAACAGCAACAATAGATGATGGTTCTGAAGTACTTAGTGATCTTACATTACAAGGTTTTGAAGATGAGGAGAGTTTGGCAAAAAGTAATACAAATCGCTTTTTACCTGATTGTGCTACCGTGACTATAGAATTAACTGATACTACAAAAAATGTGACAATAGATTTTGGAGCAGAAGGATGTGAGGTAAGAAGTGGTCATATTGTAAAAGGAAAGATTTTGATGTCTTATGAATTGGATATAGATGCAATGTCTTTATTGATTAACTATAGTTTGGAGGATTTCTTTATTGATGATGTTCAGTTTTCTGGATCTAGAACTATTACTAGGTTAAAAGCTAATGAAAATGGTAATCCGCAATATACAATGAGTTTAGATTTTACGGTAACATTTTTAGATGGTACTCAGGCGTCTAGAACAGGTTCAAAGACTCGTGAATGGATAGAAGGTGCTTTTAATGGTAATTGGGGAGACAATGTTTTCTTAATTAATGGAAATTGGCAAACGAACTTTGCTAATGGTAATATTCATAGTACAACAATTTCTACTCCATTAAGAAGAGAAGCTAGTTGTAGGTTTTTGGTAAGTGGAGTAATAGAATTGGTAAGAACTACATATAGTGGATCTTTGAATTATGGTGATGGATCTTGCGATAACACTGCGACATTTACAAATTCTGAAGGCGAAGAGAGGGAAATAATGTTGTAAATAGTTGTTTTTAGCAGTTAAAGAAGCGCCTTCTATTTCGAAGGCGTTTTTTTTTGATATTATCATACAATCGAGAAAAAAGCATTAAAAAAACCGATTTATACCGAGTTTTTTTAATGCTTTTTTTTAAATCTGATATCTAATTAGAAGATAAAGGCCTATTTAGAATTAAATCTAGATATAAGTTGATTTTTTCTTTAAGATTTTGTCTAGGACTAATGAAGTCCAAAAATCCGTGTTCTTTTAAAAATTCTGCAGTTTGGAAACCTTCAGGAAGTTCTTTTCCCGTAGTGTCTCTAACTACTCTTGGTCCAGCAAAACCAATCAGTGCACCTGGTTCCGCAATGTTAATATCACCAAGCATTGCAAAGGATGCGGTAGTACCTCCAGTTGTTGGATCTGTACATAGTGATATATATGGAATCCCTGCGTCAGCTAATTGGGCAAGTCTAGCAGAAGTTTTTGCTAACTGCATTAATGATAATGCAGCTTCCATCATACGAGCCCCTCCGGATTTAGAAATAATCATAAACGGGATCTTGTTCTTAAGTGCATAATCAGCTGCTCTCGCTATTTTTTCACCAACGACACTACCCATAGAACCTCCGATAAATGAAAAATCCATACAAGCGATTACTAAATCATTACCATTTGATTTTCCAACGGCAGTTCTTACAGCATCTTTTAAATTTGTTTTTTCTTGAGCATCCTTAAGACGATCGGTATATTTCTTTTTGTCTTCGAATTTAAGAGGATCTTTAGAGGTTAGATTTTTATCTAATTCTTTAAACTTGTTATCGTCAAATAGAATTTCGAAATATTCCTTACTACCTATTCTTACGTGATATCCGTCTTCCGGACTTACATAAAAGTTTTTCTCTAGTTGTTCTGCATCTACTATTTTTCCTGTAGGAGATTTATACCAGAGTCCTTTCGGAACATCCTTTTTATCCTCAGTAGCAGTCTGTATACCTTTTTGAGTTCTCTTAAACCAAGCCATAAATTATTTGTATTAAAAAAGCTGAAACTCTTTATTATTTAGAGTTTCAGCTTGGTTTTCTATCTTAATTATAATGTGTTTACATTATTTAAATCTTCAAAAGCCTTTTTAAGTCGGTTCTTAAAAGTGATTTCTCCTTCTCTTAACCATTTTCTAGGATCATAATATTTCTTATTCGGCTCGTCAGCTCCATCAGGATTACCAATCTGAGTCTTAAGATAATCGATTTTACCAGTCATATAATCTCTAATACCTTCGCAAAATGCAAATTGAAGATCAGTGTCAATATTCATTTTTATAACCCCATATCCAATAGATTCTCTAATTTCTTCTAGAGTAGAACCGCTTCCTCCGTGAAATACAAAGTCAATGTGGTTATGTTCTACACCGTATTTTTCCGAAATAAATTCTTGAGAATTTTTAAGAATTTTTGGAGTTAATTTTACATTACCAGGTTTGTATACTCCATGTACGTTACCAAAAGCTGCTGCTACTGTAAATTTATCACTTACTTTACTTAGTTCTTCATAAGCATAAGCAACTTCTTCTGGTTGCGTGTATAGTTTAGAATCATCTACATCACTATTGTCAACACCATCTTCTTCTCCTCCTGTAATACCAAGTTCTATTTCTAAAGTCATACCTAATTTACTCATTCGTGCTAGGTATTCTTTACAGATTTCAATGTTTTCTTCGATAGGTTCTTCTGATAAATCTATCATATGAGAACTATAAAGAGGCTTTCCTGTTTCTTTATAAAATGCTTCTCCTGCATCTAATAATCCGTCTATCCAAGGAAGTAATTTTTTTGCACAATGGTCAGTATGCAAAATTACAGGTACGCCATAAGCTTCTGCCATTAGATGTACATGTCTAGCTCCTGCAGTTGCTCCTGCAATTGCGGCTTTTTGATCTTCATTAGAAAGTCCTTTTCCTGCATTAAATTGAGCTCCTCCATTGGAGAACTGAATAATTACAGGGGAGTTTAATTCGGCAGCAGTTTCTAATACTGCGTTAATAGAATTGGATCCAATTACGTTTACTGCTGGTAAGGCAAATGCTTTTTCTTTGGCATAATTGAAAATAGCCTGTACTTCGTCTCCTGTTGCAACTCCTGGTTTGATGTTGTGACTCATAATTTACTTTTAGTTAATAAGCCTACAAAAATAGTAAAATAATACGGAATGAATTTTATATTTAAGAATGAAAAATGATGATTGTTTTTAGAAAGGATAATTGATTCCGACATTGTAAACACCTTCCGAAAAATTATATCCTTTAAACCATCGTTGATCCTCTATTCTAGCGGGATTAAATGTTTTGAAACCTAAATCCAATCTAACTACAAAAAAGTCAAAATCATACCGAAGTCCTAAGCCACTACCAACAGAGATTTCTTGAATATCATCCCAGCTAGAAAAAACGGCATCCTCTTCTTCTACACTGTCTAGAACATTCCATATGTTACCAGCATCTACAAAAAATGCTCCGTTAAGAGAACCTAAAATATTATATCTATATTCTAAATTTAACGCAATTTTCATATTCGCTTCGTTAAATTCGTTTCTTCCTCCACTACTTCCTGGACCAAGATCATATGGAAGCCAAGCTCTATTGTCATTAGGGCCACCACCAAAAAAACTTCGAGCAAAAGGGATGCTATTTGCGTTTCCAAAGGGTAGGGCAATCCCACCAAATGCTCTAAAAGCTAACACCCTTTTTCTTCCAAGATCCCAATGCTTGATGTAATCTAGTTCTGTCTTAGCATATTGTGAGAATTCAACACCAAATACTTCAAAACGATCACGTGAATTTTCTTTTAGACCTGCTAGATTAGAAACAGTATTTAGTACATTCCCAGCGAACTCTATTTTTGCTCTGAATCTTGAAAAGTTTTCGTCATAAAGATTTTCTCTGTTATTTTTTAAATATGTATAACTAGATGCAAAAATTAGGTTGTCCTCGGTTAATCGCTCTTTTCGTTCATTAATATTACTAATTTCTTGTAATTGATCTGTAGTTAAATCACTATCAGGTGCTGTTCCTAATGATTGTGCTATAAAACTATTTGCACCAGATGGAATTGATAAGATGTTTTCGCTTGTATTATCCGGGTCAAAGAAAGGTGAATTAGAATCTAATACTTCTGTCGCAATATTATTAAGTCTGTTAAAAGAGTTAGAGTATACATTAAAATAATTACCTGTATTAAGGTTACGAACATATTGAACGTTTACTAAGTCAATTTGATTAGTAAGCTTGGTACTGGGTTTCCATTGGTAGTTAAATATACCAGATGCATTTTGTTTGTCAAGTCCAATGTTTTGTTGTGTATTGATACCAAAAATCAAGTTCGTAGTTGGCGACATGTATTTTGGAATAATTTTTCTTGTTCGGATAGGAAAAATTATTTTAGGAAATGATAGTTTAAGATCTACTCCAATTTCTGAGATATCAAAAAACTGTCCGCTTGGATCTACTGGATCCTTAGAAGAACCAACACTACCTCTTGCAGATATTTCAAAAATTTCTGCTCCTCCAAATACGTTTCGTATTAAGAAAGAACCGCTGAAACCAATTCCAAATACTTGAATATTAGAAGTAGATACATCAAATTCTACATTGGTGCTATATTTTTTTCTTGGTGTAAGTAAAACACTTGCAATAAGGTCAGTTCCTTCTGGGCTATCAGGGTCAATACTGTATCTTATATTTGGGTATTTAAAAGTTTTAAGATTGTTGATTTGGTTATAGGTAAGAGTTCTGTCTTTGTCCTTAAAAATCTCTCCAGGCGTAATTAAAATGGAATTTGTTATTGCTTTACGCGTATATCTAAGTTTATCATAACTATAAATATTGTATCCGTTATAAGAAACGCTATCTTTTGGTATTGCATTTCTGTTTTGATAAGAATAGTCTGTGAATACGTTTACCTTGCTTATTTTGTGGACCTTAAAAGGCAGTCTTTTAGTTTCTTCACCTTCTTTAATTTGTCTGTTTTTGATAAGTAAATTGAGTTGTATTTTTTGATCGGTATTGACAGTATCTGCATCGAATTTGATGTATTCTTTTTCGAAATTATACAATCCAGAATTTCTATATAAACTAGTAAGTCTTTCTCTTTCTGATTCTATATCTAACGTTCGATATTGTTTTCCGGTTACTATGTTAGATTTGTTTTGATGTAATTTATATATAGAATCAGCAGCTTTAGACTCTATTTTAGTGTTTAGAGAATCAATAAAATAGGGTTTAGAAGGTTGGATGTAATATGATACAGAGGCTCTTTGATCCTCGTTCAAGTTTATTTTGTAATCTGTTTTTACATTAAACCAACCATTATTCCAGTAATAAGATTGTAATCTTTTTACAGATCGTTTTGCTTTAGATTCATCGATTATAGTTGGAGTCTCTCCCGCTTTTTTTAGCCAATTGTTAATTCCTGTATATGCTACACCTAATCGATTAACTTGTTTTTTAGATAAAAAATTATTTAATCTTCGTTCTCTATTTGGTTTATTATGTAACCAATTTTGATATGATGAGTCAGGGTTTACCTTAGCAAGATTATAAAGATGTAGTCTAAAAGGAGTCCAAGCAAGTTTAGAATTAGGCTTTTGGTAAAGCTGATTATATAATTTAGCGTCGTTGGTTTTAGTGCTGTCAACAAAAATTTCATTTTTAGTCAACAGGTGTTCTTCCTCTGG
Organism: Aquimarina sp. Aq107; assembly: GCF_943733665.1. NCBI lineage: Bacteria > Pseudomonadati > Bacteroidota > Flavobacteriia > Flavobacteriales > Flavobacteriaceae > Aquimarina > Aquimarina sp. Aq107. Next base: position 3,681,730 of record NZ_OX030782.1, on the reverse strand, counting down.
CACTCTTTTAATCGCATTACAAGAAATTAAAAAAATTGTAGATATTACAACAAATACTATTTTTGTGAGCAGGTGTTTCAATCGAGATTCATTATTGTGTCAAAAATACATTATTTGTATGGTTAGCAAAAACCAAAAGAAATTAATAAATAGTTTACATCAAAAAAAGTACCGAAAACAACATGGATTATTTGTTGCAGAAGGTAAAAAGGTGATTAATGAGTTGCTAGAAGCTGATTTGAAGCTTCATTCACTTTTTGCTTTGGATACTTCTTTTTTTAAAATAAGTTCAGAAAAAGTTTTTACTGTTACAGAAACTGAGCTTAAAAGCATCAGTTTTCTGACGACTCCGCAGTTTGCATTAGCTATGTTTTATATTCCAGAAACTCAACTGTTGAAGAATGATGGGCTAATTTTAGCGTTAGATGACGTTAGAGATCCAGGAAATTTAGGGACAATTATAAGACTATGTGATTGGTTTGGTATTAAAGATTTAGTTTGTTCAGAGCAAACGGTTGACTGTTTTAACCCAAAGGTTATTCAGGCAACAATGGGGTCCGTAACAAGAGTTAATATTGTTTATACGAATCTAGAGCGTTTTTTAATTTCTGGAAGAGAAGAAATGTCGGTATACGGCACTTTTATGGATGGCAATACCATTTATAGTGAACAATTACCTAAAAAAGGAATTATTGTGATGGGGAATGAAGCGAACGGTATTTCTTCTGATATAGAGCAATTAGTAAACAAAAAGATTGCAATACCAAGATTTGGAATTACTCCAGTAACAGAAAGTCTTAATGTGGCGACTGCAACTGCTATTATTCTAAATGAATTTAGGCGAATTTAAAAACTACTGGAAGGTAAAATTGATGAAAATTCCTCTTGACGACATTTTATCAATAGCAGCAGTGTAAGGGCTATTAGGGTCGTTATCGGCTACTAACTCATCAGACATAGCGAATACTCCTCTAATAGAAGGTGTAAATTTGAAATAGAACATGTAAAAGTCTATTCCAAATCCAAGTTCGAAATAATTAGTATTCGTTTTAGTTCTAAATTGTCCTACACTATTATCATCGGGATTATCCTCATTACTTGATAAATTAATAGAGGTAGATACTCCTCCAACAATAAAAGGTTTAAAATTATTAAGCCTTTTGGTAGATATTTTTAGTAAAAGAGGGATGTGTACATAGGTTGATGTTACTTCTCTAAATCTTTGAGAATCTTCAAAATCTGGTCCAGTAAATGTAAGATCTCTTCGAACAAAAGATACCTGAGGTTCTAGTCTAAGATCTAGATAATCATTGATTCTCATATTACCTAATAATCCTACATTAAAACCTATAGATTTTGCTACTTGAACATCACCATCCAATATAGGTTCTTCTCCTTCTGGTGTAGCTTTATAATCAAAATTAAAATCATAACTATTAAACCCAAGGATATAACCCCAACTTAATCTAGGTTTATCGTAATTTTGAAGATTTCTAACTCGTTCTTTAGAAAACAATTGTGCACTCACATTCTGAGTACAAACGATAACAGCTATTGCTATAAAAACTCTTTTCATATTATTTTGTGGCTGTATAAATTGTGGCAACACCAAAAGTTTGCGGATTATCCTCGACTTCTATAAACCCAATTTTTCTCAAAATATTGTTGAAAGCATCTCCATAAGGAAAAGCTGCGGCACTTTCACTAAGATATGAATATGCAGATCTGTCTTTAGAAAAGATCTTCCCAATTAATGGTAAAATTAAAGAAGTATGTAGTTTATATCCTTGTTTATAAGGTGTTTTGGTGGGTACAGAGGTTTCTAAAACAACAAAAATACCTCCAGGTTTTAAAACTCTATATATCTCTGATAGACCTTGATCTAAATCTTCAAAATTTCTTACACCAAAAGCTACAGTAATTGCATCGAAATAATCATTATCATAAGGTAGGCTTTCTCCATCTCCTTTAATCATAGAGATTGTCTGATCTAATTTCTTAGCCTTTACTTTATCTTTTCCAACTTCTAACATTCCTGCAGAGATGTCTAATCCGATAATTTCTGAAGCACCTGTTTTAGCTAAGTTTATAGCTAAATCTCCGGTTCCGGTTGCAACATCTAGAATGCTATTCGGTTTTGTGTCTGCAACTATTTTTACAACCTTTTTACGCCACTTTACATCAATTCCAAAAGAAATCACTCTATTAAGACCATCATAATTACCAGAAATAGTATCAAACATTTCTGTAACCTGTTGTTTTTTGGTCGTGTTTTTATCTTTGTATGGCGTTATTTTTTCTGACATTCAAAAAAATTTAGGCAAATATACATTTTTGATATGGATCGTAGGAAAAGAATGTCATTAAGTTGTTATTAGCTTATTGTTTTACTTCTATTTATCGATTTTGTAATTATAAAATTTATTCTATCATTTCATTGATTTTTTGTAGTATCTGTTCCCTTCTGTATTTAAGTGCATGTAGGTGTTCTCCTTTAAATTCTAGAAACTCTTTTGGTTCTGATGCATTGTTGTATACGATTTCGCCTTGTGTAAATGGTACATCTTTATCTTCTTTACTATGCAAGAAGAGTTTAGAAATTTTGTTAATGGTTTTTATGTCTTCTTTTGCTGAGTAGGGAGAGATATAGTTTTTTTCTAAAAAATCTTTGTACTCAGGTACGTGATACATGGCGATATCTGTAAAGGATGCCATAGTTCCTTCTAATACTAATCCTTCAATTTTATCTTGATGATTTTTGGCTAGTAAAGTAGCAATTTGAGTTCCAATAGAGACTCCATATATTATTTTTGGAGTTTCTTTTATTCCTTTTTTCTTAAGAAGAGTTTCAAAGAATAATTCACCGTCTTTAGCTATGTTATTGTGTGTAGGAGTTCCTGTTGATTTTCCGTACCCTCGAAAATCAACCATAACTACCTGAAAGTTATTTTCTGCTAATATTTGTGTTAAGGGAAGGTAGTATGTTATATTTCCTCCAGCTCCGTGAAAATAAAATATAGTTGCTTTTGGTGTTTCTTTTGGTTTTAGAATTAATACAGAAATTGTATCAGTTTCTGTGTTAAGCATTAATTCTTCATAATTTTCCCAAGCTATCTGATTTAAATCTTTTTTTGGGAAATAGAATTTGTCGTCCATTTGTGCTTGGACGAAAATAAGTTTAGTAATAAATAATGCTAGTAATATAAGTTTCGTTTTCATAAGTAAAAAGTTAGTATTTATACTGCTAAGATGTTGCTATTGCAGAAATCTTGAAAAGAATAATTACTGAGTTGTTATTTTTAGCTTATGAATTGTGTTTAGAAATAAATAAGTTCTTTTTAAAAAAAGCAGATTAGGAAATTGTTATTTTACTTCGCTATTGGTTTTTATTAATTCAATAATAGTATTTCTTAAAGTGTGAATATTTCCACTTTTGTTGTTTGTTAAAATAATGATGGTAGTACTGTTTAATTCATTTTTACTTATAATAGATTCATAGTTACCGCTTGTTCCATGATGTGTGTGTTCTATTATTTTTTCTTTTTCATAGACGACATTTCCCAACGCAGATTGCATGTTGTTCTTATCTAAATTTGTGGTTTTGCTGATCTTGAGCAATGAGTTTTTACTGATGATTTTACCAGAATGCAAGTTTTTTATAAGTTGAAAAAGGTCATTAGTTGTAGTAGAAAATAGAAATATAGGAGATGTTATAACGAATGGAAGTTTGTCTTCTTCAAATTTGTTGTTAAATGGAAGGGCCATTGAATCCCTATTCTTATATGGAAATGAGATGTTAAATGTACTTTGTTCTAGATGTAAAGGTGTTATGATATTTTGGTTTACATAAGAAGAGAAGGTAGTATCTGTAATACTTTCTACTATTTTTGAAAGTAAGAATGGGCTGAAGTTTGTATACAAGTAGTCTTCTCCAGGTGTAAATTCTAATTTAGATATTTTTGATAGATCATTTATGAGGTTTTGATCATTTATTATTTCATGTTTTCTCCAATCAATTTTCGGTAATCCGCTTGTGTATTGTAAAAGATTAATAATCTTAATATTGTTAGACCAATCCGGCAGATAATTAAGGTGTTTTTTAATGGGGTCGTGTAATTGTAAAAGACCTTTTTCTTCTAATTGCATGATAGTAATTGCGGGAATTTCCTTATAAATAGAACCGATATTAAATCTGTCAGTCTCTTTAAGGGAGTTTTTTTTGTAACCATCAGAAAAGCCAATTTCGTTTTTGTATATGATTTGGTCGTTTTTAGCGATTAAAATATTTCCATTAAATTTTCCGTTTTGATTTAATGATTTTAATAATGAATCTATTTTCTTTTCTATTATAAGATCACTTTTGTTTTCTGTTGAAGAGCTGTTGTTATTCCTTGTATTACAACTAACAGTGAATAGAATTAAAGAAATTGTAAATATTGAAATACTTAGTGCAGAATGTTTCATGATTGCTTTTTGATTGATGATGTTCTTTTAAGACGGTTAAAGTATATTTTTTGTTACAGTTGCGTTTAAGTATTATTTGTGATTCTGTAGTTTAATGATTAGTTGTCTATGAATACTAGTACTGCGGAATTTTTGGTAAGCCCTATGTTCTTGTTAATTGAAAAAGAATAGTAGATATAAATAAGTGGCTAGTTATTAATTGTTTTATGAATTAATGAAATTCCACTATCTTTGTAGGCTTTTATTTTTCAGCAAGAAATTTTCACTTTGTTTTTAAGGGGATTTTGCTGAAGTTTAATTTTATCTTTTGATGATAAATAACAGAAAACACAGATGAAAATTATTATTGCCGGTGCTGGTGAAGTAGGATTTCATTTGGCAAAATTACTTTCATTTGAATCTCAGGACATTACCCTGATTGATCCTGATAAGGAATGCTTAAATTATGCTGATAGCCATCTGGATATTAGAGTGATTAAGGGAGATGCTACCTCAATAAGTATTTTAAAAGATGCCAGAGTACAGAATGTTGATATGGTGATTAGTGTTACTTCGAGTGAGACTACTAATATTACCGTATGTGTTTTAGCAAAACAATTAGGTGCTAAGCGAACAATTGCCAGAATTTCCAATACAGAATTTATAGAGAATAAAGAAGAAGTTGGTTTTATCAAGTTTGGAATTGATGAATTGATTTCTCCAGAAGCGCTAGCGGCAAGTGAGATAGAATTATTATTAAATCAATCGGCTTTTAGTGATAGTTATGAGTTTGAGGATGGTGCACTAACCATGGTAGGAACAACTCTTTCTAGTAGCGCATTGTTTGTGGATAAAACTGTTAGAGAGGCTGCCGAGATTTTTCCGGAACTACATTTTATGCCGATAGCCATTCAAAGGTCTGGAACGCAATACACGATAATTCCTAGAGGAGATACAAAATTTAAGGAAGGGGATCAGGTTTATTTTGTTACTTCTAAAGGAGGAGTAGATGAGCTTTACAAGTTAACGGGTAAGGTAAAAGAACAAATTAAAAAAGTGATGATCTTGGGAGGTAGTAAAATTGGTCATAAAACTACCTGTGATCTATGTGATCATAAATTTAGAGTAAAGCTGATCGAAAGTGATAAAGATAAAGCATTTGATTTAGCAGATGATTTGCCAAATGCATTGATTATTAATGGAGATGGGCGAAATGTAGAATTGCTTGAAGAAGAGAATATAGATGATATGGATGCCTTCATTGCCGTAACAGGTAATTCTGAAACCAATATCATGTCTTGTTTAGTAGCTAAATCTAAAGGAGTGCGTAAAACAATTGCCTTGGTGGAGAATATGGATTATTTTCAGCTTTCTCATTCTATAGGTATTGATACATTAATAAATAAAAAACTATTAGCAGCTAATAATATTTTTAGATTTATCCGAAAAGGAGAAGTAGTTGCTATGACAAAGCTTAATAATATGAATGCTGAGTTGTTGGAGTTTATTGTAAAGCCAACATCTGAAGTAAGTGATAACTTAATTAGAGATCTAGATTTTCCTCGTTCGGCTATTATAGCTGGAGTTATAAGAGATGGAGTTGGGATGATTCCTTTAGGAGGTTTTTATATTAAAGCTGGAGATCGAGTAGTGGTATGTTGTCTACCTAAATCCATTAAGAAGATAGAAAACCTTTTCTTGTAACATGTCCAAACTAAACTTTAAAATTATTACTCATATTATGGGGCTTCTTTTGCTCTGTAATGGAGGGTTTATGTTAATAGCAACCATTATAAGCTTTATTTATAAGGATGGTGTTACAATGCAGATAATGTTAGCAGCGTTATCGACCATGTTTGTGGGTATAATTTTAATGTTTCTTACTAAGGAACATCAGAAATCAATAAATAAGAGAGAAGGATATATAGTTGTTACGTTTGGTTGGATATTTATGTCTTTAAGTGGAACGCTACCTTATATATTTTCTGAAGCAATTCCATCATTTACCAATGCTTTCTTTGAGACAATGTCTGGTTATACAACAACTGGAGCTTCTATCCTTAATGAAATAGAAATTGTTCCTAAAGGTGTTCTTTTTTGGCGTAGTCTTACACATTGGATCGGTGGAATGGGGATTATTGTTCTTGCGGTAGCTATTCTTCCGTTGTTAGGAATAGGAGGGATGCAGTTATTTGCAGCAGAAGCTCCTGGTCCAAGTGCTGATAAGTTACATCCAAGGATCACTGATACCGCAAAAAGGTTGTGGTTAATATATTTTGGATATACAGCGGCAGAGACAATCTTATTAAAGCTCGCTGGAATGGATTTTTTTGATGCGATAAATCACGCGCTGAGTACATTGTCTACGGGAGGATTTTCTACAAAAAATGCAAGTGTCGCTTATTGGAATGATCAACCCTTAATACAGTATATTATTATTTTATTTATGTTCCTTGCTGGAATGAATTTTATTCTGAGTTACTTTGGTTTTAAAGGGAAATTTGGAAAATTTCTTAAAGATGAGGAGTTTAAATGGTATGGTATTTCTATAGTGGCTTTTACTGCTGTTGCTGCGTTGATTATTTATTTAAAAGCGGATCCAGCAAATTCTGTTATAGATCATCCTATGGTTTTTGGAGAAGCAGAAAGTGCTTTTAGACATTCTTTGTTCCAAGTGTTGGCTGTTATTACTACTACGGGTTTTGTTTCTGCCGATTTTACAGTTTGGACTCCTTTTCTGAAGATCGTATTCTTTGGATTAATGTTTTTAGGAGGTTCTGCGGGATCCACAGCGGGTGGAATGAAAATAGTAAGGCATCTTATTACAATTCGTAATGGTATTTTAGAATTTAAAAGAACATTACATCCTAGAGCTGTGTTGCCTGTGCGTTATAATAAAAGAGCGGTTTCTAAAGAAATCGTATTTAATATATTGGCGTTTTTTATATTATACATGTTATCCTTTATAATAGGGTCTTTAGTGTTAGGAATGTTAGGGTTGGATTTTGAAACTGCCATAGGTGGAGCGGCATCTTCTTTAGGAAATGTAGGGCCTGCCTTAGGGAAACTAAGTCCTGTAAATAATTTTGATGTACTACCAGCCTTCGGTAAATGGTGGTGTTCTTTTCTAATGCTTATAGGAAGATTAGAGCTGTTCACAGTTCTTATTTTGCTTACTCCTTTCTTTTGGAGAAACAGATAATAATTTACCAGAGTTAAGTAATTAGTAAGATTCTTCCCAAGGGCCAAAAGCATATGGGTTGATATGCCAAAGCTCTGCGACTTTTTTAATAGTATCCTTCACACAACCTTTTACACTTTGCAGGTATTCTGGTTCTATAAAAAAGATGTCAAGAATTGATTCATAATATGAAACAGTCTCTTCTACATCAGTAGGAGTATAGTTTAGAATTTCGTCTTCGGAATAAGGGCTATTAAAATTTTCTTTGAAAATTTCAAGCACATTTTTTTGAACAATACGTTCTTTTTCAAGAATGTCCATAAATACAAAAGTAGGTTTTAAGATTGTTATTTATGTTCAAACTACAATTATCTCTTCTTTAAGTGTTTTCCCCAAAACATTTAATATAGCAATCTAATAACTCAAAAAACAATAATTTATTTTTAGGAAAATAAAAAGCCGATGATTTTTATTGAATCATCGGCTTTTTAATAAAAGTTATACGGTATTGCTAATTTAGCTTAGTGCTTTTTTAATTCTATTGATTGCTTCTTTGATTTGTTCTGTACTCGCAGCATAAGAAATTCTAATGCAATTTCCGTTTCCAAAAGCGTCTCCAGTTACCGTAGCAACATTCGCTTGTTCTAATAAAAACATAGAGAAATCAGATGCGTTTTTTATTGTGTTTCCGTTAATAGTTTTACCAAAGTAGTATGAAACATCAGGGAATACATAGAATGCTCCTTCTGGTTCATTACACTCAAACCCTGGGATTTCAGCTAATAAATCTAAAATTAATTTCCTACGGTTTTTAAATTCGTCAACCATGTATTGGATTTTACTAACCGGAGCTTCTAAGGCAGTAATTACTGCTCTTTGTGCAATACAATTAGCGCCACTAGTTACTTGTCCTTGCATTTTATTACAAGCTCTAGCAATAGCTTTTGGAGCTCCTATATATCCAATTCTCCATCCGGTCATAGCAAAAGCTTTAGCAACTCCATTAACAGTTACTGTTCTCTCGTACATATCGTCAAATTGGGCCATTGAAGCATGATCACCGACATAATTAATGTGTTCATAGATTTCATCACTAACAACAATAATATCTGGATATTTTTGAAGAACATCTGCTAGTGCTCTTAATTCATCTTTGCTATATATAGAACCACTTGGGTTACAAGGTGAGCTATACCAAATCATTTTAGTCTTAGGAGTTATGGCTTGTTCTAATTGATCAGCAGTCATCTTAAAATCATTCTCTATGGAAGTTTTTACTTCTACAGGAACACCTTCCGCTAGTTTTACAATATCACTATAACTTACCCAATAAGGGCAAGGAAGTATAACTTCATCTCCAGAATTTAAATATACTTGAGCTACATTATAAAGAGATTGCTTTGCGCCGGTCGATACAACAATCTGAGAGTGATCATAGTTTAGATTATTGTCCCTTTTAAACTTTGTTATAATCGCGTCCTTTAATTCTACATATCCATCTACTGGAGTATAAGAATTATAATTGTCATTAACGGCCTGAATTGCGGCATCTTTAATAAAATCTGGAGTGTTAAAATCTGGTTCTCCTAGGCTTAACCCGATAATATCTTTTCCTTCTGCTCTTAATTCTCTTGCTTTTGCAGCCATTGCTAAAGTTGCAGAGGCTTTAAGCTTGTTGATTTTGTCTGATAATTGAATGCTCATTTCTGATACTTGTGTGCTCATTTTGGTAATTGGTAAATAAAAGTTATGACTGCATAGCGGGTTTGATTCCCATTTCTTTTAAATGTTTGAAATGAGCAACAATCGCTTTGCGAGTGGTTTTATATTCATTATATGGTAAATTAAATTCTTGCGCAGTTTGCTTTACAATTTTAGAAATTTTGGTATAATGAATATGGCTAATATGTGGAAAAATATGGTGTTCCACTTGATGATTTAATCCTCCGGTAAACCAGTTGATCAATCTATTTTTTGTCGAAAAATTTACTGTAGTAAATAACTGATGTATTGCCCAAGTGTTTTTCATAGTTCCCGTGGTGTCCGGAAGCGGCATTTGTGCTTCTTCTACCATATGCGCTAATTGAAAAACAATACTTAAAATAAGTCCTGCTACATAATGCATTACGAAAAAGCCTATTAAAATTTTCCACCAAGAAACAGACATAATTATCATAGGGATAACGATCCAGATCAATACATAAATAATTTTTGTAACTACAATAGTGCTCCATTGTTTCAAGGGACTTGGTAGCTTACCATATGCTAATTTTCGAGCTAAATATCTTTTGGTTTGTTTAAAATCTGTAGTCAGCGCCCAATTAAAAGTTAATAAGCCATATAAAAATACCGAGTAGTAGTGCTGAAATTTATGAAACTTCATCCACTTGGCATGTTTGGTGAAACGTATAACTCTTCCTGCATCCATATCTTCATCGTGCCCGTGGATATTAGTGTACGTATGATGTAATACATTATGTTGTACTTGCCAGTTGTATACATTTCCAGCTAGTACATACATACTGCTACCCATTAATTTGTTAATCCATTTTTTAGAAGAGTATGATCCATGATTTCCATCATGCATTACATTCATTCCTACTCCAGCCATACCAATACCCATTACTACGGTAAGTAATAACATCCACCATTGAGATATATTTAGAGTCAGTATTAAGAAATATGGCGTAAGAAATATTGAAAACATAATAATTGTCTTCAAATGAAGTTTCCAGTTTCCTGTACGTTTAATGTTATTTTCTTTGAAATATTGATTCACACGTTTGTTCAGTGTTCTGAAAAATTTTGCGGAATCTACTCTACTAAATTTTACGGTAGGTGTAGTCATGGGCTTTGTGTTTATGACTTAACGTTTTTCGTCATAATTTATTCGGTAAAGTTAGGTATTTAAATTTTTTTAACTTCTTAAAAAGTAGTAAAATATATTAAGTTAACATGTATTTTTGCTGTTTAAAATTTACTGTATGGATATTCTACTTACATATTTCCCTGATTTAACAGATGATCAAATACAAAAGTTTACGCAACTGGGTGAATTATATAAAGATTGGAATGCTAAAATTAATGTGATTTCTAGAAAAGATATTGATCTATTATACGAAAGACATGTGTTGCATTCTTTAGGAATTGCTAAAATTCAGGGATTTAAGGAAGGTACAAGTGTTTTAGATGTTGGAACAGGTGGTGGATTTCCAGGAATACCGTTAGCTATATTGTTTCCAGAAACCCAGTTTTATTTGGTAGATGTAATTGCTAAAAAAATACGGGTTGTAAATGAAGTTTCTAGCGCTTTAGGTCTAGAAAATGTAAAAGCGGAACAACGCAGGGCAGGAACATTTGAAGAGCGTTTTGATTTTGTTGTAAGTAGAGCAGTTACTAATATGCCCGATTTTGTAAAATGGGTTAGAAAGAATGTGGCTAAAAAATCTTTACATGAATTATCTAATGGTATTTTGTATTTAAAAGGAGGGGACTTAACAGAAGAGCTAACCTTATTCCCCAAGGCAACACAATATAATTTACAAGACTATTTCAAAGAAGACTTTTTTGAAACAAAAAAAGTAGTACACCTCCCAATAAAATATAAGGTATAACTAATATACTATCTGCTAAAAAAAAATACTTTAAGATTGCTGTTTTAAGTTGTTTTTCTTTTGTATAATCTATAGTAATATAGAGAGGCAATAGAACCTATGAAAGAGAATAAAGCAAGCATCCAAAATACATGTTGGTGACCTGTGGCTCCAGGAGAATTTTCTAAAAGATATCCAATTGCTGGTCCCGCGAATATGTCTGGGGTGTATCCTACTAAAGAGATAAGGCCAACTGCTGTACCTGTAAGAATTAATGGGATTTGACCTCTCTGCATAACAGCGAAATAAAGTGAACGTGCTGCGTATACTCCAGTTGCGACTATTAATATAGATAAGAAAAATAATACAGTTGCCGAATCCGAAATTACCCCAAGAGCAAATAACAATGCTCCAAAAAATGAAATAATAAAACTAATGACCAACCAGAAAGTGATTTTAGAACGATCCGCTAGTACTCCAATGATAACTCCAATAACGGGACGAATAAATAAAAGAAAAGTTCCTACCTGCGCAGAAGCTACTTGATCATATAGCATAACATCTTTAGCAAATAAAGAAAATACATCTGTGATTTTATAAGCGACATAAGCGCATAGGATTATAACCATTAATAACCATACAGAAGGCAAACGCAGGACCTTTGTAATTTGAGAAATAGTTATTTTTTCTATAATAGTTTCTTTTTCTGTTTTTTTGTCTAGTTTCATAAAGAACCATACTAGAATACCTATAATAGTAACTATGGCACATGATATAAGAATTACTAGTTTAAAAGCTGTTCTGCTTTCGGAAATTGTAATTTCAGAAGCACTCGAAGTAATAAAAAGAGAGAAAATAAATACACCCATAGCTCCAAATAGAGCGCCAACCAATCCTCTTCCCCCATCTAGAAATCCAAATGCTTTACCCTGAGATGTAGATCCTCCCCATATTCTTGTGGCTTTTATCATAGGAGCCCAGAATAAAAAAATAGTAGTAAAGCCCCAGTAGCCATATAGTATTTTTAATGTGTTGTAACTAGGGAAGGTGGAATAAAGGAGTCCTCCAAGAGCAGTCATCCAAAGAGCGACTGCTATCAGTTTTCTCGGTGGAAATTTGTCGGCTATTGGACCTCCAAATAAATAAGATAGAAAAGCAACAAAGCCATAAGTAGAAAAACAAAATCCTAATTGGATATTGTCTAAACTAAATGTTTCTAATACAGTTGGCCTAAATACGCGAGCTAGAACAAAAGGAAGTATAAAAACTGATTCACCAGCTAAAATGAGTAATAAAAGAAAATACCACGGAATTTTTTTTTGATTCATAAAGCTGTGTGTTAAACTATCACAGACAAGTAACGCAAATTAATTCGGAAACAAAAATATGTAAACACGGTGTTTAGTAGAACTACTTATTTTTTTAAGTTCATACGCATGCGTACTAGATACTTTTCAAAACCTGCTTTCTCATAGGCTTTAATTGCATTTGGATTTTGATCATAGACATCGAGCTGTATTTCTGTAATATCTTGTTTCGTGAGCCAATCTGATAGATGTTGAATTATTTTTTGACTAATTCCTTGTCCACGAAATTCATTTTTCACAAACATAAAGCCTATGTACCCCATAGTATCCTGTTTAAAAAACTCTTTTCGATTTCTTATTTGCCCATAACCACTGCCAACTATGTGTCCATCAACTTCGGCAACAACAACTTCTGTATGATTTGATTTTATATATTCGCTAAGATCGTAATAGTTGATTTTCTCTTCTGTTTTAAGCGTAACATCCATTGGACGTTCTGTTTCAATAATTCCCTGTTCAAAATCAAGTAAGGTAGGGAGATCTTCAATATGTGCTGGACGTATTATCATTTTTTATTTTTTTTGAAAAACACTAATAATTAAATATAAGAAAAGTATCGGTTGTGCTACTATTATGGTAACAAGAGAAATAAGACGGATAATTAATGCAACTTCTTCTATTTTCTCAGTTGATTTAGAAATAGAAAGTAAGGGGGTAAAAATAAATACCAATGTAGCGGTAATTGTAGAGATCAGATGGATATTAGATAGTAATGATCTTCTTTTTTTATTTAATTTATGAATGGTAAAATAAAGTAGCCCAATACCCAAGAATAAAATAGATAAAAACGTAAAAAAATGAGACCAATAAATTACGAAATACGTGTCGTACATATTGATTTTTAGAGTTTCTTTACTAAAAGCAAAACCGTATATCAATAAAATTGGAATCAAACTCCAAAAAATGATATACGGTTTATGTGTTATGTACTTCACCAGAGACTATTCTCCTAAGAATGGATATCTGTAATCTGCTGGAGTTACAAAAGTTTCTTTGATTGTACGAGGCGATACCCAACGTAATAGGTTTAGGTAAGATCCTGCTTTGTCATTAGTTCCAGATGCTCTAGCTCCACCAAATGGTTGTTGTCCTACGACCGCACCTGTTGGTTTATCATTGATGTAGAAATTACCAGCGGCATTTTCTAATTTTTTAGTAGCTTCTGCGGCAGCATATCTATCAGTTGAGAAGATAGCTCCTGTTAATGCATATTCACTAGTTTGGTCAACTAAGGTTAATGTTTCTTCCCATTTGTTATCATCATAAACATAGATAGTGATTACTGGTCCGAAAAGCTCAGTACACATAGTTGTATACTTAGGATCTTCTGCAAGAATAACAGTTGGCTCTATAAAATATCCTTTAGATTTATCATATCCTCCACCTGCAATAATTGTAGCTCCATCATCTTCTTTAGCTTTATCAATAAATTTAGCAAGTTTGTCAAAAGAACCTTCGTGGATTACTGCGGTGATAAAATTACTCATATCCTCTGGAGATCCCATTTTAAAGGATTTGATATCTGCTTTTAAGAACTTTTCTACATCAGCCCACAGGCTTTTAGGAATATAAGCTCTAGATGCAGCACTACATTTTTGCCCTTGGAATTCAAAAGCTCCACGAGAAATCCCTGTAGCTACTTGCTTAGCATTTGCGCTAGGATGCGCAACAATAAAATCTTTTCCACCTGTCTCTCCTACTATTCTAGGATAGGTCTTGTAGTTATGAATGTTAGTTCCGATTTTAGCCCATATATCTTTAAACACATGGGTACTTCCTGTAAAATGTATTCCAGCAAAATCAGGACTAGCTAGTACTGTGTCTGTAATCATTACTGGATCTCCATAAACAACATTTATTACTCCATCAGGAACTCCTGCTTCTTTAAAAATATCTACAATTACTTTTGCAGAATAAATCTGACTATCACTTGGTTTCCAAACAACAGTGTTCCCCATTAACGCCGCACTTGCTGGTAAGTTTCCAGAAATTGCAGTAAAGTTAAATGGAGTGATCGCATATATAAAACCTTCTAGAGGTCTATATTCTAATCTATTCCAAGCTCCAGAAGTAGAATCAGGTTGATCTTCATAAATCTGAGTCATAAACTCTACGTTAAATCGTAAGAAGTCTATAAATTCACAAGCAGCATCAATTTCAGCTTGGAAAATATTTTTAGACTGCGCTAACATAGTTGCTGCGTTAATTTTTGCTCTATAAGGACCAGCTATTAATTCTGCAGCTCTTAAAAATATAGCTGCACGTTGTTCCCAAGCTAAATCAGCCCATTTTTTACGAGCTTCTATTGCAGTATCTATTGCTTTTTGAACGTGTTGTTTTTCGGCTTTGTGATATGTTCCCAATAAATGTTTATGGTCGTGTGGTGGGGACATGGTTCCCGTGTCACCAGTTCTGATCTCTTCACCATTTATGTATAAAGGAACATCTACAGATGAATTATACATTGATTTATATGTTGCCAAAACTTCTTCTCTCTCGGGAGTCCCTGGTGCATATGATTTTACAGGCTCATTTATTGCTGTTGGAACTTGAAAAAAACCTTTTCCCATAGTTGCGTGTATTTTAGTTTAATTTGTAAGATGTGTTAGAATACTTCAAGCGGCAAAGATAGGAAATTATGTAGGGTAATGTTTATTTTAACCTTTTATAAACATGTATAGTGTGTATTTTTTTTTGTAAGTTGTGCAAAATTTATGCGACCCAAAAATCTATGTGTACAGTAACGTTGATTCCCACCCAAGAAAACGGTTTTATATTAACCTCTAATCGCGATGAAGCATTAAACAGAAAAACTTTAGTTCCTGAGTTTTATCAAGTTGATAAAACTAGAATGTTATTTCCGAAAGATGCAGTAGCTGGAGGGACTTGGATTGGAATTAGTGATAAAAATACAATGATTTGTCTTCTTAATGGAGGTTTTAAAATTCATGAAAGATTAGCTTCTTATAGACAAAGTAGAGGAGTGGTGGTTAAAGATTTGTTAGGTGCTGATAATTTACAGGATGCAATTATGAATTATGATTATAAGGGCATTGAACCGTTTACTATAGTCGCTGCAAATTGGCAATCAGAATTAGAGTTTTTTGAATTAGTTTGGGATGGTAAGCAAAAACATTTCAGGGTACTAGATAAAGAAATTTATATTTGGTCATCTTCGACTTTGTATACTTCCGAAATGAAGGGTAAAAGAGAAGATTGGTTTGAAGTGTTTGAAAAAGAAAATGTGTTAACACCAGAAACACTTCTAGATTTTCATAAGAATGCAGGGGTAGGAAATAAGGATATAGATTTGCAGATTGATAGAGGTTTTTTAAAGACTAGAAGTATAACTCAGGTTGTTAAAAATAACGAAGAAGAACTTACCATGCGTTATGAAGATCTTCAGAATTCTGAAGTAAACATTGTTACTTTTGAAGCGATAACAGCTTGAAATTGAGTGATAAACGCAATCTTGCATTTGAAAATACGTATAATATTAAAATTTTAAGCGTGTGATGAATTACACGGGTAAAATAATTTCCCTAGCTTTTCCAGATACTTTTGTTCGTTTTTCTGACGAGGAAAAAAAATCTACCAGTTTGTTACAATTCTTTGGGTTGGGCAAAGGTGGTGTTATTAAGGCTGGTCATGCTGCTTTTGTTTTAATTGAGAATAAAACAGGAGTCGCAGAGTACTATGATTTTGGCCGTTATATAACTCCGCCAGGTAAAGGAAGAGTAAGAAGTGCTGAGACTGATGTGGAGCTTGAAATTCCTTTTAAAGCGACTTTTACGTCAGAAGGTAAATTGTCTAATGTTGATCAGTTTCTTTTGTGGTTAGAAGCACATCCTGAAAAAACCCACGGTAGTGGTCGATTAGTCGCATCCGTATGTGATTATATATATTACGATAAAGCAAAAGAATATGTGTTAGAAATCCAAAATAAAGGAAGTATTCCATATTCTACGTTTAGAAAAGAAGGTAGTAATTGTTCTAGAATAGTCACAGATACCATTTTAAGAAGCACTGATAAATCCAAAATAAGAACCCCGTTATTGCGAAATAAATTGTTTACTCCAAGTCCTTTGGGTAATGTAGAAAAGGGATCTATGGAGAATAAAATTTATCAAGTAGAAAGTGGTAATCTAATAGAATATCCAAATTCTGTTTTTATAGAAAATCTCACTAATTATTTTGATAAGAAAACACCAAATTTAATTCAAAAGAATAAAAGTATATTACCTGATTTTTTAGAACAGGCATGTTTTCTCACAGGAATCGGTAGTGGAGCATATTTTGTTATGAAAGAATCTTCTGAAAGCTCATTTTTTGAAATAAGGAGATATACAGAGCTTGGGCAAGAGGATTTTAGAGGGTTGTTTGAACCTAGATCAATGTTTGTTTATGGTAAAAACTATAAATTCGTTTTTGATTCACATTGTAAATATTGTCATATCGAACAGGAAGGGAAAGTTATAAGATTTGATCTCATAAAGAGGCTTAGTTCAGAGCAAAAGGAGAACTTAGTTTAAAACTAGGGATGATTACTTTAAATTTTCTTGTAGAGGTAAAATTAACCATGTTATAGTGTCCTTTCATTGAGCCAAATGGAGAGCTTAAAAGGCATCCACTATTGTAAGTGTGCGATTCTCCAGGTTTTAAAACGGGTTTTTTTCCAATAACACCTTCTCCTTCTACAATTTCAGTGTTACTTAGCGCATCTTTTATTTCCCAAAAGCGAGAAGTAAGTTGTACCGAATCTTTACTTTGGTTTTCTATAGTTATACGGTATCCAAAGGCAAAGTGCATCTTATAGTTCTTAAAGAACGTGCCTTCAAAGGTGGTGTCCACCGAAATTTTTATACCTCTGGTTACTTGTTCAACCATATTAAAAAATAAACATTGATCCTATGATCGTAATTAAAGATCCTATACTTGCTAAGATAAAAAATAATACGTTCACTAACAGAAATTTAACAATAGTTTTGGCTCTTTTTTGTTGGTAAAAATTACGCATCGCCTTATAGAGGTAAAATAGAAAAATGAACATTGCAATGCTGGATGCAACTTCACTTTTGGTAATTTGATCAATCAAAATAGCAATTCCCATAAGGATGAAAAACATGGTTTGTGTATGAAAAATGAATACAAGATGTTCCATGTAGTTAAAAGGTCTTCTTATATATATAATCCATATTGTTAACGCAAAAAAAGGAAGAAAGAAAAAGATTATGAAAGGTAGTTTGTTGAAAACAAACTTAAGAAGCTCCATCGGATTTTCATTAAGATTTTTTGTTCTGATACTCCTTTTGTAAAGATATTTAGTATATCCATTTTTAGAGTGCTTTAAACTGTCTAAAGCAATAATAGCGGATAATTGCTCGGTTTTTTTATAATGTGATTTATATGTTTCCCAACGTTTGCTGATAGCAGTAAACATACCCATGGTGTCCAACTGTTTCTCACTAAAATATACATAATCATTATCGGCCTTATTGTCAGAAGTTGATGTAGTATCATTAGTTGTTGTATCGTTTTGTTGATCCTTATCTTGATCAGATAAATTTATCTCTAATACTTCTTTGTCTTGATCATTATTCTTAGTAATTATAGTGTCAAAATCAATAAATAAACCACTTATAATAAAAAACATTATTGATACACTAAGGTAAAATCTAAACGGGTTAGCGTATTTTACTCTTCTTCCTTCGATATAATCTTTAGAGATCATTCCTGGTCGAAATAATAAACCAACCACAGTATGTCTTAATCTGGAGTCATACGAAAATATACTAGCAAAAAACTCATTAAAAAAATCCTTAAAAGACAGTTTTTTAGTAGTGTTTATTTGGCCGCAGTTATGACAATATCGATCAATAACATCTAGAGGTACGTGGCAGTTTAAGCATTCGTTTCCTCTATGTTTTTTAAGAAATCTCCCCTTTTCTTTCATGTGTAGTCCATGGTTTGCGTAATGGGACTAAAATAATAGTATTTCGTTACAAAACATAAAAATTCTGAATGTCTTTAAAAGAGATTAAAATAGGTGTTATTTAATATAGGTGATACTAGTAACAGCGGTATGGCTTAAAGAGTATTATTGCTGTGTTTAATATTGAAAAATTTGTTAGTAATAAAAAGAAACAACTAATAGAAAGTACGTTGTCAATTTTGTTAGCTCTGGTAATCAAAAATGAAATGTAGGTTTTAAATTTCTCAGTTTGTAATATTTCTAGAATTGCCTATACCTTTGCCTATTGCTCTATCATATCTTGCTCCTGGTGCTCGATAATAAGGAATGATCATATATTCGTTTTCAGTTTCATCAAAATTTCCACTAATAAAACCTGGATCTATAGTGCCATCTGACTTTACTAAGACATATTTATAATTATTAAATCCTTGTTTAAATAATTTTTTCCCGATGTAAATTCCATTTTCCTTATCGTAAGTTAATCGAGTTGAATCATCTGTAACATAGTTGTTGAAATTTCCATATAAATGGATTTCTCCTCCATTAAGAGGTTCGTAGCATTCTAGAGAAAAGTGCATCCAAACATAGTCAGCTTCTGTGTTACTGTTTTCGGCTCTTAAATTTCTTACAACAAAACTACCGTTGATGTCTGGGTAATATGTGTATATTCTATTGGCTCTAACAATATCTGTGTACAGGTAATTGTGATATATTTTCTGGAGATCGATACTTCTTATATTGGCAGTTGGTGACCTTACTTCTTTGCTGTCAAAGAAAAGATATTCATTGCCACCCCAAAAACTGGATTCTACATCGTATTTGTATACTAAACTATTCGCAATTGTAAATTGTGGTACGAGATCTGTAATTGCATTTTTTAAATCATTATTTTGAATCACTAATGTTTTTAAATTTCGTTTTGGATTTTTTAAAATTTCATTAGGAGAGCTTATTTCAAATTGTACTGATTGTCGAGTGTCAATATATTTTAAGTCTCTTGATCTCTTTGTGTAAACCTTTATGTTAGTTATACTTTCGTAGACTATAAATTTTCGAGAGAACACTATTTCGTCATCCTCATCATAAATTTCTATCATATAATTACCGCTTACTTTCAATCCTTTTGTGTCTTCGTTCGGTATTCTTAGTGTATAATTGCTATACATCTGTAGTGTGTTAAAAGAATTCTCGTAGTTTACGATTCTAATATCATCAAAGCCATTTAAGTATTCGTTTTTATATAAAACAGAAGGAGTCCAGTCAAAATTATAATGAGTGATTTTATAGTAGTAATCTACTTCATCGCCATTGATATCGTCAAATCTAATATGAAGAGGCTCTCCGAGTTTTAAAATAGGTGTTCCGGAAAATTCTTCGCTACCAAATAGCTGAATGGTTTTGATGTGGTCAGGAGGGTTTACTTCATTTGTAACTTGCTGAGCTGTAATAAAAAATGAAGAACTACTAAATATTCCTAGAATTAGTAAGAATTGTTTAAGATTTTGTGACATTAAATGAATTGTTAGCTGTGTAAAGATAAACAAAATGTATGCCTAAAAATGAGTTGGTGATTTTAAAGCCTAAAACTCGTTATTTAGAAACATTATAAATAAAATCTTATAAGAGTGGTAGCTTTCACTTACGTGTTTTAATTATTAAATTTGCACGATTTTTTTAGTTAATTAACATAGACTACAAATATGTCAAAAGACATTCGTATCAGAAAGGGCTTGGACATTAAGCTTGTTGGCGAAGCAGAGAAAGTTACTGCAGAAGCTACCAAAAGTAATGTTTACGCAATTAAGCCTGACGATTTTCACGGTATTGTGCCAAAAGTTATTGCCAAACAGGGTACAGAAGTTAAAGCCGGCGAACCCTTATTCCACTCTAAATCTAATGAAAATATGCTTTTTCCTTCACCAGTAAGCGGTGAGGTTGTGGAAATTGTTCGCGGTGCTAAACGAAAAATATTAGCATTTAAGATTTTAGCAGATAAAGAACAACAATTTACAGACTTTGGAACAAAGGATGTAAAGTCAATGAATGGTGAGGAGATCAAATCTCACTTGCTGTCATCGGGTTGTTGGCCTTTTATCAAACAACGTCCGTATGATGTTATAGCTAATCCGGATGTTGCTCCTAAAGCAATTTTTATATCTGCATATGCAACAGCTCCTTTAGCAGCTGATCTTGGGTATGCGCTAGATGGTAAAGAAAAAGAGCTTCAGACAGCGGTAACTGCGTTAAGTAAGTTAACACAAGGAGATGTTCATGTGTCTGTAGGGAAGAAGGATAATTCACCTTTTAATGGGTTGGATAATATTACTGTACACAATGTAAGTGGTCCGCATCCTGCTGGGAATGTTGGAGTACAAATAGCAAAAGTAGATCCAATAAATAAAGGAGAAGTTGTGTGGGTCGTAAATCCACAAGATCTTGTTATTATTGGAGAGTTGTTATTAACTGGTAAGTTTAACGCGGAGCGTATCATTGCGTTGACTGGATCTTCAGTAAAGAACCCAAAATATTTTAAAACTAAGATCGGAGCAGAGGTTTCTTCTGTTATTTATGATTCTGGTGTTAAAGATAATAACATAAGGGTTATCAGCGGAAATGTTCTTACAGGTGATAATGTAAAGCCTGATGGTCATTTAGGATTTTATCACGATATGATTACTGTGATTCCAGAAGGAGATGATTATGAATTGTTTGGTTGGAATAAACCAATTTTCAATAAAATATCTCCATCTAGAGCGTTGACTTTTTCTTGGTTGTTTCCGAATAAAAAATATGATTTAAATACCAATACAAATGGCGAACATAGGGCGTTTGTTGTAACTGGTAATTACGAAACTGTTTTTCCTTTAGATATTTATCCATTGCAAATCTTAAAAGCTTGCGCGGTTAATGATCTAGATGCTATGGAACAATTAGGAATGTATGAAGTAGCTCCTGAGGATTTTGCATTGACTGAGTTTATATGTGTTTCTAAGCAACCACATCAGCAGATCATTAGAGAAGGACTAGATTTAATGTTAAAAGAAATAGGATAAAGTCATGGGTTTAAAAAGTAAATTACATAACTTAAAACTTAAGTATAAAGATAAAAAGATGGCACCTGCATTTAATGCAATCCATACTTTTTTATATCTGCCAAATGAGATTACACATTCAGGATCTCACGTTCGTGCTGCAGATGATTTAAAACGTACCATGAATACTGTAATCATGTCATTAGTACCGTGTTTAATATTTGGTATGTTTAATGCAGGTTATCAGCATCATTTAGCGTTAGGTGAGATAGAAGCAGCTGCAAATGGTTTTTTTAGTGCTGCATTTTGGTCATTTGATAATTTAGTTATCGGATTATGGAAAGTTTTACCATTAGTAGTGGTTTCTTACGGAGTAGGATTAGCGGTAGAATTTTTATTTGCAGTAATTAAGGGACACGAGGTAGAAGAAGGATATTTGGTTACAGGAATGTTAGTTCCATTAATTGTTCCTGTGGATACTCCATTATGGATGTTATCAGTAGCCGTTATTTTTGGAGTGGTAATAGGTAAAGAGGTTTTTGGAGGAACTGGAATGAATATTTTAAATCCAGCACTAACAATTAGAGCCTTTTTGTTTTTCGCATATCCAACTTGGATGTCGGGAGATAAGGTTTGGGTACACGGAGCCGTAGATAGAGCGAACGAAATTGCTGGAGGAGCTCAATTAGATGCTATCTCGGGAGAGACTGTTTTAGGAGGATTAGCACAAGGAAAAAATATCTTAGGTTCTGGAGATGCTACATATTCGGTTATGGATGCGTTTTTCGGATTTATTCCAGGTTCTGTAGGAGAGACTTCAGCATTATTAATATTATTAGGAGCAGCTTTCTTAATCTTTACAAAAATAGGAAGCTGGAGAATTATGGTAAGTGCTGTATTAGGAACATTGGTTATGGGACTAATTTTTAATGGAGTTACCAATGCTGGTTGGATAGCAGAATCTAGTAAGTTTTATGCATTAATGAATCTAGAGTTCTGGAAACACTTAATAGTAGGAGGTATTGCTTTTGGTATTGTCTTTATGGCTACAGATCCTGTAACAGCTTCTCAAACCAATAAAGGAAAATGGATTTACGGATTCTTGATTGGATTTATTTCAATATTAATTAGAGTGTTTAATCCAGCATATCCAGAAGGTGTGTTTTTAGCAATTTTATTGATGAATGTATTTGCACCTACAATTGACCATTACGTGGTTCAAGGAAATGTTAAGAAAAGAATGAAACGTCTAAAATTAAAAACTGCTTAGTTATGGCGATTAATACAGATAAAAATTCATATACAATTATCTTTGCAGTTGCAATGGTAGTTGTGGTAGGTTCTATATTAGCAGGTATATCTTCGGTACTTAAACCAAATATAACGGCTAATAAAATCACAGAAAAGCAGCAGAATATATTATTCGCAATGGGGATTTCGGATACGGAAGATCCTAACGAATTTGTACCTGCAGAAAAAGCACAAGAATTGTTTGATAAATATGTAGGAGATGAGCAATATATCATTACTGGAAATTCTGCTAAGAAAACAACTGATGCTTTTAATATAGAAGTGAAGAAGGAGAATGATAAGGTAAAGCAGGATCCAAATTATGAGCGAAAAATGCCATTGTTTATTGGTAAAAAAGACGGTCAGGAGTTTTATGTTGTGCCTATGAGAGGAAATGGTCTTTGGGATGCAATCTGGGGATATGTTTCTTTAGATAAACAATTTAAAACTGTGAAAGGTGCCTTTTTTGATCATAAAGGAGAGACTCCTGGTTTAGGAGCTAATATCAAAGAAGCTTATTTTAGAGATGACTTTATTGGAGAGAGTATTTTAGATGCTTCTGGAAATTATAAAGGAATTACAGTAAAGAAAGGTAATGGAGATCCTAAAAACGTAAGAAAAGATGATAATGCAGTAGATGCTATGGCGGGAGCTACAATTACCGGAGATGGTGTAACTGCAATGGTGAAGAAAGGAATTAAGATGTATCAACCTTATTTCGAAACTTTAAAAAAATAACAAATGGCTGAAGTAACAGAAGAAAAAGTTGAAGTTAAAGTAAAAGAGCCTAAAGAGCCATTGTTTTCGAAGAAAAACAATAAATTATTAACAGATCCTCTAGCGGATAATAACCCTATTACTATCCAGGTATTAGGTATTTGTTCTGCACTTGCAATTACTGCCCAGTTAAAGCCTTCAATAGTAATGGCTATCTCGGTAATCTTTGTACTTGGTATTGGTAATGTTGTGATCTCATTAATGAGAAATATTATCCCGTCAAAAATTAGAATTATTGTACAGTTAGTAGTAGTAGCTGCTTTGGTAATTGTAGTTGATCAAGTATTAAAAGCTTTTGCTTATACATTGAGTAAGGAGCTTTCGGTATTTATTGGTCTGATTATTACCAACTGTATTATTATGGGACGTTTTGAGGCTTTTGCTTTAGGAAATGGACCATGGAAATCTTTTCTAGATGGTATAGGTAATGCGGCTGGATATGGAGTTTTATTGATAATTGTAGCATTTTTCAGAGAGCTATTAGGATCAGGGACATTGTTTGGTGCTAAAGTATTGGGAGATCCAATAGAGAAAACTGGATTGTATGCTTTCGGTTATGAAAATAACGGTTTTATGGTATTAGCCCCGATGGCTTTGATAACTGTAGGGATCATTATTTGGATTCAGAGAAGTAGAAATAAAGCACTAATCGAAGATCACTAGAAAGTTCACAATTGTTAGTGGTATGAAGCTATCACTGGCAATTTAAAAATTATAAAAAATGGAATATTTAGAATTATTTTTAAAAGCGATCTTTATAGATAACATGGTATTTGCATTCTTCTTAGGAATGTGTTCTTACCTTGCGGTATCTAAAAAGGTATCTACTGCTGTGGGTCTAGGAGCTGCAGTTATATTCGTTTTAGCAATTACAGTACCTTTAAACTTTTTATTAGATAAGTATATACTTAGAGAAGGTGCTTTAATATGGTTAGGTCCTGAGTACGCAGATTATGATTTAAGTTTCTTAACATTCATCCTTTTTATTGCTACGATTGCTACGATGGTACAATTAGTAGAAATTATTGTTGAGAAGTTTTCACCATCTTTATATAACTCATTAGGTATATTCTTACCATTAATAGCGGTAAACTGTGCAATCCTTGGTGGATCATTGTTTATGCAACAAAAAGAATTTCCAGCAATCTCTCATGCTGCGGTATATGGAATTGGATCAGGAATTGGTTGGTTCTTAGCAATTCTTGCTATTGCTGCGATTAGAGAAAAGATTAGATACTCTAATGTTCCTGCTCCATTAAGAGGATTAGGAATCACTTTTATTCTAACTGGACTTATGGCAATTGGATTTATGAGTTTCGGAGGAATGCTTACAGGAGGAGATGAAGAGGAATCAAAGAAACAGGAAACTGTTCAGATAGAAGAGAAAGCTGCTAAAGAAGTAGCAGAAAACACTAACGTTTCAACACTTAAATAATATGATATTTTTAGCGTCAACACTTGGAACAATCGCTATCACCATTATTTCGTTTTTGGTACTTACTTTGGTATTGGTAGGGATTTTATTATTTGCAAAAGATAAATTATTACCATCAGGACCTGTAAAAATTACTATTAATGGTGAAAAGGAGATTGAAGTTGCTTCTGGAGGAACTTTACTATCTACTTTAGGAAATGAAAAAATATTTTTACCATCTGCTTGTGGTGGAGGTGGAACCTGTATTCAATGTGAGTGCCACGTATTAGAAGGTGGAGGAGAAGCATTGCCTACAGAAACACCACATTTTTCTCGTAAGGAATTACAACATGGAGCACGTTTAGCTTGTCAGGTGAAGGTAAAACAGGATATGAATATCGAGGTTCCAGAAGAGGTATTTGGAATTAAAAAATGGGAAGCTACTGTTGTACGTAATTACAATGTAGCATCTTTTATCAAGGAATTTGTTGTAGAGATTCCTGAAGATATGGGATATAAAGCTGGTGGATATATTCAGATTGAAATTCCTCAATGCGAGATTAAATATTCGGATATTGATATTACTGCACACCCAGAAGAACATGAAACACCAGATAAGTTTCAGGCAGAATGGGATAAGTTTGGTCTATGGCCATTAGTAATGAAAAATAATGAAACTGTAGAAAGAGCTTATTCTATGGCTTCTTACCCAGCAGAAGGAAGAGAGATTATGCTTAATGTACGTATTGCTACTCCGCCTTGGGATAGAAGTAAGAATGGATGGATGGATGTGAATCCTGGTGTGGCATCTTCATATATTTTTGCTCAAAAGCCAGGAGATAAAGTAACTATCTCTGGACCTTATGGAGAATTTTTTATCAATGAGTCTGAAGCTGAGATGTTATATGTAGGTGGTGGTGCAGGTATGGCACCAATGCGTTCTCATTTATATCACTTATTTAGAACCTTACAAACAGGACGTAAAGTTACGTATTGGTATGGTGGACGTTCTAAACGTGAGTTATTCTACTTAGATCATTTCTATGATTTAGAGAAAAACTTCCCTAATTTTAAATTCTACTTAGCACTTTCTGAACCTTTAGAGGAAGATAACTGGAAGGTGAAAAGTGATATAGATGCCGAAGGAGATGGATTTGTTGGATTCATACATAATTGTGTAATCGATAATTATTTGAATCATCATGAATCTCCAGAAGATATAGAATTGTATTTCTGTGGACCTCCATTAATGAACAAGGCTGTTCAGAAAATGGGAGAAGATTTTGGTATTCCTGATGAGAATATCAGATTTGATGACTTTGGAGGATAGACACATAGTGTCATTTAAATAATTAAAAACCGATATGTATTAGTATCGGTTTTTTTGTGAACTATTGTCTCTCCCAGTTTATATTCTATAGAGTACACCAAAATAGAAGTTATTTAAGGAAATACTAGCATCAATGCTATCTCTTTTATTCGTGCCTGTATCTCCACTAGAGTTACTAAAATTGTCTTTAATATTCGAATATCCAATTCGACCAATTCGAGAAGTTAATGAAAGATCTTTGTTAATAAATATATTTATTCCAGGAGCTGCTGTTACACTATAATTTTGAACTTTATTAGTATAACTTGTTAGATCATTAACCTGAAATACTCTATCAGAATCTATTGTGTTTTTTGTATAACCTGCTTCTAATTCTATAAATAATGAAACTCTTTTTTGAGGAGTGAAATAGTATCTTCCGAAAAGACTAGTGCTATATCCTCTTCCTTTAGATGTATAATCATAAAGATCATTATCAAAACTTTCTGTTTTGGAACTAATATATCCAAATTTTAAACCGGTCATAAAATGCGATGATACGAAGTAACCTATTTCGGGGATGATGCTAAAATTATGTCCTTTCGTTTCGAATCGATAAGCATTACCATCTATATCATTTCTAAAAGAATCAGAGTTTTGATAAGAATAACTCATAGTTCCAGAGATGGTAATATCTCCCTTTTTAAATCCAAATGAAGAATTTTCTTGAGCATAAGTTGTGGATAATGTTAGTGCTGCGATTAGAAGTAAAAATGTTGTTTTCATATTGTCTTGTTTAAATTTATGTTGTGAATTACTTTAAAGACAAAGGGAAAAAATAGATTGTTTATTAATATTTTGTTAATTTATACTTGTATATTTAATTAAAATAAAAAAGAGAAATCATTATTGATTTCCCTTTTACCTATTGGCTAAATGTTTATATATGAAAGACTTTAATTCATATTAGTACGTTGCATAAGATTGTTTTAAAATATTTTGATATATCAATAACAGGTTACATCACCTAGATAATATCTGCCTCCATCAAGAAATGTTTTATCATTTTTATAGCTGACACGAAGGTTTTCTTTACTGCCATTTCTGTAATTTAAATTTAGATATACGCTACCGTTTTGATCGATAAATTTCCAGGTGCCATGACTTTGTCCATTTTTTCTGTAGGGATCAAAATTAGGATCTGTAAAGTTTAGATAACTACTACCATAATAAGTAAAGGTTCCATTAAGGCATAGATTAATTTCTTTGCTTCGTTCATAACCACCTCCGCCAGGAGTATTAGAATAATAACTTTCTGAATAAATTAATTTATTACCTCCTAAATCTTTAGTTACTTGAGCGGCATTTAGTCCATTAGAAGCGTTATTAGATAGTTGAGGAGCATAGAAACTAACACTATTTGCTACTTCTCTCCCAATTTGTAGCGTTCGATTAGAAAATAAATCAGGGCTTATTAAGGAAAAAACAACAATACCTTCTCCATAAGAATTGAGTAATCCAACGGCATTTCCTTTTACTTTTTGATTATCTATGACACCTTCATACATGCCTTCCACCATTGTATTCGATAATTTCTTGAGGTTATTATTTAAACTTAAGGTAACCCCTCCTTCTTGTAGTCCTAATTGCATAGTATCTTGAAGTTCTTTTAGATTTTTAGCAGGATGTGTTATAAGTGCTATTAAACCTGATTCTTGCTGGGATCCCATAATAAATATTTCTTCTACTTCTTGCCCAACCCAGTTTGTAGGGATATTAAAAGTAACACCTTCTTCTTTATATGCTACACGACCTGTTAATTGCCCGTATATACTGCTAGAAATTATCATGATGATATATATAAGTTTTTTCATGTTTATTTTTTTATAGTCTACAGCCTTCTCTAGTAGAGATCATCTCTGTAGTTGGGTTATACAAATTTCCTTCAGTGGTGATTTCTTTTTGTTCTGCGAGTGCGATACTAGCATAGCTTGCTAAACTGCAATAATCTTCAAGAATTTCATTGTTGAGAATGTCAAAGCCGGTCGATACATTTTCTAAGCCATTGAGCTGGATAGTGGTTAACTTATTATTTTGCGCTATTAAAATCTTATCAGCACTATTAATACTTGGGAAAAAAATATGTTCTAATTCCCTGTTTTCACTGATCTCTAGAAAAAAACTTTCGCTATTACCAACTAAATTTTGAAAACCATTGATAGTTATCAAATTCTGGTTACGGGAAATTGAAAGTTCGTTTTCAATAGTTGTAATAGTATCCATATTAATTTCAGTAGTAAGGGGGTTATTTATTATTTCTGCTCTGGAAGCTTTTATTAAAGCAGGAAGTTGTATGCTTTCTAGATTAAAATTACCACGGATTAATAACCCTATAGAATGAAAAACTTCATCAAAAATATTTCCGTTTACTTCTTCTAAATTGGGCAATATAATGCTAGTTAAGCTAATGTTTGAAGCTACCCAAAAGAACCCATTTATTACACGTATTTTTTCAAGAATCGAAATGTCACTTAATGAATCGTTTTCAATAATAGAAACGTACCCATCCATTGTGAAATCTATATTTTCAATTCCTGTAAGATTTATAAGTAGTGGATTTCTTAGAATGAATAGTCCTTTACTTATTTTTTTGATTCTCCTAAGACCTTCTAAATTTCCTATAAAGTCATTATTCCTTATATCAAGGTTTCCTTGCATAATTTCTACGTTTTTAAACCCTTCTAAATCAGAAAGATTTGTGCCTTGTATGATAAGATTTCCATTGATTTTATTAAGTGATTGTAGTCCTTCGCTATTAGGATCAGCATAGTCTATGAGAGAAAAATTTCCTGTAACTTGGGTATACCCTGCGTTGGCAAATGCTTCCATTTCTTGAAGGTTTTTTATTTCGTAATCTCCTTCAAAAACTTTTTCATATACCTTAAAACCTCTAATTTCTGAACTGCTTCTCATTTGGCTGTCAAATGCACTAATCTGCCAATAGTAGGTTTCTCCAGTAGTTAAATAATCTATAGTATAATTTTCTTCTGTATAATCAACCGCTAAGGTTCCTAAACTTTCTGGGTTTTTTCCGAACCGAACAATATATCGTAACGGATCATTTTCTTGATCCATTCCTTTCCAGGTTAGGGTAATATTGGTGAATTGTTGTATTACTTCACCATTATCGATACCTAAAAGCTCAATAGTAGGAGGCGTATTATTTTTTTCGCCAATGCTAAAAGTGAAACCACTGATTGTTGTTAATCCGTCTGTATCTTTAGCTATTATGCTACCTTGGTAGCTAGTTTCATAGGATAAATCGTCTATTTGATAAGATGTGTTTTCTTCATTGGTGCTAATACTTTCAGAATTTAATATTATTTCATAAGTGACTTGTTCTCCTTCTGGATCTGTAGCTTCTGTCCAAGAAATAGTGACATCATTATTTATGACTTCTGTTGTAACAGTAAAACTTGTAGGTGGTTTGTTTTCTATAATTACGTCATCATCGTTAGAACATCCAATAAATGATAAGGCTAGTATTGTGATAAAAGTGTATGTTGTTTTCATTTTTGATATGGCTTATAATTATATAGCTAAGGTCTAAAATGAAGTAATGCGAAGAATCAGTAATATATTGTAAATGTGTGTACTAGGGTAAACCCTGAGTTTTTTTGATCAGCTAAGATATAAAACCCATATTCATAGCATTTTTTATAAGTCCAGCGGCATTTTTAACACCGAATTTTTGTAATAAATTGTTACGATGACTTTCTACTGTTTTAATGCTAACTATTAACTTTTCTGCAATTTCGGAATTTGTCATCTCATCACTAATGAGCTGTAATATTTCTTTTTCGCGTCGAGTTAGTTTAGGAACACTTTTTTTGGGTTGCGGAGAGCCGATACTGTCATTTAATAAAATAGTTTCCACAGAACGAGGTAGGAATGTTTGATCATTCATAACGACTTTAATTGCATTTACTAATTCTTCTTGTGTAGTGTTTTTTAGAAGATATCCTTTTGCCCCACTACGCAGCATGTTTTTGATAAAACCAGGTTCTGTATAATTACTAACACCAATAATTTTTAGAGAAGAATATATTTTTGATAATTCACCGCATATTTCTATTCCATTGGCATTCTTAAGATTAATATCTAAAAGTAACACATCGGGAATTTCTTTTTTTAAAAAATCATAGCAGTTTTCTTTATGAGTAAAACTATTAATTACATCAATATCAGTTTCAGTTCTTAACATGGATTCTAATCCTTCTATGATCATTTGATGATCGTCTAAAATGCATATTTTAATCATGAGATTTTCGTACTAGTTAAGTAAGGAATAGTAATGATAAAAGCACTGCCATCATTTCCTGAGTTTATATGTAGATTACCTTTTAAGAAAGAAACTCGCGACGCAATATTTTGCAAGCCAATTCCATTTTTGACGTTTTGAGTATCAAATCCTTGGCCGTCATCTTCTACAGTTATTTCTAGGACCTCTTCGGTGCTATTTAATTGCACTAAGACCTCAGAAGCTTTGGCGTGTTTTGATATATTATTTAATAATTCTTGAATGATCCTGTAAATAGCTGTTTCTTTCTCACTATCAAAAGAAAATAAGTTTCCAAAATTCTGAAAATCTACTGTAAAAGAATTTGTTTGTTGTACTTTGTTACAATATTGCCTAATAGCTTCTAGTAGGCTGAAATTATGCAACGATGGAGGTGCTAGATTGTGAGAAATTCTACGCACCTGATCAATAGCATTGTCTAGCATACTTATAGCTTGATTATGCACACCGGTTTCGGTTTCTGAGAATGTTTTTTTGTCAAGAGAGTTTATTTTAAATTTTATGACAGATAGGTCACCATTAATTCCATCATGTAAGTCTTGAGCTAACCGTACTCGTTCTTTTTCTTCTCCTGATACTAGGGCTTCTAATTTAATAATTTCTTGTTGTTTCTGAAGGTTTTCAATTTGTTGTTGTTTTCTTTTTTGACGTTCTTTATTAAACCAAAAGGTTATTCCTAGTAATAATGCTAAAATACCACCTATGATTACCCATAGTGTAACTTGGCGTTGTTTTTTGATGATATCTAATTCCTGATTTTGAATCTGAATTTGCTGCTCGGCAATTGCCCTTTCCTTTTTTTCCGTTTCATAACTGACCTTTAGTTCGTCAATATTCTTTTGGCTATTGATCTTAAAGATACTATCCTTATAACTGATATATTTTTTATACGCTTCTAGAGATTTTTTATGATCGCCAAATTGTTCGTATAATTTACTAAAAGCAAGATTGTTATCAGATATGAGAGAAGGGTTATTAATCTGGATCCCAAGTTCATTGGCTTTATCTAAATAGCTTAGAGAATTTGTATAATCATTTAATTTTGAATAGATCGTACCTACTGCTCTGTTAGATAAAACCAGTTCTAGTGTATCTTTAAGTATTTCGTTTATTTGCAACCCTTTTTTTGTGTAATGGAGAGCACTATCCAATTGATTCTTTTCTCTAAAAATTATTCCGATATTATGATAAGATCTAGAAATTTCTGCCTTATTATCTGCTAGGCTATTAGCGTGTAAAGATTTTTTTAAATAATAAATACAAGAATCTAATTTATTCAGTTGGGCATAATCCACGGCCATGTTATTCCAAAATACACCTATTTGATGTCTAATTTTTTTGTTTTTAGTATTTTCAATTAAGTGGATTACATTTTTTTTATATTCTATACTTTTTAGATTATCACCAAGTTTAGAATAGGTATTGGCGATATTTACACTTTTTGTGATTATTCCATCGTTGTTGGATTCTTTTTCGTCTAATTTAAGCCCTACAAAAAAATATTCTATTGATTTTTCATAAAGTCCTTCTCGTTGGTATGTTATTCCTAATGAGCTATATATGATGGATTTATCTAGGTCATGTTTTTCAGCAAGTTCTAAGGCCTCGTTTAGTATTTGCTTTGCTTTGTCGTAGTGGTTTTGATACGCATTAACACGTCCTAGTACTTCTAATGATCTTCCTTTAAATGATATTGAATTATTCTTATTAGCTAATTCATTCAGTTGTATAGCATACACCATCGAAGAATCTAATTGCGTAAATAAAAAATCAAAAGCTAATTTTTGTGTAAGTTCGAAACGAATTGAATCGTTTTGTGTATTACTAAGTAGGTTTCTCAAACTATCAATGCTTTTTGTTTGAGATATACCAACCGTCCATACTAGTAAAAAACAGATGAGAACAATGTTATTTTGATGATTTTTCAGAAGTGATGAAAGGTAGTTGTTTGTCATACTCAAAAATATCAAATTTAAATCATATGGTTATCAGGGGATTAATTGCTTGTTTAATACTAGGGTTTACCCTGAATTTCTAATTTCTTATGAGAATAAACATTAAATATCTTTTAAAATAACTAAAAAAGCCGATACAGCATTGTATCGGCTTTTTTAGTTTTGGTTGTTTTTTTCATTTTTTTGCTTATTAGACTCTTTTAGTTATATTGTTTAAACCTTTATTAAATTTTGCATGCTAGATCTCGCACAAAGAATTATAAAACAAGCTAAAAATCAATATAGTACTTCACTTGATTTAAGAAATTGTAATCTTACCAAAATACCAGATGAAATACTTGAAGTAAAAGATTTGAGCATTCTTAATTTACGTGGAAATAGTATTTCTGACTTATCTTTTTTGGAAAAAATTGATAGCTTAAAAGAACTTGATATAAGAGGTAATGTTGTAGATAATATTTCTTCCCTAAGAAATCTAAGCAATTTAGAAGTTTTAGATATAGGTTATAATAGTGTTTCTGATTTTTCACCTTTAGCTAATTTAATAAACCTTAAAAAGATTTGGTTAGAAAATAATAATATTTCAAACATATTTTTTTTAGAGAAGTTGGCTAATCTAGAACATATTAATCTACAAAATAATTGTATTAATGATCTTTCTTATTTAACAAACCTTAGTGGTTTAAAGTCTATCGATATTCAGAATAATAATATCTCGGACTTTTCCTTTTTGAAAAAAATAAATTCTCTAGAAATACTGAATCTAGGTTACAATCAAATCTCAGATATTTCATTTTTAAAGAATCTCTCTAGTATAACTTTTCTTAATTTAAGAAATAATAAAATCACTAATGGATTTTTTTTGGAAAACTTGACAAAACTGGAAAATCTTGATCTTGTAGGGAATAATATTAAAGATTTATCTTTTTTGACCAATTTAAAAAGTCTCGAAAAGCTTGATATCCAAAATAATCAAATTTCAAACATCCCTAATCTAGAGCAATTAACAAAAATTCGTTTTTTGGATATTAGTGCTAACAGAATTAAAAATCTCTCTTTTCTCAAAGAATCTATTAGTTTGGAAGTTTTACTCTTAAGCAATAATAAGATTTCGGATTTATCAGTTTTAGATTCCTTGATAAATTTAAAATTTTTAGATATAAAAAGAAATAAGGTTTCGGATATTAGTCCTCTGAAAAAATTATATAGTTTAGAGTTACTTGATTTGAAATTTAACAATATTTCAGAAATTAATTCTTTAAAAGGTTTATCAAATTTAAGATATTTGGATCTTGTTGGTAATAGTGTTACTAGTATTCAACCCTTAATTTCAATTATCAAAAAAGGTGTCCCAGTTAAATGGAAACAGCATTATTTGCAAGATAGCATTTATTTGATGGATAACCCCTTATCCTCACCTCCGCCGGAAATTGTTCAAAAGGGAAATAAAGCTATTATAAATTTTTTCGATGAAATAAATTCTCAAGGAGGAGAGTTTATTTATGAAGCTAAGATGTTAATTGTTGGTAAAGGAGGAGTTGGCAAAACTAGCCTAGTTTCAAAACTATTAGATAGAGATTCCCCTTTGCCAAAGGAAGAAGGAACCACTAAAGGTATTGATATTAGATCATACGGCTTTGTTAATAACAAAGGAATTAATTTTACTGTTAATATTTGGGATTTTGGAGGTCAGGAAATTTATCATGCTACACATCAGTTTTTTTTAACTAAAAGGTCGATTTATATTCTTGTTGATGATACTAAAGATGATGATAGAACGGTTAATGATGCAAGTTTCAAATATTGGCTTCAAACAATTGAGTTATTTGGTGGCAATAGTCCACTTCTGATTTTTCAGAATGAAAAAGGAGGTAGAAGTAAGGATATTGATTTTAAAAGCATGAAATCTCAATTCGATTTCATAAAGGAGCGTTATTCATCGGACTTACTTAATCCTGGTAAAAGCCTGGATGATTTAGAAGAAGGGCTCAAATATCAAATGCAGACTTTGCCTCATATAGGATCAGTTTTACCTAAAAACTGGATTCTGGTTAGAAATGAGTTATTAAATTTAGCTAAAGGGAAGCCTTATATTTCTTGTGATTTATTTCTAAATTTATGTAAAAAATATTCTATAGTAGATAGAGAAAAAGCTTCAGAACTCAGTCAATATTTACATGATTTAGGTTCAATCTTACATTTTAATGAAGATCCTCTTTTACGAAAAACAATTATTTTACAAAATGAATGGGCTACTGCTGCTGTTTATAGAGTTCTGGATGATGAAGAGGTTAAAAAGAACAATGGTCGTTTTACATTAAATAAGGCATCTAAAATTTGGAAAGAATCAATTTATAGGGAAATGCATCCAGAATTATTGGCATTGATGCTAAATTTTGAATTATGCTACGAACTAGTTGATAAAAAAGGATATTATTTAATACCTCAGTTATTGCCAGAAAGTAAACCAGATAGTATTTTATGGAGCTCGGCTAATAATTTACAACTTAGATATAGATATAGATTTATGCCCAAGGGTTTAATTAGCCGTTTTATTGTACGCTCTCATATTTATTTAAAAAATGAAGATAATAGCTGGAAGAATGGAGTCATTCTTCAAAAAGATGATGCAATTGGTCTAATCGAAGAGAAATTTGCTCAAAATTTAATAATTGTCAGAGTAAGTGGGGTAAATAAAAAAGAACTTATTAGTATTATTTCCTCTGAAATCGATAAATTAAATTCGTCTTATGATGGTATAAATGTAGAAAAACTAGTTCCCTGTAATTGTAAAGCTTGTGTTGATTCTGATGAACCACACTTTTATAATTATAATAATATTATAGATCATATCAAGTATGGGAAATATTTAATAGGATGTTTAAAGCCACCATTTGAAACAGTTCATGTGAATGGATTGTTAGATAATTATGAGTATGATAATACCAACTCCTTATCAGATCAATCCAAAGAAACTAAAAATTTTAATTTTGGTTCAGGAAGTATCAATACTATTTACTATAATGATAAAAAAGGGTTGAATAATATTGAAGGAGCTGAACAAATAAGGGAATCATTAATAAAAAATGAAAGAAAGAGCACTAAATGGTTTGAGTTGTGGTGGATGTCACGTTTAGCATTAGGCTTGTTAGGAGGAGTTTTTGGGGCCATATTATTATCTTTTTTTTTCGAATTGGAACCTTTTATTTCGTTTATTATTTGTTTTATTTTGATAACTTCTGTCTTATTATTGAAAGGGAATCCCGAAAGAAGGTTTTTTAGAGCAGCACGGTTTTCGCTTGGATTAGCTATTTCTTTATTGGTTCTTAAGTTGAGTTATTCTTTTCAACTAGAAAAAACACTTAAAGATGGTCAGGTAAAAGTTGCTTTTGAGTGGGCGTCACAATATGATTGGATTATTTCAATAGTTTTAATATTACTTTCAGCATTTTTATATCTCCTAGATTGGAGGAAAGATAGAAATGATAAGAATTAGTAATTTGGTTCTCTATGAAAAGAATTGGTTTAGTTTTGGTAATAATCGTTTTAATACTCATTATTAGAACAACTTCAAAAGGGAAACATCTTACTAACCATGTTAAAGGAGTTGTTAAAAATATAGTTTCAGTTCCTGATTATATTGATGAAGAAGGTGATTCGATTTCTACAAGAGTTAAGCTTCCAGAGGGATATAAAAGAAAAGTATATCCTGATGGTTCTTTTCAGGAATATCTTCGTAATTATCAATTAAAAAAGCATGGGTCACCCATTATTAATTATGATAACACTAGATATTTTGCACAGAATTGGCATGATGCCATTTTAGAAATTCCTGTTCCTGCTAATGGATTACAACAATGTGCGGATGCTTTAATGAGAATGAGAGCGGAGTACCTGTGGGATGCGAATAGACAAGATGAGATAGGATTCAATTTTACTTCAGGGCATTATTGTTCTTGGAAAAAATACGCAGCAGGCTTTCGTCCTAAAATTAAAGGCAATAAAGTAATTTTTCATAAAACAGCTACCCCGAATTCTTCCAAATCAAATTTTTATAAATATTTGAATCTTGTTTATACGTATGCAGGAACTTTGTCTTTATATACAGAATTACCAAAAGTGAAGATAAAGGATTTGACTATTGGTGATATGCTAGTAAACCCAGGAACTCCTGGTCATATAGAAATAATAGTAGATGAAATAGTAAATGATCAAGGGCAGAAACTATTTTTGTTAGCACAAGGAAACACACCAGCACAGAATGTATGCTTGCTTAAGAATTTTGAAGATACTGATATTTCTCCTTGGTATCGATTTGAAGAAAATACTACTATTTATACCCCAAGTTATTATTTTGAAAAAGGTGTATTTATAAGGTTTAAATAAAGTTGCGTTTACTAAATCAAAAGGTTACTTCACTCATTTCTGGTTTTATGAATGATTAATAATGTTGAGTTTTATTCTAAATAGAAAACAAACCAATCATGAAAAAATCATTAATACTATTTACGTTTCTTGTTTCTTTAACAAAATTACTAAGTCAGGAAGCTCCTGTTATTCAATTAAAAGATTCTACTGAGTTGAGACTTTCTGTTTTAAAGGTAGATGTAAAAATTGTTGGAAATTTTGCTACTACTACATACGATATGAAATTCTATAACGAATTGGATAGGACGTTGGAGGGTGAATTGGTATTTCCTTTGGGGCAGGGACAATCAGTATCTGGATTTACTATGGATGTCAATGATAAAATGAGAGAAGCGGTTATTGTAGAAAAAGAATTGGCACGAGTTGCTTATGAAAGTACTGTAAGACAAAATATCGATCCTGGTCTTTTGGAAAAGACACAAGGAAATAATTATAAAGCTAGAATTTATCCGATTTTACCAAAAAAGTATAAGAATATTGTGATTACTTATGAACAAGAATTGTACAGCAAGAATAATTCTAAGCTTTACGAATTGCCTCTTAGTTTCACAGATACTCTTGATGAATTTTTGATTGATATAGCTGTTTATGGAGATGAAAAGCCGCAGACAAATAATGATGATATAGTTTTTCATCAGGAGGGTAATAAATACAAGGCATTAATAAGTAAAAAGAACTATATAGCTTCTTCTTCAATTATTATTGATATTCCTAAAAA
This sequence comes from Aquimarina sp. Aq107, assembly GCF_943733665.1. NCBI lineage: Bacteria > Pseudomonadati > Bacteroidota > Flavobacteriia > Flavobacteriales > Flavobacteriaceae > Aquimarina > Aquimarina sp. Aq107. The sequence goes on along the minus strand of NZ_OX030782.1, from coordinate 3,643,889 downwards.
TGTAGGTTCAAGACAAGTAATTACTTATGATGATTTTTTCTATATTAATCAACAGTTAAAGCCCAATTCCAGATTAAAGGAAAAACCAAACAGTATTACAATTTTATGGGACTCTTCATTTTCTAATAATCATAGGAAAATTAAAAAAGAACTAGAACTGTTGGATTTGTATTTTAATTATTTACAAAATGTAAAAGTGGAATTTATATCTTTTAGTAACTCAATGCATAACACTAAAGAGTTCGGGATTGCTAATGGAAATTGGTCTATTTTAAAAGAGCAGATAGAAGGACTAGCATATGATGGAGGTACTTCTTTGGGTTTCTTAGATAATATGAAAATAAGATCTGAAGAAGTTTTGTTTTTTACCGATGGGTTAATCAATCTAGGCGGTTTTACAAAGAAGATTAATAGAAGTATTTATACTGTAAATTCTTCTGTTTCTGGGGATCACGAATTTATGAATGAAATTGCAACAACTTCAGGAGGTAATTATATAAACCTTACTAGATTTTCTGCTAAGAATGCTTTGGAAATTTTAAAACATGAAACCTATCAGTTTTTAGGAATAACCAAGAATGGTATGGTAGAAGAGGTATATCCGAATCAAAATATAAATGTGCTATCTGATTTTTCTTTAACCGGAAAGTTTAAAGAAAATACTACAGTCAAATTACTTTTTGGATATGGGAATAAAGTAACAGAAGAATTTAAAATTTTCATATCTCCTGAAACAGAAGATAAGACCATAAGAAGACTATGGGCAAAACAAAAACTCACATTTTTAAATAAAAATAAAAAAGAGAATAGGGGAAAAATTATCTCTTTAGCAAAACAATATAAATTAGTCACAGAATACACTTCTATGTTAATTTTAGATAGAATAGAAGATTATGTTAAATACCGTATAGAACCTCCACAAGAGTTAAAAGCTGACTATAAAGAATGGATTGTGAATATTGAGGAAGAAGAATTATATAAAAAGGGAAAAATTGAAGAGAGACGAGCAGATTTGTTTGAAGATTATGAAGATTTATGGACGTGGTACATAACACAATTTCCGAAGAAAGTACAAAAGCCCAAAAATCAAATTAATAATAGAAATACAAGTAATAATCAAAGTACACAACAAGACACTAGTATTGATACCTCCCGAGAACCGACAACTGATGAGACAAGCGTATCAATAGAAACGAGTAGAAATAGAATTGACGTAACAAAAAGAATTGTATCTGGTGTGATTACTGACGACAAGGGTTTGCCATTGCCAGGAGTAAATGTATGGGTAGAAGAAACTAATAATGGTACTCAAACAGATTTTGATGGAAATTTCAGAATTAATGCTGAAGTCACACAAGAATTAAATATATCATATGTTGGATTTGCTTCTAAAAAAATTGCTACTACCAATTCGAGTAACCTACAAATTAAGTTAGAGGAAGATGCATCGCAGTTAGAAGAAGTAGTGGTGATTGGTTATGGCGCTCAGAAACGAAAATCGATGACAGCATCAGTCGTTACTGTTACAAATCAATCATTTTCTGAAGCTGTTGCTGGAGTTCAGGTGGATAATTCGCAACCAGGAACAAATTCATCTGTAGTAGTTAGAGGTGTATCCTCAATTACTTCAAATTCTAAACCTCTTTATATAGTTGATGGTGTACCTGTTCAGGGAAACCCAACGAATGAATTACTGCCTAATCAAATAGAATCTATGCAGGTTTTAAAAGAAGCAGCAGGAGAAGCATTGTATGGTTCTGCGGGGAATAATGGTATTATTGTTATTACTACAAAAGAAGGGAAGAAAAATAACTTAGAAAAAATTGAACAGTTAAATCAAAAAATTTCAGAAAAAATAGAATTAAAGTCTTGGAATCCTGAAGCTCCTTATCTAGCGAAGTTAGCAAAAGAAGAGACTGTTGATTTAGCATATGCTAAATATTTAGAGATTAGAAGTCAATATGCCAATACTCCTTCATTTTACCTTGATGTAGCCGACTTTTTTGATGAAAGAGAAGCTCCTGAGATAGCAATCAAGATATTAACTAATCTGATTGAAAAAGACTTGGATAATCATGAATTAATGAGAGCATTGGCTTATAAATTAGAATATTTTGAACAAAATGAACTGGCTGTCTTTGTATATGAGAAAATATTAGAATTGAGACCAGAAGAGCCGCAATCCTATAGAGACCTAGCTTTGGTTTATGAAAGTATCGGTGAGTTTCAAAAGAGTTTTGATCTCTTATATAAAATTCATAATGGGGATTTGTTAGAAAAAGATGAAGATGAACGTTTTTTGGGAATTGAACAATTGGCTTATGTAGAACTCAATAGATTGGTATATAAGTATAAAAAGAAACTTAAACTACCAAAATCGGTAGAAAAGGTGTTTAAAGAAATTCCGGTAGATGTAAGAGTAGTAATTGATTGGAATCATAATGATACAGATATTGATTTATGGGTTATAGATCCAAATGAAGAAAAGGGGTATTATAGCAATAAAGAAACAGAAATAGGAGGTAGATTATCCGAAGATATGACTGAAGGGTACGGTCCAGAAGAATATATGCTTAAAAAAGCTATAAAAGGGAACTATAAAGTAATGATTGATTATTATGCCGATAATGTGCAAAAAATATCCGGTCCAACGATTTTAAAAGTAACTATGTTTACGAATTATGGAAAGAAAAACGAATCAAAAAAAGTAAGTATTGTAAGGTTGGGTAAACAAGAGGCAGAAATTGAGATTGGAAGTTTAAAATTTTAAGAAAACACCTTAATAGTACTATCTTTGTCCTTCTATGAGTAGGATTTTAACCAAACAAGAACTTCATAATCTAGCAATGAATATTGTTGGAGAAGAATTGGAAAAAAAGGGTTTCGAGTTTATTGCTATTAATAGTAAGTTAGGGAAACATCCACAGTTTGTATGTATTGATACATCGAATCAACGATATTTTGTAATTGTAAAGGCTATATCTTATCCAGATAATCCGCATAATTATGATATGGTTTGGATGGAAGCGTTTAAAAAGCACGCCAGAGAACAAGAAGCTAAGGTTTTTTATGCGGGTGTGGGATTACAAAATTCCGAAAACCCAAATAAACCTGTTTTCTTAAATGAAGCATATGCAATGGAATATGCTGGATTACAAGTAATAGAAACTCATCTCAATTAAATAACATGATTCGTAATTTCCTTTTTTTACTTTTAGTGATATGCTTGTTTTCATGCAATAAGGAACCAGAACAGCATTTGAATTATACCAACGGAAATGCATTTGGAACTACCTTTTCGGTTCAGTTTATTGATTCAAAAAAAATAGATCTATCAAAATCATATGATAGTATAGTAACGGTTATCAATACTTCTATGTCTACCTATCAAAATGATTCTGATATTTCTAGAATTAATCAAGGAGATGCGACAGTTACTATTGATGATCATTTCCAAACTGTATTTAAAGCATCTAAAAGAATTTATAAAGAAACAAATGGAGTTTTTGATCCTACTATTGGAGTTTTAGTAAATGCGTGGGATTTTGGACCAGAAGGTAAAATAGTAGCATTAGATAGCATTAAAATAGATAGTTTATTGGTTTCTGTTGGGTTGGATAAAGTTACTTTACAAAAGGATAAGGTTATAAAACAACATAAGAATACTTTTATTGATTTTAATGCATTAGCAAAAGGGTATGCGGTGGATGTATTTGCAGATTTTTTAGAATCAAAAAAAATAGAAAACTATCTGGTTGAAATAGGAGGTGAGATCAGGGGAAAAGGAAGTAATTTAATTAAAGAACAATCTTGGAAAATAGGAGTCGAAGATCCTAATTTTGATCAAACGCAATCTTATAGTAAAGTTATTTATTTAGAGGATGAAGCAATGGCAACTTCTGGTAGTTATCGCAAATTTAAGGTTGATGAATACGGAAACAGATATGCTCATATTATAGATACAAAAACAGGATATCCTCATAAATCTAATCTATTAAGTGTTTCCGTATTAACAGAAAAATGTATGGACGCTGATGCATATGCTACAGCATTAATGTCCATGGGTTTAGAAGAATCTATAGCGTTTTTAAAAACTCACCCTAAGCTAAAAGTATACTTTATTTATGAAGATGATCATAAAGAATTGAAAACACTTAACCTGAATAGTTTTCCTGAAAACTAAATTTAACTATTTAACCAGTTTTTAAAATCACTAGTTTTTTGTCTACTTACAATAAAATCCTGATCTCTTGGATTTAGAATTCCTAATTTAACCCGATGGTTGAAATAGGAGTCTATCTTCTGAATTGAATTTTTAGAGATAATTTGACCACGATTAATTCTATAGAATTGATTCGTGTCTAATGAACTAAATAATTGATCCATAGTCTCATCAATAATAAATCTTTTATCCAGAGTGACACCAAAAGTGATACTCTCCTGAGAATAAAAATATAATAGATCGGCTATTTTAATTTGCGTAAAACCATTTCCTTCTTTAACTAATATACCTTCTCTTTTATTAGTAGTTTGTATACTGCCAAGAAGTTTTTTTAAGATCAATGGATCAACTATAGGTTGCTTGTTAGATTTTTTAAACTTATCCAATGCGTGATTTAATTCTTCTTGTTGGATTGGTTTTAACAGGTAATCTATGCTGTTAACCTTAAATGCTTGGATAGCATATTGATCAAAGGCTGTAGTAAATATGATAGGTGCATCAATATCTATTTTTTGAAAAATTTCAAAACTTAATCCATCAGCTAACTGAATATCCATAAATACTAAGTCGGGTGATTTATTTTTATGAAACCATAGTACTGCATCTTCTACAGTATCAATGATGTCTAATAATTCATAATTAAATTTTTCAGCTTTCAGCTTATTTTGCAGTTGGTTGGCTGCTCGTGGTTCATCTTCAATAATCAGTATCTGCATAATTGTTTTTTTGATCAGATGATTTTAATAATGGAAGGGAAACAATAAAATGGTTTCCATCGTTTTTTATTTCAATAGGTTCATTAGAGATTAACCCATATCGTTTTTCAATGTTTTTTAACCCAACTTTGGTGGATGGTACTTTAGTAGATTTTGGTTGAATCTTATTTGTTATATATAAAGAGTTGTTCTCAACTTTTACTGATATGATGAGTGGCTTTGATTTAGAAATTACATTATGCTTTATTGCGTTTTCTAATAAAAGTTGAAGGCTCATCGGTACTATCATCATATTTAATGAGGCTTCTGGAATATCCCAATACACTGTTAGGTTTTCCCCAAACCTTTCTGACTGTATGTGGATATATGATCTGGCGAATTTTAATTCATTTTTTAATAATGTCAAATTTGCATTCCCAGATTCTAATATAAATCTATAGACATCAGCTAATTTATCTACAAATTCCTTAGCATCTTCTTTAGAGTTTTGATCAATGATATCTCTAAGAGTATTTAAAGTGTTAAATAAAAAATGTGGCTGAGCTTGATTTCTAAGTGTATCCAATTGTGCCTGCACTATCATTTGTTTTGCTTGTTCCTCATCTCTTATAGATTTTTTTAGTCTTACATAAAAATAGATAGCCTCATATATCGCCATAGTCATAGTGCTAATCAAAATTACTGGAACTAATACTTTAGCTCTTGATAAAGGATTGTAGTTTAATCCCCAAATAAAAGATAATACCATATTGCCGAATACATCAACTAGAAAAACCGTACTCACAATAGCAATAAAGAACAAAAAGATACGCTTCGAATTATCTTTAAAATCGGGGAGTCTTTTTCGTAAAAGAATCATGATGGCGCGAATGATAAACCAATCACAGGTGGAAAAGAAAAGGGATACACTCCAACTAATAATTGCCTTACCAAAAGGAAGCCGAACGAAAGAATTGCTAAATAGGTAATCCGTAATAAAACTAAGGATTAAAATTCCGATGATAATAAACCAAAAGTCATCAAAACCTAAGTATTTTATGCGCTTCTTTTTATTAATTAGCATGTTGGTTTAATTATAGTTTAAGTAATGGTATACCTTGCTTGGCTTGATAAAAAGTAAACCCAATCCATCCAGCGTATAGCAATCCAAAGATAAGTACTGTGATGATTTGTTTTTTATTAGAAACAGTCCATTTTTTAGACAGCCATAATGCGAATAACGGAATTATTTGTATACCGTGCAATCCAAAAAAATGTGCTACTCTAAGATCTCCACTTATAGTACTCCAATTGACTAATGGAAGACCAGCGCCACCATCTGCTGCACCAACATTATGAGCCATCTGCGAAATCATTTGACCACCTATCCAACTTCCGAAAAATACAATTAACCAACCCATCAGAATAGCATATTGAATAGATCTGGGAGTATTTAACTTTAATCGTAAAGTGTCAATAATGAACAATATCATTATTAATATATTGATTCCTATTAATAATCCCATTGCTAGGAATAACATTCCATCAAATAAGGTCTCTTCGTTATAATGGGAACGTACTCCTCTTGAACCCTGATATACAATGATTGCTAGTTCAATTAATAGTGTCCAAACAACTAGATTGTTTATAATGTTTTTTTTCCTTTTAGAATATGGATATAGTGTTATCAAATATCCAACTGTTAGGGTATAGATACCAATGGAGATGGAAAATTTTAAAGGTTTGATCCACACATTCACTCCCATTAGGGTTCTGTCATCAATTAAAACTCCGGATAGACAAAAAATTGCGGTTATAAAGTATATGATGACTGCCCAATATAATATGAGGTTTTCTTTTTTTACTTCTTTGAATATTTGATTTAGATGTTTCATGATTTATTTTGTTTGATTGATTTGATGATTAAGAAGAGTAGAAGTCCAATTGGTCCTAACATAAATGTTGCAAAAAGACAAGGTGCTATTAGCAGTTGATGTATTCCAATCTTTTTATTTTGATCTAGTATCCACATACCTACCATTAGATCAAAAGCTAGATAATGTACCCAACCAGCGAGTACTGCGTTTTCTTCGGTAAATAAGGCCATCACGGAAGCTAAACTTCCGAAATCCATGCCTCCACCAATTTGTATTGCCTGAAAAATATAAAAGGCGTAAATCAGGGAGAGTGCTATGGGAATTATTTTGAAGTCAATTAAGAACCTGGTTATTTTCCATTTAGGTAGTAGTATCATTAGTACCCACATTGGCATAGCAATCATATTAGCTATAGAAAAAGTATCTGCGGTAGTCATATCTGTTTAGTTTTAGTTAATAGCCTTATTAAATGATGACTCGAATATCTAGAAATTAAGAAGGAAATGAAATGATTTAATTTTCAATCGTCGTCATTTTAAGTTGAATTGTAACATAGGTAGTTAATTCATAACCTAACATTGGGAAGTATGAAAGAAATTTAAATTGATACTATAACAATCAAAATGTTACATAGAGAAAATGAATAGGCACTTTTACTCATTGAGAGTGGGTGTTCTCTCATTTAGACTTTTAATTTTTTTAGATCCTAATTAACTTCAGTTTTAATAGGTAATATCTACCGTTTTATAACATTACGAAGTTTCTAAAACATTATAGCTTCTTATATAAAAATGGAACAAAAGTTGTTACAGGTATTATCTATAAAAAACTAACTAAACTTATATCATCAATATGGGGTACAATGATGAGATTAAAATTTTCAACGGGATATTACATGGTAATAATAAAATCTTAAAAGATTTTTATAAAAGAAATTTTATCATAATAAAAAGTTTTATTATCAAAAATTCTGGAACAGAAAAAGATGCTGAAGATATATTTCAGGATGCTCTTGTTATTCTGTATCAAAAAATAAAAAATGATTCTTTAGTGCTCGACTATTCTATACATACATATTTTTATGGTATTTCTAAAAATATTTGGATGAGAAGGTTAAATAAGTTAAAAAAAGTTTCTTGTTGTGGAAGGATAACTGATTTTGTGTCGGATACAAACTTTTCTATAATAGATAATATAGAGCAAAGAGACCGTGAATCACTATATAGAAAATATCTCTTAAATCTTAATTGTAAATGTAAAGATCTATTATTTTTATTTTTTGATGGAAAGAGTATGAAAGAAATCGCTCAATTAACGAATTATACTGAAGGATATGTAAGGAAGCGAAAATTTGAATGTAAAAAACACCTAATGGAATTGATAGCTAAAGATCCGTTATATTCTGAACTTGGTAGTGATAAAAAATCTGATATAAAAAAAGATGTTTCTTGATGAATATTTTTTACGCCTTATAGCAAACGGGAAGTATTTCTCCGGGAGCTAGACAGTATTTGATTACTTCTTCTTTAGATAATTCATTTGTGTAATCAACCTCATTAACCTTAAAACCAATAGAACGCAGTTTATCAAAGTAATCTCTTCCGTAGACTCTTACATGATCATATTGACCAAAAATTTGGGCACGTTTTTTTGGGTCAATAATAGTGTTATCTTCAAAAGTAGTTGCTCTATTAAGATCTTGCGGAATTTGAAGAATAGCCATACCTCCAGGTTTTAGAACTCTTAATAATTCTTGCATTGCCTTAGTGTCATCAGGAATGTGTTCTAAAACATGATTACAAAATATGATATCATATTGATTACTATCAAATGGGAGGTCACAAATATCTGCTTTTACATCTGCTAATGGAGAGTTAAGATCGGTAGTGTTATACTCCAAGTTTTTTAAATGTCTAAACTTTTTATAAAAAGCCTGTTCAGGAGCAAAATGTAATACTTTAGCTTTAGCAGTGAAAAAATCAGTTTCATTTTTTAAATACAACCAAAGTAATCGATGACGTTCTAAAGATAGGGTAGAAGGTGAAAGAACATTGTCTCTTTGATTTCCATATCCATAGGGTAAAAATTTAGAAAAACTTTTTCCATCGATAGGATCTGTAAAAGTATTTCCTTTAAGGAATATAGAGATTATAGGTCTTACAGCATAACTCAAACGAATTAATAAAGGCCTAGGAATTGTGTTTAATATAAACTTGAAGAGTTTTTTCATGTTTTGAAAAAAACTAAACCGCTAATAATTCTTGTCTAAATGCATCTTCTTCATCAGATTCTATACCTAATGCCTGATAAATATATTTAAACGTAGAAAGAATTTCGGGCTTACCGTCTATAATAGCTACATCATGTTCAAAATGAGCGCTTGGTTTACCATCTGCAGTTAGTATTGTCCAACCATCTCTTAATTGCTTTATACGGTGTGTGCCCATATTAGTCATAGGCTCTATTGCCACGACCATTCCTTCTACAAGTTTTTTACCTCTTCCACGGCGACCGTAATTAGGCATTTCTGGATCCTCATGCATTTTACGCCCTAATCCGTGCCCCACTAATTCTCTCACCACACCATATCCTGCTTCTTCTGTAAATTTCTGAATTGCATATCCAACATCACCAACACGTTTTCCAACTTTTAATTCGGCAATACCTTTATATAATGACTCTTTGGTAATCTTGAGTAAGTGTTCAACTTCTGGAGCTATTTCTCCTACTGGAAAAGTATATGCGTGATCCCCGTAAAATTCATTTTTAATGGCTCCGCAATCTATGGAGATGATGTCTCCTTCTTCTAATGGAGTATTATTAGGAATACCATGTACTACCTGAGCATTTGGACTCATACATAAAGTGTTAGGAAAATCATATAATCCTAAAAATCCGGGAATGGCTCCATGATCTCTAATAAACTCTTCTGCTAGTTTATCTAATTGAAGTGTAGTTACTCCTGGTTTAACTTCTGGAGCAAGCATTCCAAGCGTTTTAGAGACAATTAGAGCACTCTCGCGCATTAATTCAATTTCTTCACGTGTTTTAGTAATGATCATAGTATCCTCATTAAGGATGGCAAATTTACAAAGAATATTAGGATTCAGTCAATTGATCAAGTTTTAATCTCCGATAAGAATTCTCTTTTTAGTGCTCTTAGGATGATGATTTTATTGAATTTTTAAATTAAAATAGGATTAATTTTATATGAAATATACTTTTTTATAAAAAAAATATTGTCCTGAAAAACCCTGTTTTACCTGAGTTTTTTGCTGATAATTAGGAAGTGCATCAAAAAAAAATAAAAAAATACGCAGCGTTTTTACTTTTTCAGGTTTAATAGATAGAAAACACATTATAATATTCATTTAAAAAAGTAAACCATGAAAAAATTATTGATTTGTATAGCAGGATTAGGGTTAATGGTAAGTTGTGCCGTAGAGGATATGGATGATACGGTATCTATCCAGAATAGCGATAAAGAAAATTTTGAAATGTATCATAGTTTGGATGGAGCGATGGACAGTTTTGATTTAATTTCTGAATCGGCTTTTAATGAGGTGCAGAGTTCTTCTAGGAATTCTAAAAGCAGTTGTGTGTCTATAGAATTATTGGTGTCTAACGAAGAGGCTTCATTACCAGGTTTTGAGGGGTATGATTATTATAGTAAAATGATTTTGGATTATAGAGAAGAACAATGCCAATTTGATGATTGGAGTGGTAAATTAGAATACTATGTAGCTGGAGTGTTTAACGAGCAATGGAAGGATTCTACAGTATTTAAAAATGTTAGAGGACATGAAGGTTATACATTTGACGGTTATAGAGTTGCGGAACAAAATTCAACATTAAGCACAGAAACAACGAAGGTTTTTGATGTTGTTATTGATGGAGTAATTACTGAACCTAATGGTGATTCTTATCGGTATACAACAAATAGAAATTTTACATTTGAAAATCGATTCTCGGCAGATGAGGTTGTTATTTTAGAAGAATCTTCTTTAGTAGAAGGTATTACCCAAACATACTTTATGAAATCAGAATCTGTAGAAAATGAACCTTTAGTATATAAAGTAGCTTGTTTCAATAGATTAAATTTCTTGAGATATCCAGTTCAAGGATCTTTGGATTTTACCAGTAGTTTTGGTGTTAATTTTAATATTGATTTCGGAGATGGCGCTTGTGATAGAGAGGTCACATTAACAGGAGATAATGGAGAGTCTATTGTTTTTGATTTATAATAGATAGTTTAGTTAAATTCTAAAAACCGTCTGCAGACTATTTGCAGGCGGTTTTTTTATTTAGTTTTAAAAGAAATATAAGATTACTAATTGATTAGATTAGAAAAAATATATCCTATTAAAGTTTTATCGTGAAGTTGCTATATCTGCTTAGTAACTGTCTTACAGGTGTATTGAATATCTTTTTTATAACCTTGTGAAAGAGGTTCATATTTTCTATTAAAAATATGGCCTTTATAGTTTATTTGGTTTATACATTAGAAGATCTATTCGATCTTTCAATTGCTTCGAATATGAATGATTTATTATGTTTTTTTTAGTTAATTGTCGAGGTGGCCTGCAAAAATCAATAAAACATCAATATTTATTGAATTTTAAAAGTTAAATAAGAAATTTTAATATATGAATAATATTTACGTAGTAGTTCTGTAAAGTTGGGTGGAGGTGTTTTTTAAATTAGAGCATTTTTATGAAGATATGGTTTTGCGATATTGAAATTTTATTCCAATTAGCCAGTTGATGGTGTATCAAACTCTTTATTTAGCACATCCTTTTCCTGTAATTATATATACATCATCTTCTTTGGTTAATTTAAGATTTAAAGATGTTGTTAGCTTTTTCAATATTTGTGAGATCTTATCATTATTAAAAGATCCAGAATATCTACAGTCTAATATATTACGGTTTTTTAATAGGATTTTGGCATCGTAATTATTTCCAAGGTCATTAATGATTTCGTTTATGGTAGTATTTTGATAAAATAATTTGCCAGTTTTCCACGCAAATCGATTCGGAGATTTTTCTAATACTGAAATTCCTCTATCATCTATTCGTAAACTCTCCCCAGGAGCTAATATTTTTACTTCTTTTGTTTCATTATGAACTATTTTTGCAGATCCTTGGATTAAAGTCATTAAATCCGCTTCCGGGGCAGAATGCATAGCAAAAGAATTACCAGTAATTTGTACTTTACCATGTTTTCCAAAAAGAATGAACGGCTTGTATTCATCTTTTCTGATGTTTAAAAATACAGTGCCAATAATATCAGCTCTGCGATACCCTTGTTTTGTAGCTGTAAAGTTTACCTTACTATTTTTTCTTACTACAATCGTACTAGAATCTGGTAGCGTATTGTATTTTGTTCTTTCTGTAAATGCATACTTGTCAGAAGCAGTATATGTTACTGTGATAACACCTTTTTCTATAATTTCATCCTCAGGCTCCAAGGTGGTTACATCGATCTGTTTATTTTCAGTTTCCTTAGAAGATTGATCTATTATAGTTGGTTCATCCTTGCTAATGAGCGTGATATTCTTTTCTTTTTTCTCTGAGATAGAATCATGAATTATAGTTGTCAGATTATTATTATCATTTTTAGTAATATTTTCTGTATTGGTTGTTTCTATATTAATGCTTGAAGTTCTATTGTTTTTAAAATAGTATATGGTAAACACGCCAATAATCATTAGAATTATGAAACCGGCAGTATACCAATAAAACAAACTTTTGTCATCGGATTTTTCTTGTACAGCATCAAAAATTAGATCAAAGCCATCTCTAGACGATTCTATAATGTCGTCTTTAAATTTTGTCTGCAAAAGCTCTTTTAAAAGGTCTTTATCCTCTTTCATCTGTTTCTCATTTAGAGATAATTATTGATATTTTTCTATTCCGATAGCTCTCATGTTTTCTAAAAGCTTTTTTCTCGCTCTCGTATAGTTAGATCTAGATGTACTTTCTTTAATCTTCAATATCTTTCCTATTTCTTTATGTGAATATCCTTCAATAGCATATAAGTTTAATACATATCTATATTGTTCAGGGAGTTCATTTATTAGTGTTCTTAATTTGTCTGAAGAAAGTTGTTTGGAAAAGTGATCTTTTTCAAAATCATCTAATTCTTGTATTTCACCTTCTTCTATTAATTCTGAATTATCTATTAGAACTGTTTTTTTTCTCTTATGCCAATCATCAATTGCACAATTAACTACAATTCTTTCGATCCAACTTCCTAATGTACCATTATGTTTATATTTTTTTATGTTTTTAAAAACCTTAATAAATGCTTCTTGTACAATATCTTTTGCATCTGATTGATTTTTACAATAGCGAAAACTTACCGCAAGCATCCTGGGCATAAAAGTATTATATATTTTTTCCATAGCATTCCGGTCATTCTTTTTACAAGCTTTAACCAGTCTGTCTTGTTCTTCTTTATTCATGAATAAGGGTTAGTGCTTACTCTCATAAAACATAACTGAGGATATAGGATTTCGCTGCGTGCTATTATTATAAAATTTATAATAATATATTAAAGATACTAAAATGAAATGTTTGTTAATTAGAATGCGAATTTCTTTGGTCTTATATAACTGACATTTTAACTACGTTTTAGACTCACTAAACGAAAAATGCTATTTTGAAGATAATTAATGAATAGATTTGTGTTATAATTTAAAAATCAGTTAGTTATGAAGTATTTAAACCCTTTTTTTCAGATGAACTTTAACGTATGTATTAGTTTTTTAAAAGATCTTGCACAAGGATCGGCGTATGCATTAAAAAGATAAATTCAATATTAATTTTAATTTAAAATATTTAATTTAAAATATTTAATTTATGTACTTAATGTTAAATAATAACGCAAAAAAAATATAAAGATGAGTATAAGATTTACTAAACTCATCTTTATATTTTTTATGTATTTACTATCTATTTCTTCAATAAAGATTTTTGTGTCATTGCTTTTGGTTGTTCTAGACCGATAAGATCCAATATTGTAGGTGCAATATCCCCTAACACACCATCTTCTATTTCAATACTATCAGTATCAATTAATATAACAGGAACTGGATTTGTTGTATGCGCTGTATGAGGAGATCCATCTGGATTAATCATAGTTTCGCAATTACCGTGATCCGCGATTAATATAGTAGTATATCCATTTTCTAATCCACTTGTTACAACATTTTTTACACATTGATCAACAGCTTCACAAGCTTTTATTGCTGCTTCCATGACTCCTGTATGACCTACCATATCCCCATTAGCAAAATTTAGACAGATAAAATCTGTCTCACCTTTTTCTAATTCAGGAACTAATGCATCCTTTAGTTCATATGCGCTCATTTCGGGTTTAAGATCATAGGTGGCAACTTTTGGCGAGTTTCTAAGAATTCTAGATTCACCTTCAAATGGTTCTTCTTGCCCTCCAGAAAAGAAAAATGTAACATGAGGATATTTTTCTGTCTCTGCTATACGAATCTGTTTTTTTCCAGCTTTGGATAATACTTCGCCTAAGGTTTCTGTGATGTTGTCTTTATCATAAATTACATGAGTATTTTTAAAATTCTCATCATAATTGGTCATCGTAACGTAATATAGAGGCAACTTATGAGTATTATATTCATGCATGTCGGATTGAGAAAGCATTTCTGTGAGTTCACGACCGCGATCCGTTCTAAAGTTAAAGAATATAACAACATCATCCTGTTTAATTGTAGTCACAGGAGCTCCTTCTTCCTCTATTACTATTGGTTTAATAAACTCATCAGTGATATCGTTATCATAATTTTTTCGAATACTTTCAATAATATTATCAGTTGGAGTTCCTGTTCCATTAACCAGAAGATCATATGCTAGTTTAACACGTTCCCATCTTTTATCTCGGTCCATTGCATAGTATCGCCCAACGACAGATGCTAATTTTCCGGTAGATGTTTCCATATAATCTTTAATCTCCTTAATATGATTTATTCCAGATTTTGGATCTACATCACGACCATCAGTAAAAGCATGTAAAAAAACATTTTCTAACCCTTCAGAATTTGCTACATCCAATAACCCTTTGATATGATTAATATGAGAATGAACGCCTCCGTCACTAACCAATCCTAACAGATGAACATTTTTATTGTTTTCTTTAGCATATTTAAGAGCATCAATCAGAGTTTGCTCATTTTTTAGTGTATCGTTTTTGATAGCCATATTAATTTTGGCTAAATCTTGATATACTATTCGTCCTGCTCCAAGATTCATATGACCTACTTCACTGTTTCCCATTTGGCCATCAGGAAGTCCTACGTGTAAACCATCAGTTCTTAAGGAAGCGTTAGGGTATTTTGTGTATAAATTATCAATAAATGGAGTCTTAGCATGATCGATTGCAGAAACTTTAGGATCTGGCGATGTTCCCCATCCATCCAGAATCATTAAGATTACTTTTTTGTTCATTTCTTTTCTATATACGATTTGATGTTTTTCAATCACTTATTTAACTGATTGCTGACAACTTTGATTAGAGGCTAAATTACAATATAGAATAGAAGCAGACAAAAACCTGTTGATACTGATTTCTGATTTTTGAAGGTTTAGATTGTTATGTTTGGATGTTTTTTTGAGAAACTAATAATAGATCTTAGTGAACAAGGCATAAAATAGCTAATTCTTAGTAATGATTGGGTTTTAATGATGATAATTGAATTTTTGATTTATGTAAGATGAACAATAATTTTTTCAACTCACATGTGTAAATAATTGATAAATTATGGAATTGTAAATTTAAATATTCGTGACTAAAACGTTAATTTTTTAAAATATTATCAAATTTTTAAGTTGATTATTGGTTAAAAATCTGTAAATTAGGTAAGTGTATAAAAAACTATTATCTCTTTTATTTTATTAAAAAATTAATAAATCAATATACTAACTTCAATAATTCACAACATTATGAGAAAAACAATTATGGCAGTATTAATGATTCTATTCATTATACCTGTAAACTTTGCTTCAGAAAAAGTAAAGGTAAGTGATAGTAAGGATTATGAATTAACTATTAATAAAGTGGATCCTTTTTTTATGGCGGTTATTAAAGGAGATCTTGATACTGTGGCAAAAATGATAGATGATGGGAGTGATGTAAATCTAAGATTGGATGGAAAAACACCTTTAATGTATGCAGCTAGGTATAATCGAGTTGATATTATAAGGTTATTAGTTGGAAAAGGAGCTTATCTTGAGGCTAAAGACAGTCAAGGTAATACTGCTTTGAAATTTGCAGAATTAGCTAATGCTAAGGAAGCAATGGATCTTCTTAAAGAAATGTCTTAAATTTAATTTTAAAATTCCGAAAAACTTCGATTAGTAAGTTACTAATCGAAGTTTTTATTGCACACTATATTCTTTAATAGCTTCTTGAATTTTTTCAATACGATTATCGGGGTCAGGATGTGTACTTTGAAATTCTGGAGTACGGTTAGGTCCAGCCGCATTTTTTAGAATTTCCATTACTCCGATCATTTCTTGAGGATTATAACCAGAATTTATCATAAATAAAACTCCTAATTTATCGCTCTCTAATTCATCGTCTCTACCATTTCCTAAAAGAACATTTTGTCCTATCCCATTTACAAGTCCACCAGCATCAGCACCTACAGAAGCTCCTGTAGAAATTGTTTTCCAAAACTCGTGTTCTGCTATACGTTCTGCAGAATGTCTTCCTAAAACATGTCCAATTTCATGTCCTAGTACACCAGCTAGTTGATCTTCATTTTGTAATTTTGAGTAAAGTGCGTAGGTAATGAATATTTGACCACCTGGTAATGCAAAAGCATTAATAGTATTGGGGTCAGCTAGAAGATGAAATTCATATCGGTAATCAGATTCTCTGGCCATTGTATTATTGACAAGTTTGTTTCCAACATTATCAACATAGTTTTGAAGTCTTTGATCTGGATATAGTCCTCCGTGTTGTCTAGTCATTTCAGGTTCGCTTTGGAGACCAATAGCGATTTCCTGTTCCGTAGTCATATTAATATTCTGAACTCTATCCGTATATTCATTGAGGGTTTTGTTGTTACATTTCTTGATAAAAGCAAAAGCCACAATAGCAAGACCTATTAATATTCTTATTTTTAATCCACCGCGTCTCATCAATTATTTTTTGGTTAAAGTAAAAGTTTTGGAGTTCTAAAGTTACTAAATATAAAAGTTGCTTACCAAATAAATGTATAAGAGGTCATTTTTTGGTAAGCAACTACTAGGGGATTCAAATTCGTGTTTTTTAAACACGAACAGTGCTAATTAGCATAGTTGATTGATGGTTAACGATAAAAAAGTTGAGTATAATAATATCTACCACTTTCGTCTTTAATTGCGGAGATACCAGTATACATATAATTACCTTCTATGTTTTCTCGATGTCCTGTACTATTTAACCAACCATCAACAACACTTTGAGCATCAGTGTAAAATCTAGCGACGTTTTCGGCTGTTCCAGTGGCATTCTCTTCATCTCCCAATATATTTCCTCGCTGATTAAAATTATCATGATTGATTTCTTCAATAGATATCATATATTTTGTGTGATCAATAGCAAGTTGCTCTGCAGTGTCATTTTTTGATAATGTTGATAATCCGAGACTTTGTCTATGTTGATTTACTAATACAAGTATATCATCAGAAATGTTTGTCTCATTAGTAAGTTCATCGGTATTTACATCTAAATTCGTGGAATCATCCTCAGATGAACAAGAAACTATAATTGTTGAGATACATACCGTAAAGAAAAATTTAAAAAATACTTTCATAGATATAATAGGGCTTTTTTTAGTATAACTGAAAGAAATATGTTTTAGTATGTTTTACAGTAATTTAGGATTGATATCTAATACATTTTCAGTAATATACTGTTGTATAAACTCGACTGTAAAATAATTACTACCTAATAGGTTAGTATTCTGTAATTCATTTTTTATATCCAGTTTTTTATAAGATTTGAGCATGGGTATAGATATAGGAGCATAGGAATAATGCCAAGGTTCATATTTAAAACCTTTTCTATCTTTTTTGTTTGTATAAACGAGATAAAATCCAAAACTATTGGCGTGGATATCCATCCATTCCTTGAATTTACAAAATGGACCTTCTTCATGAAAGTTTTCTTCTAGAAGAAGGCCTTTAGGTTGTTTAGGTGTTCCGTCTACGATATCAATATCTGTACCCCAATGATGACGTGAAGTCCCGGGAATAGTAGAATATTCTATTATTTTTTTTATGGCATTAATAGGGGATAAGCCCTCTTTAGTAAATTTTTTATATTTACGTTCCCAGATTCTGTTTTGATGTGCATAGTTTCGATAACTCGAAACGGTTTTTATTTTAATACCACTTTCCGAAGCTTTATTTTTCATTTTTAAAAATGCTTCGTGAGCTTCTTTTCTCAGTTTATAAGTGTCTCCATAAAAAACAGGATTACTTTTTCCCATTAAATCATCTTTGGTAAATTCTAATTGAATCATATTCAGTGAAGATAATGAGAGTGCAGTGAGGCCTAATCCACTAATTTTTATGAAATCTCTTCGTAGCATATGGATATAGGCTTGGTTTTTTATAGATGTATTTAATTATTAATTTATATTATTCTAGTATTCCATCAACAATACCATATTCAATAGATTCTTGGGCATCCATCCAATAATCTCGATTAAAATCTTTTAGTACTTTTTCAATCTCCTGTCCACAGTTATCTCCAAGAATTTGAGCACTTAATTCTTTAGTTTTAAGAATCTCGGTAGCTTGGATTTCTATATTGGAAGCTTGTCCTCTAGCTCCGCCGCTTGGTTGATGAATCATTACCTTGGCATGAGGTTGAATAAACCTGCGTCCTTTTTCTCCTACACTTAGTAAAATGGAACCCATGGATGCTGCTAGTCCCGTACAGATTGTAGAAACAGGGCTTTTCAAAGCTTTTATAGTATCATACATGGCAAATCCAGATGTTACATAACCACCAGGACTATTGATGTATAATTTTATTTCATCATTACTTATCATATCTAGATACATAAGCCTGTCAATGACATGCTTAGCAGATTTGTCATCTACTTGCCCCCATAGAAAAACACTACGCTCTTCTAAAAATTTTTTATCGATTATATCTTGGATTTTTCCAGCTTTTTCTTTCATCAGTAATTAGTTTACAATTGTTTTTCTAAAATTAAGTGCATACAGTATTTATAAAATATAAATATACACCAATAGCTAAAAGTATAATTATTTTGGAAAATATGACGATTTATGAGATAACAAATTTGATACTTTTATTAAAGAATCTAATATTTAACATGATTTTAGAAATCTATTTCTTTATTAGCGAAATCTCTTATTACTATTAATGAATTTATTATTTCAAAAAAAAAGTTGTTTGATAAGGTTTTGAAAGGGGTATAGTAATCTAATTTTCTAAATACTCAAATGTGAAGTATTATTTACAACTTCGGATTAAAAAGCCCAATTTACGTCTTAGTTATTGAAGTAATAATTGAGGATTAGAATTTATCTATTTATGTAAAGGTAACCAGCTCTATCCTTTGTTCCTTCTATATTTAAAACATAATAATAAGTTCCTACAGGTAATTCTTCTCCTTTAGCAATCGTAGCTCTACCTTCAGAAATACCATTAAATCCTTCTGAGGTTTGTTGAACTTCATGGTATGCTTTTCGATTGTATACTAAAACCCCCCATCTATTATAAACGAATAATTCGTTATCCGGGTATTGAACTAATCCTTGTATTACAAAAGTATCGTTAAAACCATCTCCATTTGGAGAAACAGCAGTGAAAATTTCTAAGTCTCCATCTAATATAATACTAGAGGTACCAAAAGTTAAAGCTACAAAATTATCAGGAACTATTAATTCAGAAGTGATTTCTCCACTATCAAGATCTCCTGTAATGAAAGTGTTTCCTAGATTAATCCATTGTTCTAAATTAGGATCCCATCCCACAACTCTAAGATCAGATAAATCATTTACTAAAGTTGGAATATTACTATTGGTATCCCAGGTTAAGGTAACTCTTGTTTCTTCGTCTCCGTCTACATCCCAAAATTCAAAAATACTAATTCCATATAATAAATCTCCAAAGCTATTAGTATCAAAGTTGTCTGGGAAAAAGTTTGGGAAGTTAGGGTTTTCAAAGAAATAAGCGGCTCTTGCAGTATTGGTTGCGGCTTGATTTTCAATACGTGCCGGTCTATGACGGAAATCATCACCGATTGGAAAAGAAAAATCTAATTGACCAGTGATTGTAGCATATCCATCTACATAACGATCATTATTTTCTCCTAAGTACGGTGCATCATTTATATAATCTAATGAAACTTGTATTTGATCTCTAGGGGTAAAGACTCTTCCGTTAGTAAATTCTTGAAAATTATTAACTCCAACCGGAACTTCTAAAAATAAATCATCTATTACATCGATTTCCATATCATGGAAAATTGGGCGATTACTTCCAGAAATTGTTAAACTATTTTGGTTATAGAAACCAGTAAATCCAACATTCTGATCAAAAGTACCATCATTAATAACATCGAGATGAAATCCTACTTGACCTTCGTCATGTATTTGCACATTTCCGAAATTATGGAATGTTAGTTGAGAAAATATAGTAAAGGGTATATTTAATAAACCAATTAGGAGTAAATATGTAAGCTTAGTGTTTTGGGGTAACATTAAATTACGGTTTTAAAGTAGTTTTGTTACGCGAATATATGTAAAAAAAATGAATCCGCACGTTTTTATTAACATAATTCGGTACATATTATCGATTAAATGCTGTTTAATAACGATAAAATGCAAATTATTGTTGTTTTTGTATTTTTAGTAAGATTTTTTCACAAAGGGAATTTTCAAACCACTATGGTTTGTATCTCTTTGTAATTTAATTCCCCTATTTAAATACAGTTGTTAAAATAAATATTAATTCTTGTGGTAGAAATCAGATGGGCTTTGTTTTGAAGATTCTTCATTATGACGATGATTAAGTATTATTAATTAATTTAAGTGTTTGAATTCTTAATTAAATATGGGTGATTTTTTACTAAGAATTCTGTTTTCTAATATACTGCGTTTACGTTTTAAGCTAATTGTATTTTCTTAATTTTAGTTAGGTCTTACTCTATACGTGATTTTTCGATTAGTAATAACCGTTGCCGCCCCAACGATAGCTCGATTTCCAAATTCAGAGGTAGTATTTGATATTGTTGCTGTACTAGTAACTATACTTCCAACAGGAATTGTTGTACCTAATGGTATACTAATATTAAATCTATTGGTGTTATCAGTGTTTCCGTCTGCATTTGTATATAACGAAATAGTAGTATCAAGATCTGTACCGCTTCCTTCAGTACCAGAACCTAAATATGTTTGACCTTCACCATAGTCTAGACTAAGTCCTAATTGATTATCCCCAACAGCAGCGGTTCCTTGGTTTATATCCGTTAAGTATACTTCTATTATGGCACCTGGGCGTGACCAACCAGTAATTTTTAAAGTTGTTCCGGAAATGGTTACAGATTCAAAAACTGGAAAATTTAAACTTCCATTCGGCCCTGCATCCGTATCTCCTGTATCATTAATAGTTACGCCATCATTCGCAATATCTATTCCTAGAGCATCGACAACCGTACCGTTGGCAAAAATAGAATTTTGAGAGATTAGGTTTCCAGATGTGGTTCCACCAGTTAATATAATACCAGCTCCTGCATTATTATTAATAATGTTATTAGTAATAGAAGAATTACTTTGCGCTAAATTGATACCACTAAGTTCAGTACATCCAGCGCCACTATTGCTACCAGATGTAGTAATAGTATTTTCGGTAATTGTTACATTACCTTGATTATCAAATATCCCTGTTGCAGCCGAGTTGTTTATAAGATTATTTTGTATTAATACACCACTTCCATTAGCAACTCTGATATTATACTCACAATTTCTAAAACCATTATTGGTAATATGATTATTTTGTATTAAGGTTGATGTACCTCCATTAACGGAGATTCCAAAATCGGTATTTGAGGAGATATAGTTACTGTCAAGAGTTACTTGTCCTCCATTAATTTCAAAGCCATCATCAACATAACTTCCAACTCCAACTGTTCCAGTAACTCCTAGGGCATTAACACCTAAAAGGTTTGCTATTACTAGATTTCCCGTTCCAGAATCTTGTCGTATAGCTCTTCTGTTTCCACCATATACTGCTAAATTTCTTACAACAATATTCGATGCTTGCAATTGAATAACATCACCAAAATCACTGCGGACTTGTATTTCTGGTAAATCATAGTTTGGTAATATGGTTGCTGAAAGACCAACGTTAGTTCCTCCTGATCCTATTGTGCCTGTATTTGTGTCACCAGAGTAAGCAGTTTGGGTTCTACCATCTATATGAGTTGAATCGTCTGTAACATCATCAAGTGGATCTGCGTTTGGTAAATTGATATCAAAAAAACCAGTAATAAAGTTTGGATCCGTGACCCTTCCCAATGGATCTCCAGTAGGAGGTATCATAAATATAGAGGTGTCTTCTCCAGCTGCGGGATCAAATATACTATTAGGTTCAATGTTTAATACTGTTTCGTCAAGATTATTAGAATTAATTATAAATTGACCTAGAGAGCCTTGACCGCTAGAGTTGGTGTTTACTATACTGTTGAAATTGAAACCAAAATCAACACCAACAGCTCCTTCATTTTCAATTGTTATAGTAGAAATTGTTTGCGCGTTTGTAATCGTCCCAGCAGCAACATCTTCGTTTGCAGGATTAGCACCACCTATTTCGTCAGTAATAAAACTAAGGGTATTAGGAGAACCAACGGCAATAGGTATATAGTCAGATCTAAACGTTTGTATAGGTAAACAAGTTGTACAGGCAGATCCGCCGCCTCTAGAAGAACGTACAGTATTGTTAACCACTCTTAAACTATATGTTCCGTTAGCCATTCCACCAATATTATATTCTCCGTTTATATCTGTAATATCAGAATCGATAAAAGTGTCTGTATTATCGTACAACTCTACCAAAACTCCTTCTATTCCTACTCCAGATGAAGTGGCAAGATCTCTTCCCGTTCCTCCTGGATAATTAATATCTTCGAAAACGGTTCCAGTGATTAGGTTACTAGGAACTTTTAATAATACAGAATTTAGTAATACAAAATCACCACCGGTTTCAATATTTGTGGTAGCAGTAGTTTCTCCGGTAGTTATAAGAGAAGAAATATCATAAGTGTCAAGATCAAAACCAAATAAAGACGTGTTATTTATAGGGGGATCTGGAGGAATAGGTGTATCATCATAAATTGTAGAGTTGAATACACTTTCAAGAGGAGGTGAATTATTACCATCACCAGTAAGATTGGTTGTTCCTGCTGTTGTTGTTATAGATATCACTTCATTTCCTGTTCGTTGAGGGTCTCCTTCCCAAGATAAAACCGAAGTTTTTGAACCTGCAGATCCTATAGCAAAAAAGCCACTTAAAGCGTAGTTTGTAGTAGTATTTACTTGACCATCAAAACCATTATACATATTGATCGTTACGGCTGGTAATGTTGGGTTTGTATAGAAAATATATAATGCCCATCCACCAAATACAGCAGTGCTAGTACAATAGCTGAAATTATCATCCGTAGTATCAATACTAAGTCCAGAAAAGTCATACGTATTTGTTGAAGGGTTAGGAATACTTTGAATTATAGATGTAACATCACTTACCATTCCATAATAAATACCAAAAGCTGTATTCACAACGTCAGCAGTTACAGTTTGTCCTTCAAAAGTGACTACATCATCGGCAGCCGTGCTAGAATGCGCCCATGTTAAATATGCTTTTTCTATAGTAGATCCAGGTAGTATCGTTGTAGTTAATGTGTTTGAAGAAGATGTAGTAATAGCACAAGGATCACCACTTTCATCTTCAGTTCTTAGCGTACCTGCTGTTAAGGCATAATCAAAATATCCATTAAATTCATCAAATAAAGCTAAGGGTACATCATCATTAATGGCAGGGTCGCCATCATCAGTAATTGTAATGGTACCATTTCCCATTCCTACAGATGGATTGCTAATATTGCTAAGATTTATAAAAAAGGTCTCGTCGTTTTCTCCAAAACTATTATTAATAATTGGTACCGTAAATGTTTGCGTTTCATTTAGGGTTCCGGCAAAATTTAAAGTACCTGAAGATGTAACGTAATCTGAATCTGCAAAAGCTGTATTGTCTACAGTATTATAATCTACAGAAAATCCTCCACCTATGGAACCACCAGTAAGTCTTGCAGTAATAGTTGCTATCCCTATATTTTCATTAACTGTCAAGTCAACAACAGAAACAATAGGGCCAAAAACTGCTGATATTTCTAAATTATCAATTAAAGCAAATTCTCCATTTTCCCAATTACAAAAACCACAACCTCCATTATTAATAAATCTAATTGTGGTATTAGCAGAAATAAATCCGGAGATATCTTGGTTAAAAGTCCCATTCTGACTTCCGGTGAATGATCCTATTTCAGTGAAGTTTGTACCATCTGAGGATATTTGAATGTTTAGTTCTTCCCCATTGGTACCTCCATCTAGACCGCTAGTTTCCCAATCAAATGATAAAGTTGCTGAAGAAGCTCCGGTAAGATTAGCAGTTCTTCTTATGTTTTCATCGTTTACGAACAACCAATCAAATCTAAGATCTCCTCCAGTTATTCTTATAAATCCGTTATTTGGACTGTTATTGTCATTTGTTTCAATCCAGTTTCCTGCCCAATTTTGACTTCCGTTATTGTTGGCATAAGATACTGTACTAAAATTATCTCTATAGGTTTCTTGAGAAAATAAAGTATAGGGTAGTAAATACACAATCATAATACCAATAGTTAGGTATTTAGATAAAGTTTTGTATAATTTTATAAGTTTCATATAAAAATTATCTTACCACGAATACTACATTAATTAATGTGTTAAAATCAGGAGGTGTACCTATTATATCATAGGTCATAACTCCATTGTCATCTATTTCAACATTTGCGAAAACTGTAGGGTCATAAAAAGTTACATAATAATACAATTCATTCGCCAAGTATGTCGGTATAGCTCCTGGTGCACTAGTACTAGAGGCAGAAGTGGCAGCATTTGCTAGAGTATATTGATCAATATACTGTTGATATAAATTGATGCTTTCATCACCTGGGGCTGCTGTATTAGCAGAAATCGTACTCGCATCAATAGCAATTGATGGTGGATAGAATATCCTAGCAGCTTTAGAAGTAATCGGCGCGATGTCCTGAATTACATCTTCTACAGTTCCTTCCGTGGTTCCATCACCATCCACATCTACAGGATTATCAGAATCAACTTCAGAAGCTGTTTGATCATCTGTGTTGTCTAAATATGGAGTTAGGTCAATAGCTGGAGTTGGAGTTGGATCTCCGGTTAAGCTTAATATATTTCCACTTAAAGAGAGATCTTGATCATCAGTTGCCGGATCACCAGCAGGCCCAGTAGCTCCTGTAACACCGTCAGTCTGGATAACAAGACCAATTACTATTTGTGAACCTCTAGCAGATCCGTTATCAGCAATAGTTCTGAACGTTATTCTATCAGTTTCGTTAAGAGTGAATGGAGTAATAGGAACTATACTTGAAGTTGTTGAAGTTACAGAAATTGTTCTACCAGTTGCAACTCCATTTACATACAATTCTACTGTTCCAGTTGCTGCTGTTCGACTTGAAAAAGATAGCTTAGTAGCTACAGACTCATATCCTACAACTACTCCAGATTGACTAGTAGCACCATTACCAAACGAAAATTGAAAACCTGAACCTGTACCAACATTTAATCCTCCACTTTCTTCTGCCCAAATAACATCTAAACCACCTCCATTTGGAACATCTCCTGTAGGTCCTTGAATACCTTGTGGTCCCTGTGCACCAGTATCACCTTGCGGTCCTTGAATACCTTGTGGTCCCTGCGCACCAGTATCACCTTGCGGTCCTTGAATACCTTGTGGTCCCTGCGCACCAGTGTCACCTTGCGGTCCCTGAATACCTTGTGGTCCCTGCGCACCAGTGTCACCTTGCGGCCCTTGAATACCTTGTGGTCCCTGTGCACCAGTATCACCTTGCGGCCCTTGAATACCTTGTGGTCCCTGTGCTCCAGTATCACCTTGCGGTCCTTGAATACCTTGTGGTCCCTGTGCACCAGTATCACCTTGCGGTCCTTGAATACCTTGTGGTCCCTGCGCACCAGTATCACCTTGCGGTCCTTGAATACCTTGTGGTCCCTGCGCACCAGTGTCACCTTGCGGTCCCTGAATACCTTGTGGTCCCTGCGCACCAGTGTCACCTTGCGGCCCTTGAATACCTTGTGGTCCCTGTGCACCAGTATCACCTTGCGGCCCTTGAATACCTTGTGGTCCCTGTGCTCCAGTATCACCTTGCGGTCCTTGAATACCTTGTGGTCCCTGTGCTCCAGTATCACCTTGTGGTCCTTGAATACCTTGTGGTCCCTGTGCACCAGTATCACCTTGCGGTCCTTGAATACCTTGTGGTCCCTGCGCACCAGTATCACCTTGCGGTCCTTGAATACCTTGTGGTCCCTGCGCACCAGTGTCACCTTGCGGTCCTTGAATACCTTGTGGTCCTTGCGCACCAGTATCACCTTGCGGTCCTTGAATACCTTGTGGTCCCTGCGCACCAGTGTCACCTTGCGGTCCCTGAATACCTTGTGGTCCCTGCGCACCAGTGTCACCTTGCGGCCCTTGAATACCTTGTGGTCCCTGTGCACCAGTATCACCTTGCGGTCCTTGAATACCTTGTGGTCCCTGTGCTCCAGTATCACCTTGTGGTCCTTGAATACCTTGTGGTCCCTGTGCACCAGTATCACCTTGCGGTCCTTGAATACCTTGTGGTCCCTGCGCTCCAGTGTCACCTTGTGGTCCTTGAATACCTTGTGGTCCCTGTGCACCAGTATCACCTTGCGGTCCTTGAATACCTTGTGGTCCCTGTGCTCCAGTGTCACCTTGCGGTCCTTGAATACCTTGTGGTCCCTGTGCACCAGTATCACCTTGTGGTCCTTGAATACCTTGTGGTCCCTGTGCTCCAGTATCACCTTGTGGTCCTTGAATACCTTGTGGTCCCTGTGCTCCAGTATCACCTTGCGGTCCTTGAATACCTTGTGCACCAGTGTCACCTTGCGGCCCTTGAATACCTTGTGGTCCCTGCGCTCCAGTATCACCTTGCGGTCCTTGAATACCTTGTGGTCCTTGCGCACCAGTATCACCTTGCGGTCCTTGAATACCTTGTGGTCCTTGCGCACCAGTATCACCTTGTGGCCCTTGAATACCTTGTGGTCCCTGTGCTCCAGTATCACCTTGCGGTCCTTGAATACCTTGTGGTCCCTGTGCACCAGTATCACCTTGCGGTCCTTGAATACCTTGTGGTCCCTGCGCTCCAGTATCACCTTGCGGTCCTTGAATACCTTGTGGTCCCTGTGCTCCAGTGTCACCTTGTGGTCCTTGAATACCTTGCGGTCCTTGTGCCCCAGTATCACCTTGCGGTCCTTGAATACCTTGTGGTCCCTGTGCTCCAGTGTCACCTTGTGGCCCTTGAATACCTTGTGGTCCCTGTGCTCCAGTATCACCTTGTGGTCCTTGAATACCTTGTGGTCCTTGAATACCTTGTGGTCCCTGTGCACCAGTATCACCTTGCGGTCCTTGAATACCTTGTGGTCCCTGCGCTCCAGTATCACCTTGCGGTCCTTGAATACCTTGTGGTCCCTGTGCTCCAGTGTCACCTTGCGGTCCTTGAATACCTTGTGGTCCTTGCGCACCAGTATCACCTTGCGGTCCTTGAATACCTTGTGGTCCCTGTGCTCCAGTGTCACCTTGTGGCCCTTGAATACCTTGTGGTCCTTGCGCCCCAGTATCACCTTGCGGTCCTTGAATACCTTGTGGTCCCTGTGCACCAGTGTCACCTTGCGGTCCTTGAATACCTTGTGGTCCCTGTGCTCCAGTATCACCTTGTGGTCCTTGAATACCTTGTGGTCCCTGTGCACCAGTGTCACCTTGCGGTCCTTGAATACCTTGTGGTCCCTGTGCTCCAGTATCACCTTGCGGTCCTTGAATACCTTGTGGTCCTTGCGCACCAGTGTCACCTTGCGGTCCTTGAATACCTTGTGGTCCCTGTGCTCCAGTGTCACCTTGCGGTCCTTGAATACCTTGTGGTCCCTGCGCACCAGTGTCACCTTGCGGTCCTTGAATACCTTGTGGTCCTTGCGCACCAGTATCACCTTGCGGTCCTTGAATACCTTGTGGTCCTTGCGCTCCAGTGTCACCTTGTGGTCCTTGAATACCTTGTGGCCCTTGTGCACCAGTGTCACCTTGCGGTCCTTGAATACCTTGCGGTCCTTGAATACCTTGCGGTCCTTGCGCACCAGTATCACCTTGTGGTCCTTGAATACCTTGTGGTCCTTGTGCACCAGTGTCTCCTTGCGGTCCTTGAATACCTTGCGGTCCTTGCGCACCAGTGTCTCCTTGCGGTCCTTGAATACCTTGTGGCCCTTGCGCACCAGTGTCTCCTTGCGGTCCTTGAATACCTTGTGGCCCTTGTGCACCAGTGTCTCCTTGAGGTCCTTGAATACCTTGCGGTCCTTGTGCACCAGTGTCTCCTTGCGGTCCTTGAATACCTTGTGGCCCTTGTGCACCAGTGTCTCCTTGCGGTCCTTGAATACCTTGTGGTCCTTGCGCACCAGTATCACCTTGTGGTCCTTGAATACCTTGCGGTCCTTGTGCACCAGTATCTCCTTGTGGTCCTTGAATACCTTGTGGCCCTTGCGCCCCAGTATCACCTTGCGGTCCTTGAATACCTTGTGGTCCTTGCGCCCCAGTATCACCTTGAGGTCCTTGAATACCTTGCGGTCCTTGTGCACCAGTGTCCCCTTGCGGTCCTTGAATACCTTGTGGTCCTTGCGCACCAGTATCACCTTGCGGTCCTTGAATACCTTGTGGTCCTTGCGCCCCAGTATCACCTTGCGGTCCTTGAATACCTTGTGGTCCTTGCGCACCAGTATCACCTTGAGGTCCTTGAATACCTTGCGGTCCTTGTGCACCAGTGTCCCCTTGCGGTCCTTGAATACCTTGCGGTCCTTGCGCACCAGTATCACCTTGCGGTCCTTGAATACCTTGCGGTCCTTGCGCACCAGTATCACCTTGCGGTCCTTGAATACCTTGTGGTCCTTGTGCACCGGTATCACCTTGCGGTCCTTGAATACCTTGAGGTCCTTGCGCACCAGTGTCTCCTTGTGGTCCTTGCGCACCAGTATCACCTTGCGTTCCTTGTGCACCAGTGTCTCCTTGAGGTCCCTGAATACCTTGCGGTCCTTGTGCACCAGTGTCCCCTTGCGGTCCTTGAATACCTTGTGGTCCTTGCGCCCCAGTATCACCTTGCGGTCCTTGAATACCTTGTGGTCCTTGCGCCCCAGTATCACCTTGCGGTCCTTGAATACCTTGTGGTCCTTGCGCACCAGTGTCTCCTTGTGGTCCTTGAATACCTTGCGGTCCTTGTGCACCAGTATCTCCTTGTGGTCCTTGAATACCTTGTGGCCCTTGCGCCCCAGTATCACCTTGCGGTCCTTGAATACCTTGTGGTCCTTGCGCCCCAGTATCACCTTGAGGTCCTTGAATACCTTGCGGTCCTTGTGCACCAGTGTCCCCTTGCGGTCCTTGAATACCTTGTGGTCCTTGCGCACCAGTATCACCTTGCGGTCCTTGAATACCTTGTGGTCCTTGCGCCCCAGTATCACCTTGCGGTCCTTGAATACCTTGTGGTCCTTGCGCACCAGTATCACCTTGAGGTCCTTGAATACCTTGCGGTCCTTGTGCACCAGTGTCCCCTTGCGGTCCTTGAATACCTTGCGGTCCTTGCGCACCAGTATCACCTTGCGGTCCTTGAATACCTTGCGGTCCTTGCGCACCAGTATCACCTTGCGGTCCTTGAATACCTTGTGGTCCTTGTGCACCGGTATCACCTTGCGGTCCTTGAATACCTTGAGGTCCTTGCGCACCAGTGTCTCCTTGTGGTCCTTGCGCACCAGTATCACCTTGCGTTCCTTGTGCACCAGTGTCTCCTTGAGGTCCCTGAATACCTTGCGGTCCTTGTGCACCAGTGTCCCCTTGCGGTCCTTGAATACCTTGTGGTCCTTGCGCCCCAGTATCACCTTGCGGTCCTTGAATACCTTGTGGTCCTTGCGCCCCAGTATCACCTTGCGGTCCTTGAATACCTTGTGGTCCTTGCGCACCAGTGTCTCCTTGTGGTCCTTGAATACCTTGTGGTCCTTGCGCCCCAGTATCACCTTGTGGCCCTTGTGCACCAGTGTCTCCTTGCGGTCCTTGAATACCTTGTGGTCCTTGCGCACCAGTGTCTCCTTGCGGTCCTTGAATACCTTGTGGTCCTTGTGTACCAGTATCTCCTTGTGGCCCTTGTGCACCAGTGTCTCCTTGAGGTCCTTGAATACCTTGCGGTCCTTGCGCACCAGTATCACCTTGTGGTCCTTGCGCACCAGTATCACCTTGCGGTCCTTGTGCACCAGTGTCTCCTTGCGGTCCTTGAATACCTTGTGGCCCTTGTGCACCAGTGTCTCCTTGCGGTCCTTGAATACCTTGTGGTCCTTGCGCACCAGTGTCTCCTTGAGGTCCTTGAATACCTTGCGGTCCTTGCGCACCAGTATCACCTTGCGGTCCTTGAATACCTTGTGGTCCTTGCGCACCAGTGTCTCCTTGCGGTCCTTGAATACCTTGTGGCCCTTGTGCACCAGTGTCTCCTTGCGGTCCTTGAATACCTTGTGGTCCTTGCGCACCAGTGTCTCCTTGCGGTCCTTGAATACCTTGTGGCCCTTGTGCACCAGTGTCTCCTTGCGGTCCTTGAATACCTTGTGGTCCTTGTGCACCAGTGTCTCCTTGCGGTCCTTGAATACCTTGTGGCCCTTGCGCACCAGTGTCTCCTTGTGGTCCTTGAATACCTTGTGGTCCTTGTGTACCAGTATCTCCTTGTGGCCCTTGTGCACCAGTGTCTCCTTGAGGTCCTTGAATACCTTGCGGTCCTTGCGCACCAGTATCACCTTGTGGTCCTTGCGCACCAGTATCACCTTGCGGTCCTTGTGCACCAGTGTCTCCTTGCGGTCCTTGAATACCTTGTGGCCCTTGTGCACCAGTGTCTCCTTGCGGTCCTTGAATACCTTGTGGTCCTTGCGCACCAGTGTCTCCTTGAGGTCCTTGAATACCTTGCGGTCCTTGCGCACCAGTATCACCTTGCGGTCCTTGAATACCTTGTGGTCCTTGCGCACCAGTGTCTCCTTGCGGTCCTTGAATACCTTGTGGCCCTTGTGCACCAGTGTCTCCTTGCGGTCCTTGAATACCTTGTGGTCCTTGTGCACCAGTGTCTCCTTGCGGTCCTTGAATACCTTGTGGCCCTTGTGCACCAGTGTCTCCTTGCGGTCCTTGAATACCTTGTGGCCCTTGTGCACCAGTGTCTCCTTGAGGTCCCTGAATACCTTGTGGTCCTTGCGCACCAGTGTCTCCTTGAGGTCCTTGAATACCTTGCGGTCCTTGCGCACCAGTGTCTCCTTGTGGTCCTTGAATACCTTGTGGTCCTTGCGCACCAGTATCACCTTGTGGTCCTTGAATACCTTGCGGTCCTTGTGCACCAGTGTCTCCTTGCGGTCCTTGAATACCTTGCGGTCCTTGCGCACCAGTGTCTCCTTGTGGTCCTTGAATACCTTGTGGTCCTTGCGCACCAGTATCACCTTGTGGTCCTTGCGCACCAGTGTCTCCTTGTGGTCCTTGCGCACCAGTATCACCTTGCGTTCCTTGAATACCTTGTGGTCCTTGCGCACCAGTGTCTCCTTGAGGTCCTTGAATACCTTGTGGTCCTTGCGCACCAGTGTCACCTTGCGGTCCTTGAATACCTTGTGGTCCTTGCGCCCCAGTATCACCTTGCGGTCCTTGAATACCTTGTGGTCCTTGTGCACCAGTGTCTCCTTGAGGTCCTTGAATACCTTGCGGTCCTTGCGCACCAGTATCACCTTGCGTTCCTTGTGCACCAGTGTCTCCTTGAGGTCCCTGAATACCTTGCGGTCCTTGTGCACCAGTGTCCCCTTGCGGTCCTTGAATACCTTGTGGTCCTTGCGCACCAGTATCACCTTGCGGTCCTTGAATACCTTGTGGTCCTTGCGCCCCAGTATCACCTTGCGGTCCTTGAATACCTTGTGGTCCTTGTGCACCAGTGTCTCCTTGCGGTCCTTGAATACCTTGTGGCCCTTGTGCACCAGTGTCTCCTTGCGGTCCTTGAATACCTTGTGGTCCTTGCGCACCAGTGTCTCCTTGAGGTCCTTGCGCACCAGTGTCTCCTTGCGGTCCTTGAATACCTTGTGGTCCTTGAATACCTTGTGGTCCTTGCGCACCAGTGTCTCCTTGCGGTCCTTGAATACCTTGTGGCCCTTGTGCACCAGTGTCTCCTTGAGGTCCTTGAATACCTTGTGGTCCTTGCGCACCAGTATCACCTTGCGGTCCTTGAATACCTTGTGGTCCTTGTGCACCAGTGTCTCCTTGTGGTCCTTGTGCACCGGTGTCTCCTTGTGGCCCTTGTGCACCAGTGTCTCCTTGCGGTCCTTGAATACCTTGTGGTCCTTGCGCACCAGTGTCTCCTTGAGGTCCTTGAATACCTTGCGGTCCTTGCGCACCAGTATCACCTTGTGGTCCTTGCGCACCAGTATCACCTTGCGGTCCTTGTGCACCAGTGTCTCCTTGCGGTCCTTGAATACCTTGCGGTCCTTGTGCACCGGTGTCTCCTTGTGGTCCTTGAATACCTTGTGGTCCTTGCGCCCCAGTATCACCTTGTGGTCCTTGTGCACCAGTGGGTCCTTGTGCACCTATAGTACCAATATTTGTTATAGTACCATCTTCGGAAGTATAAGTAAATGTACCATCGCCATTATCCATAAGAGTGGATATGGTTTCTGTAAAACTTCCTCCTCCGTTAGATAAGGTAATAGTATTACCAGTTTGACTTAAAATTTGGATTTCATTAGTAGGGTCGGAGTCTTGATCGTTTATTAGAGAAGTTAAATCAACAGACCCACCATTTTCTAGTGTTAGTATATTGGTAGTTGAATTAAATGTTAATGCTTGATTATCGTTGCCATTACATAAACTGGTCCAACTGTTATTGTTGAATTGAAAAATACATTGGTCATCCGTATTGTACACTAACGCTCCGTTTAAAGGAGTAAGTGCATTCATTTGAGCAGTATTTATTCTTGTCAAAACGAACGCTTTGTCAACACTTTCTAATTCCAAAATAGAAGAAGTATCTATTTGGTTAGGATTGTCACCAACTTTCACCTGTGCATATACATGGCTTAATGATGAAAGTATACATATAAAAAGAAGTAATTTTACCTTCATAGGCTGTAGGAAATTTCTTTTCAAAAAAGAGTTTTACCTCTCTTTGTTTGGGGTTATCACGTAACTATTTTCTTTAAACAAAACTAGTCTTTTATCTAAGCTAAGTTAGATAAGTTGCTAATATATTAATATTTTATTAACTACAAAAATACATATTTTATCCGATTAAATGCAATTATTTTCGATAAAATACTTTTTTATTCGATTTTTGACTTGAGTATAAGACACTATTATTCAATGTGAAGAGCGACTTTTTTTGATCTTAAGGCAAATTGAGAGGATAGTTCAAAAATAAAAATAAAAATATTTTTATTTTTATTTTTCATAAAATATAATACATTTGCGCCTGAAAAGCGGGAGTAGCTCAGTTGGTAGAGCGTCAGCCTTCCAAGCTGAATGTCGCCAGTTCGAACCTGGTCTCCCGCTCAAAGCTTCATCATTATGGTGAAGCTTTTTTTGTTTCTTTTGTTTTTCAGATTTGGCGAATGCCTTATTTTACTTAAGGCTAATTATAGGTTTGTTTTATCAGTTTTTTTATTGTTAAAGTAGAAATTCTGTTTGGTAATACTTACATTCGTTATTTCAGCTTCAAACAATAAAGGTTTATTTATGAATAGTAGAAGTTTTACAAATATTGTTAGGTATTTTATGGATGAGTGGTTACCGCCAGTTATCAGAGATTCTAAGTTTTTCATGTTTCTATTCTATTATTATGCATATAAAGGAAGGGATATAAAAACCGTAATGAATTTAAAATCCACAATTTTTAAATGGTCAGAGAAGGAGTTTTCTGATTTTTATTCTAATAGGGATACAAGGTTTTCTAACACTAGACAGACTGATATGTCTAAACAATGCCTAAAATATGTATTTGAAGAGATAAAATCTGATAACCAAACATTTATTGATGTTGGATGTGGAAATGGATTCTTACTCGAATATGCGAATAAAAAAGGATTTAAAACTGTGGGATGTGATATTATAGGTGGTAAAAGTTTTGATCATAGTGATTATTTTCAGGCTAATATAGAAAATTTGCCTTTTGAAGATAATTCCTTTGATGTAGTCTTCTCTACACATACTTTGGAACATGTTATAGATTTTGAAAAAGCTGTTAGAGAATTAAAAAGAATTACTAAAAAAACTTTATGTGTAGTAGTTCCTTGTCAAAGAGCTTATTATTATACTTTAGATGAGCATGTACGGTTTTTTCCTTACAAATGGATGCTTGAACAAGAAATGAAAATGAAATTTTATTCTTGTAAAAAAGTACATGGTGATTTAGTATTTATTGGTAATATAGAAAAAGAAAAAAGTATTATTTTAAATTAATGACTAAGAAGTATTTGTTAAATATTAGCTTTTGGTTAAAATTTATTGGAATAACCTTATTTTTTTATCTAATATATAAAGTAGGTTGGGAAGAAACTTTTGAATCAATTAAAAAGATTTCTTTTATTCATATCATTATCGCGGTATTTATTTTATGGTTAGCTTTTTACTTGAAAAGTATAAGGTGGAAAATTATTTCGAATTCATACGGAATTCCTTTAGTACAATATAAAGCCTTTAAAGTTTTTTTTATAGGCCTTTTTTTGGCTAATATCACCCCAGGACGCTTGGGAGATTTTGGTAGATTATTTTATATTAAGGATGAATTACCTACTCAGAAAATAGGTTGGTCTAGCTTGATTATGGATCGTCTTTTTGATTTAGTTGGTTTAATGTTTTTCAGTTTATTAGCGTTGTTTTATTATCAGTTTAATTTTGGTGTTCTAAAATTACCAAACAACAACATAGGATTGGTATTTTCCTTGATAGGCGTAATAACATTTTTTTTATTGATTTACAGGTTTAGAGGTAAGTTTAAGAGAATTGTTAAGCCTTGGATAGAAGCATTCAATTCTCATAATCTTGGATGCTCTAAAAGTATACTGGGTTTTGTGATTACCTGCTTAAGTATGATTATGATGTATGGAGTTTTTAATTATGTTGCCTGGGCTATGCGAATTGAGATTGATCATTTAGGGCTGTTTTTGGGGACTTTTGTTTTAGGGATACTGACATTGCTTCCTGTTACAGTGTTAGGAATTGGAGTTCGCGAAACATCTTTGATTTTTATTTTTCAGTTGTATGATCTTTCTGCAGAAGATGCTATAGCTTTATCCTTAATTATATTTATTCTTCAATTAATTTCATTTATTCCCGGAGCTATTTGGTTTTATTTATCACCGATACGTTTAAAAGATTTAAAACAAATGAAATAATAATTTTATTATTTGGATAACCTTTCGTTATCTTGAATATCCATCCACATTGCGAATAACAATGATTGAAATCCTGATATGGTTAGGAAGATAAATATGATTAGATAATCTGTCGGTGTTTTAGAATTTGGAACAAAAAAATTAGTTATTAGTTGGTAGAAGAAATAACTATTAATGATACCAATAATAAAAGCGACCCAATACAATAAATATAAAGGATGGAAACTACGATATAAATATTTTGTTTGAAGTCTTTTGAAAAAGCACCGAACTAATAAAAAGAGTATAGGTAAAGATACTTTGATGATATTTAATTTTGATTTTTCACCTACACCATATATTGGTTTAATCTTTACTTCTCTAATAGTACAGAATGCAATATTAAGTTTTACTAATAAATCATTGGGCATTCCATATCTTTTATAGATGTCATAAAGAGGTACAGAATTTAGAGCATTATTTGATATTGCAGTATATCCACTTTGAGTATCTGACACTCCCCAGTATCCTGAAGCGATCTTGGTTAGTATACTAAGAATTGAGTTGCCTAAAAAGCGCACTCTTGGGATAATTACCCAGGCGCTTTTATGGATCAAACGATTTCCTTTAACGTAATCTATATCTTCTTCTATGACGGGTTTACAAATAGATTCTAATTCATCAGGATCCATTTGTCCATCTCCAGCCATTACTGCTGTACAATCAATATTATGATCTTTACACCACTTATATCCAGTTGCAATAGCTGCTCCAACACCTCCATTTTCGAGATGTTTAATTATAATTATTTTTTCAAAATCTGGATTTTGATTAATAATTTCTGAAGGAGTAAATTTTTGAATTTCATCAATACTTTTTTGCTTTACTTCAATATCTGCACGATTATAAATATTAGGTATAATCTCGTTATTTAAGTTAGAAGTTATTTCGAGAGTTGATGTGTTATCGGTTAGGTTTTTTATCACCGTTTCGACGGTATCATCTTTTGAAGCATCATCAACTACAATAATTCTATCAACAAAAGAAGGCATGCTATTTAGAACCATCATTATTTGTTGAGATTCATTATAACAGGGTACTACTACTGCAACTGTTTTATTGTTAAGCATTATATTTTAATTTTATTCTTTATTTATTTTTTTGAGATTACTTGTTGCCCATTTTAAATTATTTTTTGCTAATGAATAATTTGGATTTAATTTAATTGCTTTTTGACAAGCTTCGGCTCCAAGTTTCCATTCTTGTAATTGATTATAGGCAGAACATATATTGTTGTAGGCAAAAGCATTTTTTGGATCAATTTGTAATATTTTTTCGCAGGTTGTTATAACTGATTTATATTCTTTTATTTGATAATATTTTAAACTTAGATCTAAAAGCTTTATAGGGTCATTAGTGTTTTTTGTTTGATTTTTTAATGAGTTTATTTCCTCTTGTATTTTAGTTAAGCTTTTTGAAATGTTATTTAAAAGGTTCTTAGATAGCGTATGATTAGGGCTTTTTTGAAGCGCAATTTTCACGTGCTTTTCAGCTTTTAAATATTTTTTTTGATCAAAAAGAAATTTTGCATAATAATAGTCAGCAGAAGGAGAACTTGTACTTAATTTAATTGCAGAATTGAAATATTCTTCAGCTTTACTATAATCCTTTTTAGCAGCGTGAAGAATTGCTAAATTTATATGTAAAACATAGTAATTTGGACTTAATGAATAGGCTTTATTGAAGTAATTGAGTGCTATATCATAATTTCCTTTTTGCATTTGAGTCAAACCATAATTCATCTGTCCTCTTCCATTTTTAGGGCTTTTGATAACTACATCAAGCCAAATAGACTCGATGGAATTCCAAACTTTATTTCTTTGAGTAGTACCATATCCGTGGCCTAAAAGAATTAAAGCAATAATAGATATTATGTAAATGTTTTGTTTTTTTTCTTTCTCAACAGTCTTTTGTTTTTCAATAACTTTTAGCAATCCATATGGGACAGCAATAAAAAGCCCAATAAAAGGAAAAAACATTCTATGGTCATTAGCGATTTGGAAAAGAGGATTTAGAGTTGTAGGCAATAAAGCAATAAAAAACCAAGCTATACCGAATGAAATAGGTCTTAATTCTTTTTTTAAAGATGTTTTTACCATTGTAAATAACATTCCAATTATTATACTTAATCCAAATAGTGTTTTAA
Source organism: Aquimarina sp. Aq107 (assembly GCF_943733665.1). NCBI lineage: Bacteria > Pseudomonadati > Bacteroidota > Flavobacteriia > Flavobacteriales > Flavobacteriaceae > Aquimarina > Aquimarina sp. Aq107. The sequence goes on along the minus strand of NZ_OX030782.1, from coordinate 3,606,105 downwards.
AGCTGTACCAAGGTTTTATAATGGTGAAATCTGGATCTGCACTAAGGTTTATGGGTAAAATGAAGTTGCTTAAATAATGTGTGATAATGTACCATTGTGTGCTGAAATATTCAAATCTTGTAACAAAATAATTAGTAGAATCCGTAGATTCCGGCGTTAGGTAATATTGATTTAAAATAAAGAGAGAAGAAGCTATAATTCCAGAAGGAGCAGTTTTTTTAAAAATCTTTAGGAGCTTGGGAAGAATATTTTTCTTGGAAGGAGATAAAATTTCATGTTCTTCAAAAAGTATTACATAAGATACTAAAATAGGAAAAAACATGACTCCAGTTTGTTTTGTCCATATTCCAATAACCATAGTAATAAGATAAAGGTGCCATTTCCTAGTTGTAGTATTTATGTATAAAATGAGAGAAGCTACAATACATAATGTCGAAAAAGAATCTGACCTAGCGCATATATAATTAATAGTTTCCGCATTTGCAGCATGAAATGCAAACCATGCAGTTGCGAACAATGCAGTTAGTCCAACAAACTTATTTTTTGTTAAAGATGTTTTGTAGATATGTTTTAATAATAGAAAAACTAATACAATTAATACCAAAAACCATAAAAAGATGTGGGAATGATAATAATTAGAGTCCAATTTTCCTGCAATATTGTAATCAATAGCGTTCATCAATGTGATCATAGGGCGATACGCTCTATTTCCAGGTAATGAACTGAATGTATCTGCATCTTTGAAAAAAACGAGCCAATTATCTAAAGTTCTTATAGAATCGTTGTTAACGACTGTATGCATATCGTCGAAGATAAAGGGATTGTCGAAATGGTTGATGTATATAAAAAAAGTAGCAATTAGTATTGCTACTAAGATTTTTATTTCGAATTTTTTTGAAGTAAAATTTTTAAACATCTAGCTTTAAAATTTTAATTGTAATTGGTGATTGTATCGCTTATGGTTTGTTAAGGTTTGTGATTGTAGTATTCCCTTATTTTTCGTGTAAATGGGTTTAAATATAGTTGTTTTTATGTCTTTTTAATTGTATTGAAGATAAATATTTTTGTTTATGTCAAGTATTTATTCGTTTGGTAATTAATCCTGATGAATTTAAATCGAAAATAATTAGGCTTTAAAAAAGTATTTTTTCTAAAACAAATAAACAAAATGAATTATTTTATATTTGGGAGACACATATTCTGTATAGTAACAATAACAAGGTTTCCTATAGAAATAAATTAATTAAATGGATAAGAATTATTTTGCTCATGAAACGTCAGTGGTTGATGATGGATGTTTTATTGGAGAAGGTAGTAAAATATGGCACTTTTCTCATATTATGCCTAATTCCGTAATAGGTAGAAAATGTAACATAGGACAAAATGTTGTGATTTCACCGAAAGTAATTTTGGGAGATAATGTGAAAGTTCAAAATAATGTTTCTTTGTACACCGGAGTTGTTTGCGATGATAATGTTTTTTTGGGACCTTCTTGTGTTTTTACTAATGTTACAAATCCTAGAAGTGCTATAGATAGAAAAAAGGAATACGCCAAAACTCATGTAGGTAAAGGAGCTACTATCGGAGCTAATGCTACTATCGTTTGCGGTAATAATATTGGTATGTATGCATTTATAGGTGCTGGTACTGTTGTTACAAAAGAAGTGAAACCGTATGCCCTGGTTGTTGGGAATCCTGCTAAGCAAATAGGGTGGATGAGCGAATATGGACATAGGCTTGATTTTGATACTGATGACATAGCTATCTGTCCAGAAAGTAAAGAGAAATATGAACTTATCTCAGGAAATGTTTTTAAAATTTAATAGATGAAAAATAAGAACTTTGCAATTATGGGTGTTGGGGGTTATATAGCTCCAAGGCACTTAAAAGCAATTAAGGATACAGAGAATAATTTGATAGCTGCATTGGATAAATTTGATAGTGTTGGTGTTATTGATAGTTATTTCCCTCAATCACATTTTTTCGTGGAATTTGAACGTTTTGATAGACATATAGAGAAATTAAAGAGAAGAAGAAATATTCAACTTGACTATGTTAGTATTTGTACACCAAATTATTTGCATGATTCTCATATTAGAATGGCATTAAGAAGAGGAGCTAGTGCAATATGTGAGAAACCATTGGTTCTTAATCCTTGGAACATTGATACATTGGTTGAAATTGAAAAAGAATCTGAAGGGAAAGTAAATACTATTTTACAATTGAGATTGCATCCAAGTATTATAGCATTAAAGGAGAAGGTAGATAATGGTCCTAAAGACAAAATTTATGATTTCGACTTAACCTACTTAACTTCTCGAGGTAATTGGTATCACGCTTCTTGGAAAGGAGATGTTTCTAAATCTGGAGGAATAGCAACAAATATTGGAGTTCATTTTTACGATATGTTATCTTGGGTTTTTGGAAAGGTTAAAGGAAACAAAGTTCATTTATTAACAGATGATAGTGCTTCTGGATTTTTAGAATTCGAAAAAGCTAGAGTTCGTTGGTTTTTGTCTATTAATTACGACAATATTCCCGAAGATATAAAAGCACAAGGGAAAAGAACATACCGTTCAATTACCATTGATAATAAAGAAATAGAGTTTAGTACAGGGTTTACAGAGTTACATACACGTAGTTATGAGAGTATATTAGAAGGTAATGGTTATGGGCTTTTGGATGCTAAAACCTCAATACAAATTGTCCACGATATTAGAAATGCTGAAATTGTTTCTCTAAAAGGAGATTATCACCCTTTTGTAAAGAAAGTAATTTAGATTTCTTGTTTTGAATAATGTCAAATTTCAATAACCAAAAATGAACAAACAAAATATCTCAATAGTAATATCATTGTTTAATGAAGAGGAGAGTGTGATTCATTTTTGGAATTCGTTGGAGAGCGTATTGATTTCCATGCCTAAAAGAAGTTTTGAACTAATATGGGTAAATGATGGAAGTACGGATGGAACGCAGAGGTTAATTGATGAAATAAGAAAAGAAAAATCATTGAATAATATTAAAAATATTAGCATTGAATTTTCTAAAAATTTTGGACATGAATCTGCTATGATAGCCGGGATTGATAATGCATCTGGTGATGCAATTATTTGTATTGATTCTGATGGGCAACATCCTCCTGAAGAGATACCTAAAATGATTGAAGCATATAACAGTGGAAACGATATTGTATTAATGCAGCGTTCACAGCGTGAAGATAATGGATATTTTAAGAAGAAGTTTTCAAAAATATTTTATAAGGTAATAAATTATTTGTCGGCTATTAAATTTGAAGAAAATTCTACTGATTTCTTTTTAATTTCTAATCGTATTAAAGTTATACTTGCCTCTAATTTCAGGGATCGTAATAGATTTATACGTGGGTTTATACAATCATTAGGTTTTTCTAAAAGTAAATTATCGTTCAACGCACCTGCGAGAAAATATGGAGAGAGCAACTATTCTTATATTATGTTACTTAAGTTGGCGTTTAATGCAATATTTTCTTTTTCTAATAAGCCATTAAGAATTAGTATTTTTTTATCGATTATTTTTATTTTATTCACTATCGGCATGATAGTATATACTTTGTATACATATTTAAATGGAACTACAGCTCCGTCTGGATATAACACTATAATCATTTTTATGTCTGCTTCATTTTCTATTTTATTTGTTACGCTTTCTATCTTGTCACTTTATTTTGAGAAATTAATACAAGAAATGCGTAAGAGACCTATTTATATTATTAAACAAAAAAATGATTAATATGAATTCATTGATGAATACAATTAATCGTTTCGAGCTGTTTTTGAAAAGTAAAAAAGGGCTTAAGATAATATTATTGTCTATTGTTTTATTTAATACTGGGCTGTATATTAAGTCTAATTATAGTGATTATTCGTCGATTCAAGCCAGAAGAGATGCTTCTGGTTTCTCATCGGATAAAGCATATAAATTTGCTTATTTTTATTTTTACACTGATCATTTTCCTTTGGCTACCTTAAATAAGGATTTAGAATACTCAGAAGAAGGTGCAAATAAAGAAATAACTAATAGAGGTAAAGACTTAATTATGGAGTATAGGCATTGGTCTAGACTCGGTGAAAGCGCCCGGATTTTGGCATATTTGCCCAATGCTTATCTTAAAGGGTCTCCAGAAAATCCATCTATAAAATTATTTAATGGACTTATATTTACTATTGGGTTGCTATTGCTCTTTTTTGGGTTTTGGAAAATAAAAAAACCTTTGTTTGGTTTCCTTTTATGTTTTTTAATCAATTGTACACCCTTTTTTCTTTTTGAAGTATATTCTAATGAGAATATTTTTGGATTAATGGCGTCAGTATTTTTTATGATTATAGGTCTAAACATACATGTGTTATTTTTAAAATCTATAGATTATTTTAGACTCGGTTTTAT